>CAZTSA010000104.1:0-4745 GCA_964616885.1 uncultured Clostridia bacterium
GACCCATCTTTGCCAACATAATCTTGGCAGATGAGATTAATCGTACTCCTCCCAAAACTCAGTCTGCTCTCCTGCAGGCTATGCAGGAGTACAAGGTTACTGCCAGCGGAAATACCTATCCTTTAGAACTTCCTTTCTTCGTCTTGGCTACCCAAAATCCGATCGAGCACGAAGGCACCTATCCTTTGCCAGAAGCCCAGCTTGACCGCTTCTTCTTTGAGGTGAATATAGACTATCCCAAATACGAAGAGGAGAAGGAGATCGTCACCAAAACCACTTCGAGTTTCCAGGCAAAATTAGAAAAGGCACTCAATGCCGAGGAAATAATTCATTTACAGGAAATTGTGCGAAAGGTGCCGGCATCGGAATACGTGGTGGACTACGCAGTAAACTTGGTGGCAGCGACCCGCCAATCGTCGCCCCGAGCCCCAGAATTCATCAAAAGGTGGGTCAGTTGGGGAGCAAGTCCCAGGGGCTCACAAAACTTAATTCTGGGAAGCAAAGCAAGGGCAATACTTCATGGTCGCTTCAATGTTTCAGTGGAAGACATCAGGGCATTAGCTCACCCTGTGCTTCGCCACCGTATCATACTAAACTTTAATGCAGAAGCCGAAGGTGTGCGCACCGATGGGGTAATAGATAAACTCCTGGAAACGGTTCGGGAAGCTTGAGTCTAGCGTCTATAGGGTTTTACAAAATCAGCAATCTAAGACAATGAAGGAGTATTTTTATTGACCGATGGAAGAAAAAAGTAGCCTGTTCCCTTTTTCCTATATTGACCCTTTAGTTGTGGCTAAACTTTCCACCATGCTTCTTAGGGCAAGATTTGTTGTCGAGGGATTTATTGCAGGATTGCACCAGAGTCCTTACAGAGGCTTCAGTCTCGAATTCGCCCAGCACAGAGAATACTCGCCCGGGGATGAGACCAAGCATGTGGATTGGAAAGTCTATGGACGCAAAGACAAATACTTCGTCAAGCAGTATCAGGAAGAGACAAATCTGAAAGCATATATTCTGCTTGACAGGAGCGCCTCGATGGGCTATAGAAGTCAGGGAATATCCAAGCTTCAGTATGGCTCTTATTTAGGAGCATCATTAGCCTTCTTGATGCTCAAACAGCAAGACTCGGTGGGACTGGCGACTTTCGACGAGGGGATTAAAAAATATATACCCCCTTGCCAGAGTAAAGGTCACCTTTCCCTGATTTTAGAAGAGCTGGAGAACCTGGTTCCGTCTTCGAGAACAGGCATAAACCGAGCTCTTCAGGAATTAGGGCAATATACTAAGCGACGGGGGTTAATTATTCTGATTTCGGATCTCTTAGATGAACAAGAGGAAGTTCTGAAGGCTCTGAAGTACTTCCGCTTTAAGAAGCACGAGTTAATTGTCTTTCACCTCCTCGACCACACGGAGATGGAACTTCCATTTAAGGGTGCTTTGTGGCTTGAAGATATGGAGAACGGGAAGAGAATTCTGACCCACCCGGAAATCATTCAGGAAAAGTATAAACGGCTTGTGAAAGAATTCATAGAGGCTTACAAGTTAAGCTGCCTGAGAAGCGATATAGATTACTGTCTTATTGACACAAAGACTCCGCTCGATTTCGCATTAGGAGCTTACCTTGCCAGAAGAAAAATGTTAAGGTGAAATATGAACATATCATTTCTAAACCCGTCATTCTTGTGGGGTCTACCGGTAGTTTCAATTCCCATACTTATTCACCTCCTGTCCAGGAGAAGGCCGATAACCTCGCAATTTTCTACTATAAAGTTCGTTCAGTTAGCTTCTACAACAGTAGTCAGGCGCTTCAAATTGAAACAGTTAATTCTACTTGTTTTGAGGTCTCTTATTCTTTTCCTTTTAACTCTTCTTTTCGCCAGGCCTGTGGTAAGGAGAATGCCTCTCTTTGCACAGGCCGAAGGGGTCTCACGGAGCACTGTAATCCTCATCGATAACTCCTATTCTATGGGATATGTGGAGGAGGGAGAAAGCCGTTTCTCATTGGCCAGGAAAGTGACCAGACGCATTCTAAAAATGGCAAAAAGAACAGACCGCACTGCACTGTTTCTGATTTCTGACGAGATGAAACCCCTGATCCCTTACCTCACTGATGACAGGCAGATACCCCTAGAAAAATTGGAAGCCGCCTCTCTAAGTTTCCGTACTACGAATCTTGTCCCCGGTATATCCGAGGCATACAAGATTCTCGAGGCATCCCGTTCACCAAATAGAGAAATTATTCTGGTTACAGATTTGGGAGACAATGGGTGGCAGGGTTTTGATGAGAAGATCATAAAAGCCTTCGACTCTAAAGTGAAATTTATTATTGTAGATCTGGGTAAAGGTTTGGTTCCCAATGCCGCTGTATCTAAGGTTGATTGCCGTCAAATGAGTGTAGGGGAAAACTCCGAAATTTCAGCCAGGATAAGAAATTATCATAAAGAAAATATTCCACGTGTATCTGTTTCAGTTTTCCTGGAGCCACATAGTAAGTTTCAAATTGGTAGAGAATCTAAGGAGAAGGTAGGACAGGGTTTTGTAGATTTAAAAGGGGGAACGGAAGCCGATAAAGATTTCTTCTACAATTTTCCTCAACAGGGAACCTATCTGGGAAAGGTGGAAATTCAGGAAGACAGTCTACCCTCCGATGATAGATTGTACTTTAAGACAGACGCGTTAGAAAAGATTAAGGTGCTTTTGATTGATGGCGATCCCGGAATTTCCTCTTTTTCCAGCGAGACATTCTATTTAAAACTCAGCCTCTCACCAACAGGTTCCGGGGTTTCCCTTGCGTATTCCCCATTATTGTTTAAAGTAGTAACGCCGGACGAGTTCCCGAAAGAGAAATTAGATGATTTTTCTGTGATTTTCCTGGCTAATGTAGGAAATGTTTCCAGCTCTTTAGGAGACAGACTGACAGGTTTTGTTAGAGGAGGAGGGGGAGTTGTCTTTTCACTGGGTGACAATGTTAATGCTGATGAATATAATCTAAGTTTCAGCAACCTACTGCCAGCAAAGTTGGGCAAGATTAAAGGGAAGTCTAAAGGGGAAGAAGAATTAGAATCGATTAGTTTTCAAGACTTTAATCACCCAACTCTACAGGTTTTCGCCAGAGGAAAGGAGGGGGATATAACTCGAGCGAACTTCTCCAGGTACTTCACCAGTCAGGCTAAGACCTCTGCAAAATTAGTTCTCGGCTTCAAAGACGGCTCGCCCCTGCTTATTGAAGGGACACTCCCATACCCGGGGGCAGGGAAGGCGTTACTTTTTACCTCTACTTTGGATCGAGATTGGAATAACCTACCCACTAAGCCGGTCTTCTTACCTTTTATACAACAGATGGTAAGATATCTGGCGCTCTCTCATTTTAGGGAAGAGCCAACAGGAACTTTTCTTGTTGGCGAGGTAATAAGATATGAATTAGGTGTGGGAGAACTACCCCAGTCTGTAGAAATAAATGACCCTCAAGGCAAGAAATTTTCAGTAGTTCCTGTCCAGAATAGAGATTTCTCCGGTTTAGAATTTGGCCCTGTGGAAATTCCGGGCATTTACCAACTCTCGTACGTATCAAATGGAAAATGGAATAGTGAATACTTACCTGTTAACCTCAATATAGAAAGCAATGAGTCTAATCAGACTAAAATGGAGACTAAAGAGATAAGAAAACTTCTACCCAGTGCGCCCATTAAGGTAATTGACAATATAACTAATTTAGAAAAGGACATTTTGCAACTCCTTTATGGAAAAGAAGTATCCAGAGATTTAACCTTTGTTATAGCCGGACTCCTATTTCTGGAGGTTTTTCTGGCAAATCCCCAGAGAAAAAGAGGTAATTCGTGATGGAGCATAGGAAGATTTGCTTCTTACTAGCCGTAGGTATAATCATATTTGATTTGATTGTTAGTCCTATATTAGCCCAAGGGAGGGACTGGTTTGTGTTCAGCCAATTGCGCTATGAAGGTGGAGATTGGGATCCATATCCGAACGCATACAAGGAGATTCTCCACTACCTGACAACGACCACCAGTGTGAAGGCCGAAGTAGGGAGAAAAGAATTGTCATTAAATGATCCGGAACTCTTCTCTTCACCTTTTCTCTATATGACTGGCCAGGAAGAATTTAGCCCCTTTGCTTCGCAAGAGATAGAGAACCTTAAGCGGTATCTCTCAGGCGGAGGATTACTGGTAATAGACGATGCCTCTGGAGGGAAAAATCTCGACTTCGATAAAGCAGTGCATAGAGAAATGGAAAGGGTTTTCCCTGATACTGGGCTGAAAAGGCTCCCACCAGACCACGCTGTTTTCCGTTCGTTCTACCTATCGCCGGGTGTAATGGGTCGGACGGTTGGCAGTGTCTATCTGGAAGGTATCGATATCGACGGCGAGACAGTGGTAATCTACTCCCACAATGACTTAGGAGGAGCGTGGGTTAGAGATAAACTTGGCAATTGGATTTACGAATGTGTTCCGGGTGGAGAGATACAGAGATTGGAGGCAATGAAACTCTCTTTGAACATAATCATCTATTCTTTGACGGGTACATATAAAAAGGACGCCATTCATCAACCCTATATTGAGCAGAAACTCAAAGAGCAAAAAATAGCGCCATAAACGAATTTTTTGATAGTGTAGGGCTTTGTGCCCGTAATTGGGATGAAGGGATAGTTTTCGGAGTCGCTCGGAGAGAAGACTAAAAGTTAGTTTGCTCGTCGCTGGAATTTCTTGCTAACAAAATCTATTGCTCGC
>CAZTSA010000105.1:0-4709 GCA_964616885.1 uncultured Clostridia bacterium
GCATGCAATATCAAACAGGGTCTATGTAATGGCATGCAATGCTGTAGGCAAATATAAAGGGCACGATTTCGATGGACACAGCGCCATAGCTGGACCCGACGGAGAGACTCTCGCCTATGCAGATAAAGAAGGGAAGGAAGAAGTTCTCTTTGCGGAATTTAGTAATGACCACCTTCTTGAAATGAGAGCCGTCTCGCCCGTGTTTAGAGACCGACGACCGGAACTTTACGGCCTACTCAGCGAGCCTTTCTAAAAATAACTCCTGAAAAACCCGCCGTCTTCCAGAAAGAGACATATCCTATTTCAGAAAAAGATTGCCAACTGATAGTAAAGATGTTATAATATTAAAGCATTATAAGCTGCCAAAAGCCCGATGGGCTCCGCATGCCCGGCTAAAAATAGATGCAGAGTAAACGTATAGGGAGGTAGGTTATGCTTGCGCTACTTAAGCTTGTGGGCATAGTTGTCATAGCTATAGGCATTATTTTTCTGTTACGGCCGAAAATGGTGAAGCAGTGGATGGTTTTCTGTGAGAAGGGGATAAGGCCCTATGTAATGGGCACCCTGCGGATTCTCGTTGGCATTCTCTTTTTATTTGCTGCTCCCAAGAGCAGGGTAGCTTGGGTCATAGTTACGGTTAGTATATTGGCTCTCATGGGCGGTATTACCTTTTTTATCCTGGGACTGGAAAGAATAAGAAGTACGCTCAGGTGGTGGTATGGAAGGTCGCTTCTGGTTCTACGCATCCTTGCTCTTCTGGCAATCGCTCTTGGTGCCCTGATTCTATATTCTGCATAGCCTCTTCAGGAGCATCACCACGGTGAAAATTTTGAACTTCGATAAATTAACAAAAATTTATTGTAGTGTAGCCTTTTATGGGCGTAATTTTGTTTATCCGCAGTGCAGCCCTTTATGGGCGTCCCGGTTTATCGGGACGGGGACAAGCCCCTACGCTAAAAAATATCCTATTAATAGCTGTTTTAGCTTTTGACGATACTCCGAAAGCCAATAGGAGAACAATATGAGAGGAATATTAGTTCTGGAGGATGGTAGTTATTTTGAGGGCATTTCCATAGGAACAGCCGGAGAAAGGATAGGAGAGGTGGTGTTAAATACTGCCGTTGTTGGGTACCAGGAGATTATGACGGATCCGGCAAATGCTGGCAAGATTCTAATTTTTACATATCCCTTAATAGGAAACTATGGTGTAGCCAAGAAATTTTCTGAGTCGAGAAGATGTTGGTTACAGGCTTTGATTGTAAAAGAGGAAAGTAAGATGTATTCCAATTGGCAGGCGGAGGATACTTTCAACAATTTTCTCAAGAAAGAATGCCTTGTTGTGATAAGCGAGGTCGATACAAGGACATTGGCTGTGAAGATCAGGGACAGTGGCGAGATGCTGGGAATAGTCTCTACCGTAGTTCCTGTCGATGGCAAAGATGCAAAGATCCGTGGTTTACTTAACAGGGTAGAAGATTACAAAAAATATCTCAAGAGAGATTTTATAAGAACTATCTCTGTTCAAAAGATTACAGAAATTAAAGATAATCCGTCAGGACCAAAGATAGCCATAATAGACCTCGGGGTGTTAAATGGCTTTCTTGAACAACTGAAGAGGCTAGGATGCAATCTTAAATTGCTGCCCTATGATACCGATGTAGATAAGATTCTTGAGTTGAATCCCGATGGCTTAATTATTTCTAACGGACCAGAAGAAGATGGAGCAATTTCTGGAATTGTGGAGGTAGTTAAAAAGCTCCTGGGGAAAATTCCTCTTTTGGGAATATCTTTAGGACATGAAATTATCTGTCTTGCCTTAGGAGGTAGACTGAAGAAACTGAAAGTAGGCCATCATGGTGCAAATTATCCAGTCAAATCACCTTCTTCGTATAAAGGGGATATCACGGTTCAGAACCATTCATTTGTTGTGGATGAGGATTCAATAAAAAGGAGAGATGAGATCGCCATTACCCTGCGTAATGTCAACGATAACTCTATTGAAGAGATGGAAAGCCAGGCTTTAAGGTTTATTTCCACCCAGTACTATCCAGTAAGTCCTGGATTTGATGAGGTAAATGATGTGTTCACAAGATTCTTGAAGATGGTAAATCGGGGGAGTTGACATGCCCAAGCGAAATGATATTCATAAGATATTGATGATAGGTTCAGGCCCTATTGTGATAGGCCAAGCTTGTGAATTTGACTATTCTGGTTCTCAGGCGTGCAAGGCTCTAAGGGAAGAGGGTTACTTTACCATTCTTGTAAACAGTAATCCAGCTACTATTATGACCGACCCTGGTATGGCGGATGTGACATACGTTGAGCCCCTCACCGTAGAGGCCTTAACGGAAATAATAATGAAGGAGAGACCCGATGCCATTCTGCCCACCTTGGGTGGCCAGACGGGGTTGAATCTGGCCTATTTTTTAATGAAAGAAGGTATACTGGAAAAGTATGGCGTAGAATCCATCGGGGCCAATGTTGAAGCTATTTCCAGGGCTGAGGATAGAGAGCTATTTAAGAAGGCGATGCAGGAGATAGGCATAGACGTTCCTAAGAGTGGAATTGCGACAAATCTGGAAGAGGGTATGAGGATAGGCCTTGAGATAGGATTTCCGTTGATATTGAGACCGGCGTATTGTTTAGGGGGCAGCGGCGGTTCCACTGCCTATAACAAAGAGGAATTGGAGGAATTTCTGATAAAGGGTCTGGAGATAAGTCCTGTCAGGCAAGTCTTGGTGGAACAATCTGTATTGGGGTGGAAGGAGATAGAGTATGAAGTAATGAGGGATTGCGTTGACAATGTTATTATTATCACTTCAATGGAGAATGTGGACCCAATGGGTGTACATACCGGTGACAGTATTGTCGTTGCACCATCCCAGAGCTTGAGTAGAGAGGAATACGCACAATTTGTAAATCTATCCAAGAAGATTATAAGAAAGGTTGGCATAACAGGAGGAGGTGCAAATATTCAATTTGCCCAGAATCCGGACAATGGACACATTGTGATAATAGAAGTCAATCCCAGGCTTTCCAGGAGTTCGGCTTTGGCTTCTAAGGCTACAGGTTTTCCCATTGCCAGAGTTGCTACAAAACTGGCTGTTGGCTTAACTCTTCCTGAGGTCATAAATCAGATTACGGGAAAGACAACCTCCTTCTTTGAGCCAACGGTTGACTACTGCGTATTTAAGATTTGCAGATTTACTTTTGAAAAGTTTCCTGAAGCCCAGAGGGTCATAAATACATCAATGAAAGCAGTTGGAGAAGCAATGTCCATTGGAAGAAACTTCAAGGAAGCACTCCAGAAGGGAATAAGGTCTACTGAGACAGGTAGATACGGGCTGGGTTCAGATGGAAAAGACAGATTCACAGATGAGGAATTAAGATTGGTCTGGCCGGATTTGATTAAGGAAGTAAAGGAAAAAATAAGAATACCCAATGATGAAAGATTATTTTTTGTCAGATTTGGTCTTAAACTTGGACTGGCCGTGGATGAGATTTACGAGTTGTCAAAAATTGACAGGTGGTTTATAGACAATATGAAACAAATTGTACAAGTCGAAAAAGAGATAAAGAGATATAGAAAGAAAAATGCAAAAAGCAAAATCAAGATTCCACTAGAGTTGCTTAAGAAGGCGAAGAAGTACGGCTTCTCAGATATACAGCTTGCCTATCTTCTTAATTCCACGGAGAAAAAAGTGAGGGCTTACAGAAAAAGGAACAATATAAGAGCAGTGTATAAGTTGGTAGACACCTGTGGCGGAGAATTTGAAGCCAGTAAACCTTATTATTATTCCACATATGAGACCCAAGATGAAAGCCAGCCATCCGGCAACAAGAAGGTTCTTATCCTTGGAGGGGGACCCAATAGAATCGGGCAGGGAATAGAGTTTGACTACTGTTGTTGTCACGCATCGTATGCTTTGAAGGAAGAAGGGATTGAAAGCATTATGGTAAATTGCAATCCAGAGACTGTCTCCACCGATTATGATACTTCGGACAAATTGTATTTTGAACCTCTGACAGTTGAGGATGTGTTAAATATTGTGGACGTTGAAAAGCCGATTGGGGTGATAGTTCAGTTTGGAGGACAGACTCCGCTGAACATAAGTGTCCCCCTGGCTAAGGAAAGGGTAAAGATTTTGGGAACCAGCCCCGATTCTATAGACAGGGCAGAGGATAGAAGAAGGTTCCAGCAGATGCTCAAGAAATTGAAACTCATTCAGCCGGATAATGGGACCGCTACTTCGTTCGAAGGAGCCAGGAAGGTAGCAAACAAGATAGGATATCCCGTAGTGGTAAGGCCTTCCTATGTTCTCGGTGGTAGAGCAATGGAGATAGTCTATGATGAGGAAGGTTTAAGTAACTTTATGAAAAAAGCAGTAGAGGCATCTCCTGAACATCCAATTCTTATCGACAAATTCTTAGAAGACGCTATAGAAGTGGATGTGGACGCAATAGCCGATGGTACGAGGTGCGTGATAGGTGGTATTATGGAGCACATTGAAGAAGCAGGCATCCATTCCGGCGACAGTGCAATGGTTCTTCCGCCTTATACCCTAGGTGAAGACATTATAGAAGAAATAAAGAAAAATACTTACGCTATGGCAAAGGAATTGAATGTGCAGGGCCTGTTGAATGTCAAGTACGCCGTCAAGAATAATGTAGTCTATGTCCTGGAGGTGAACCCCAGGGCAAGTAGAACG
>CAZTSA010000106.1:0-4647 GCA_964616885.1 uncultured Clostridia bacterium
CGGATTAATTTTTCATTATTTAAATAAGAAGAATTTCTTTGCTGAACTCCTTAGCAGTAATCCAGGGAAATCTGATAACAACAGGAAAAGAGATTTTATCTCGAAAATAACTCGGAAGTCTTCAGGCAACAAGTGGATTGATGCAATCAGGTTGATGTATGGGATGGTCAAATACCCGGGGAAATACTTTCTACTTGCCATTTTACTTGCAGCAATTGTTGATACTTATGTTCCTTCATCAGCCATAGTGATGACCCTTGGCGCTTCTCGCTTTTCCGTCCTGCTGGCAGCGGCGATGAGTATACCGTTTTATGTATGCGGCGGAGGGGCGATTCCAATCATTTACGGGCTGATGAACATGGGAATGAGTAAAGGGGCAGCACTGGCTTTCTTTATTGCCGGTCCTGCCACTCGAATATCACCTATGGTTACTGTAGCCGTACTGGTAAAGAAAAAGGCTTTCATCATTTATTTTCTGACTGCTATAATTGGCGGAATTGCCTTTGGATATCTTTATGGGTTAATGTAACAAAATATCAAGGAGGCGAGGTGAAAAAATGAAAAGAGTAATTTTTTTAAGTTTAATTCTAAGCTTGGGTATATTGTTAGTTTCTGGCTGTAAGGGAACTCCTTCCGCAGGAGGAACCATCTTTGGCAAAGTAACCGAGCTGGGAAGTGGAAAGCCTGTGGGAAATGTGGAAGTTACAGTATATTCGGCGGAAGGCGTAAGGCTTGCGACTACCACTGACAGTTCGGGGAATTACTCTATTTCCAACATTCCAACTGGTTCCTACAAGGTTCAAGCGTACCTTCAGGGTTACTACCTTAATGAAATCGCGGAAGAAATCTATATAGAAAAGGGAAAAGAGAAGGTCGATTTCCGACTTGTAGTAGTGGGAGGAGGAACTTGATTTGGTAATCCTCCTCACCCCTTCCCTCTCCCCTTTGGGGAGAGGATTTTAAAGTGAGGGGAAGCAAGGACAGATTCATATAGGGAGGAAAAAAATGAAAAAAATTCTTACCATTTTGGCTCTACTGATTTTCACCTGGGTTTCAGCAGCTATGGCCGGACCCACGGTGGCAATTGTTAAGTCTAACGACCACGAATTGGTGGGAAAGTCCTGGCAGTTCAAGGACTGGCACATGCTTCCCCAGGGGCCTCCCTGGGCAAAGGGAAAATATTGGTATCCCGTCTGGTCGAGAAAGAGTGAGCTGGAGATCGAAAAGATGGTTGTTAAGGCGGTCAAGCTCGCCGGTGGGCTGCCTGTTGAAAAGGGAGATGTGGTGTGGATAAAGGCGAATGCGGTGGCGAGCTTCAATTTGATTCTTGGGACAGGTAAGACTAAGAACGAGGAAATCCAGTGTTATAATACTGATCCAAGAGTAGTGAGAGCAATTGCAATTTTGGCTAAAAAACAGGGCGCTAAGAAAATCTACATTGCAGAGGGTCCTCCCGATGCCGATGGAATCGCGAATATGAAGACATACGGGTACGAAGGACTGGCCAGGGAAACAGGAGCTGAGCTCTATGACACTAATTCTGCGCCCTATAAGTGGTACAAGCCCGAAAGACCTCTGGCCCTCAAAGAATACGCTTTGCCAGTGGTTATGGTTGAAGAAGCTAACAAAATTATTAGCGTTTCACCGATGAAAACCCATTATCTCACGGGCATCACTGGGACTCTAAAAAACCAGGCCATAGGTTCTGCACCAAATAGGGTTTACGGAATCCCTAAGGTAGGATTGCCTCACAACCAGATATCTGAAGTGATTGTTGATATTGTTTCTATTAAGAAGATAGACTTCGCAGTTATCAGCGGAATCTGGGGTTGTGAAGGACACGGGCCTACTAAAGGAGACCCTGTCTCAATGGACTTGGTTATTGCTGGAAAAGACCCTGTAGCGGTCGATACGGTGGAAACCATGGTAATGGGATTCAAGCCAGAGAACTACGGCCACATAGTGCTGGCTGAACAGCTGGGTCTTGGCAGTATGAAAGAGATTAAAGTTGTTGGCGACCCCGTTGAAAAAGTTATGAAGAAGTTTAAGCCAGTGCCCAAGGAACTGAGAGCACCCAACGCCTGGGGCCGCGTTTCCGCATGGGAATAGAGAAATAATTAAAAGATAGTTTGTTCGTCGCTAAGGAATTTATTACAAAAATTATCTTTTAGATGATAGTAAAAATATTAGGAGGGGTGAGATGAAAAGGTGGTTAATTTTGACAATGGTCTTCGTCGCAGTAGGGCTATTAGTTTCGGGATGTGAGAAACCAATGGTAGGGACAGGAGTTTACGGGAAAGTGATTGATAAAGAGACTAAGAAGCCCGTTGAAGGTGCGACGATAACCATTACCGCACTAAAGCAGGTTACGGAAGCTTCTCCAGCAGTTTGGGCTGTAACTGCAACTACAGACAGCTCTGGAAATTATAGTTTACCAGAGATTGAGCCCGGCAATTATGGTGTCACAGTAACGAGCCCAGGATTCTTTGCTTATTCGCTCAGTGAGCTTGTGGTGAAGGAAGGCAAGATGAAGAAACTCAATGTTAGATTGGAAGCTTCTTTCGTGGGCGGGTGAAGAAAACAGAGATTTCCTTCAGAATTGAAGAGAGGTGAAGCAAGATGAGGAAACTATTTCTATTGACGCTAGCTGTAATAATCGGGTCATCTCTAATCCTGGGATGTAGCAAGGGCAAAGGAGAAGGAGGAACCATTGTAGGTAAGGTGAACAATACTTTCCACGGTGGAGGCGTCGAGGGGGCAAAAGTAATCTTGATCTCAGATGAGTCAGAACTTGCGACTACTGATACAGATAGTTCCGGGAATTTCACTTTTTCAGGTCTTTCTCCAGGAAGATACGGGGTCACGGTAACTAAAGAAGGTTTCTTCGATAACAAAACAGGTGGAATTGAAGTCGAGAAAGGTAAAGAAACGCTTGTTGACATTGGGATGATAGTTGCGTTTGGTGGCACCTGAAATGGTAAGATAACAGAGGAGGAATTTTTTGTTTGACGTGGGAATGCAAGAATTAGTCGTCATTCTTGTTTTGGTATTGATTCTTTTTGGTCCTCGTAGATTGCCCGAAATTGGCAGGTCTATCGGGAAGGCTGTGAGAGAGCTGAAAAGAACCACAGAGGATTTTAGGGAGGCTATTGAGCAGGAACCTCCGGAAGATGTAAGGAAAGAAGTAGAGAGGAAACTGTCTGAAAATATTTCCAGGGAAGATGATGGGGAGAATATTGAAAGTGGATAAAACAGTTGTTCTGGGGGTGGGCAACCTGCTCCTGAGAGACGAAGGAGTAGGAGTTCACATTATTGAGAAGCTAAGGGAGAAGGAAATTGGTCAAGAAGTCGAACTTATTGATGGAGGAACTTCTCTTTCGGATTTCCTTCCCCGGTTGGAAGGTATTTCGAAGTTGATTATTGTTGATGCAATTAAATTGGGAGGTAAACCGGGAAGAACCTACAGGATTTGTGTGGATGATTCTCTCATCAAAGCCGGAAGGGTAATAACTTCACTGCACCAGCTGGGAGTATTGGAGGCACTTGCCTTGGCCGAGAAAATGGGCAAGCTTCCGCCTACAGTCATAATTGGCATTGAGCCGAAAGAGATGACTTATGGACTGGAATTATCACCTGAAATACAGAGAAGGATAGGGAAAATGATTAATCTAATCCTCGATGAGGTCAGGCGTAAGAGGAATTAAGGGGGAAATAGAATGTTTGGAGGACTGGGCGTAACAGAGCTCATAATTATTTTGGTTATCGTTCTAATTATTTTTGGAGCTGGCAAGTTACCAAAAATTGCAAAATCCATAGGAGAAGGAATCAAAGAATTCAAAAAGGCAACTAAAGAAAGAGAATCTAAGGAAGAGACAAAAGAAGGAAAGAAAGAAGAAGGTCCGGAAGAGTAATATAAGGGAGAATTGGAATGGATTTGACCAGAAGAGAATTTCTGAAGATTTGTGCCGCTTCGGCCGCGGGCTTGGGTATTTCCCAAATTCTGATTCCCGAAGTGGTGGAGGCGCTGGAGAGAGCTGCGGCCGGGAACCCTCCGGTCTTATGGCTACAGGGAGCGGGCTGCACTGGTTGTTCGGTTTCACTTCTTAATACCACACACCCAAAGATCAGTGAGATCCTTCTAAAAATAATTAGTCTTAGGGTACACCCGAACTTGATGTTGGCATCCGGGGACAGAGTTAGCCTCTTTATGGAGAGGATCGCTGAAGAGGCGAAGGGTAAGTTCATTCTGATTGTTGAAGGTTCGATTCCCGTGGCAGAAAATGGTATATATTCCACATTGGGAGAAAAGAACGGCAAACCCATCCCATTATTGGAATGGACGAAAAAACTCGGAAGAAATGCTAAATATGTAATAGCCGCAGGCACTTGCTCTTCTTATGGGGGAGTACCGGCGGCTGTTCCGAACCCCACGGCAGCAAAATCAGTGGAGGAGATTCTGGGCAAGAAGGTGATAAACGTTCCGGGTTGTCCACCCAACCCGGACTGGATGGTAGGCACTCTCGTCCATCTCATCCTTTACGGGCTCCCGGAACTTGATAAGAACGGAAGGCCAACCCTGTTTTACCGTTTTTTATTGCACGAGAATTGTCCCAACTACTCATTTTACATTCACCAGAAATTTGCCAA
>CAZTSA010000107.1:0-4627 GCA_964616885.1 uncultured Clostridia bacterium
AGAATGTCAACCAATTTCCACCCCAATTTGTCTCATGAGGTCGTGGGCACTACAGTTATGTGCAAGGATGGTGATACCGTGTCTTTTGGCAAATCCACCGGAGGAAAATTTATTGATAGCACAAGACCCTGGTTGGGCATAATGCGGGATGTTGCCCTGGTTATCATTGCTATAGTAGAAATTAACGATGTCGGCGAAAGACACGGCTGGTGGTAAATCTTCCTATACCCTCGCCGAGAACACCCTCCCATTCTGCTTCTTAGGCATCTGATCAAAGATTCGAATCAAATACAATCCCCGCCAAAAATTGACTTCCCCACCAGATTAGGGAACCAGTTCCATAAAAAGCGCTTTTAATAGCTTATGAAGAATTTTCTTGACAGAGAGTTTATAGATATTTATAATTACCATACGAACTGGTAGCTACTATAATTCCCGCAGAGGTTATTATGCCTTCCAAATTACTGACAGTAGATGAACTCTCCGCATATCTAAAAATTCCTAAACCTACGGTCTACTACTTAGCTCAAACTGGACGCATACCTGCATCTAAGGTTGGTAGGCACTGGAGGTTTGAGGAAAGCGAGATTAAGAAGTGGCTTAAGGAACAACAGGTAGCGTATAAAAATAGGCGTCGAAAAAAATAGACTATTTTCTTTAGGGGAGGTCGTAAGAAGAAAGGAAAGGAATTCCGATGGGGAATTCAGGACCTGAAGAGAAAATCTCGCCAGGCATTATCGCCGTTGACAGACGGGTTTCCTCCAATACAGGAATTTCTCGCTGGGTTGGTCTTGTTGAAAGGAGGGTTACCTCAGAGAGAAGAACTTCTCCTCGGTTTGGTCTTGTTTTTCCTGCGAAATTAAGAATTGATCCGCCATTTGAGGAAATGGCAACCCTATTAGCTGAGTGTGTCAATTTGAGTGAGACGGGAGCGTGTCTAAATTTAGAAAAAGAATTAATGCATCCTTCCGTTGCAATTCTTTCTATGAAGTTTCCCACGCTTCCCGACGTGGAAACGCGAATCAAAATATTATGGACCAAGTATAAAAAAGGGCGTGTATTATACGGTGTTTATTTTTTGGACTTGAAGGAAGATTTTGCCTCTATTCTAAAAGAGGCTTTACACAAGTATGGATCCTTGAATCAAGAATTGATCTCTTTAGTAAAAAGCATGAGGCACTTTTTGCAAGGTGTTAAGAATAGATTTGATGAATTTGATAGAGTATCTCCGCTCGTGCAAAAACAAATTGACTTTATTGAAGGGAATAAGAGGGACATATATAAAAAATTTGATAATTATTTTAGTAAAATTTGGGAAATTGCAGGTAAATGTGAAGAAAAAGGCTATAATGTGCATCGAAGCTACTTTCAGCAGATGCTTCATCCTTTAGTTGAAGAATTGGTGGAAATTAATAGACATATCTATCGAAAGCCCCTCGGATATGCGGGCGATTATATGGTTATGAATTATATTTACGACTATCACAAGAATAAGTACCTGGGGAATTCCTCCTATGAGAAGCTTATCAATAATTACACTTGCAATATTCCTGTTGCCTGTTCCAATATTGAACGTAAAGAATTCTTCAAAAGAGAAATATTAGAAACAATGGAAGCAAAAGATACCGCAAAGATTATGAGCGTTGGTTGCGGCCCTCTCAGGGAATTAATAGAATTAGTAAGTAATGGAAAGATTACTAAACCTCTACTATTCAAATGTGTAGATTTGGAGAAAGGTGCTCTGGATTATGTCAAGCAGGAACTAGAGAAAATAGATTGGGAAAGGAGACGATTTCTTTCTATAGAATACCTTCATCAGAATATAGTGGACATTATGAAAAATACAGGAACAAAAGAGAAAATTAAAGATCAAGATTTGATTTATTGCTCGGGTGTAATCGATTACTTGAAAGACAAAATAGCCGGGCGATTAGTCAGGGAGTTATTTCAATTGTTGAATAGTAAAGGCGTATTGATTATTTGCAACGTGAGTTTAATGAACAGTAGCCATAGAGCGTATTATGAAATGCTTGGCGAATGGAATATGTTCCATAGGACCAGGGAGGAAATGTTGGATTGGGTGAAAGGGATAAGAAATGTCCAAGAAATAAGTTTTGAGCAACCTGCCAAATGTGGGCAATATCTGTTTTTGAGGATTACAAAGTTATGAATTACTTTAACCATTTTACTTTTTCCGCCTTACTAACGTCGATCACAACTTTTTTGCTGGGAATTTTTGTGCTGCTTAGAGGGCGGTGGAAAAAAAGATTATACCAGACTTTTGCTTTATACTGTTTTAGTATTTCTTTGTGGGGCTTCTGCGTAACAAAATTTAATCCCAATTTTCAAGACCCTACCTTAATTTGGGGCAGGATTCTTCATCTTGGTGCGATCCTAATTCCTGTTCTTTTTATCCATTTCGTGTCGGAATTTTTAGCAGAAAAGAATAGAAAAATCCTGATTCTTGCATATTCGGCCGCGGTCATATTTTTGATTTTCAATTTCTTCACTCGATTATTTACAAATGGAACTACTAACAGGTCCACTTATAGCTATCCCACTCCGGGTGGTATTTACTTGCTTTTTTTCCTTTTTTTCCTTATCTGTGTATTGTATGGACTCTATCAATTATTTAGAGCATCTTTAATTACAAGTGGAATTAAACGAAATCAGATAAGATATTTATTGTGGTCTTCGATATTTGGCTATCTTGGGGGATTAAAGAATTTTATGATACTTGTGGGGTTAGAGATTTTTCCAATTTATCCTTACGGAACTTACGCGATTTCTATCTATACGATTGTAGTTGTTTATGCTATCGTCGCTTATCGGCTTATGGATATTGTGGTGGTGGTGACGAGGGGTGGGGTGCTGGCTGGGACTTATGCTTTTATTATTGGGGTTCCGGCTTTGGTGGCTTCGGTGGCGAAGCCCTGGCTGGTTGAAATTATGGGCAGGTTCTGGTGGGTTCCGCCGTTGGGGCTTTTTGCGGCGCTGGCTCTGGTGGGACCTTTTGTGGCGCTTTTCCTTATCCGCAGGGTTGAGGCGAAACAAAGGGAAAGAGAATTGAAAGCAGAGGAGCATCTGGAGTGGACTGCGCAAGGGATGATTGAGATAGATAGTGTGGAGAGATTAGTGAAGATAATCCCGAGGTATCTTACTCAGTTCTACCATTCTGTTCTGGGCGTCAGCATAACCCACGCTACTATCTTTCTCTTGGATAAAGATAGAGGAGAATATGTATTGAAGTCTACTTCGGGAACCAGAAGGATTTTTCTGGAGGGGAAGCTCGCTGAGAAGAAGAATCCCATTTATGTTTGGTTTAAGAAGATAGTTCCCCTTATAATTGAAAAGAGATTTGTCAGGAGGAGAGAGCTGGATGTCTTGCAGAGGGAGGATATTGATTTCTGGCTTAAGGAGGAGAGACTGCTTCGTCTGGGCGATTACATCAATCTTAGTTTAATTGAACTGAAGAAATTAATGGCGGAGTTAAGAGCGGTTCTTTGCGTTCCCAGTTTTTATCAGGATGGGCTTTTAGGCTTTCTGATTTTGGGAGAGAAGGAGAGGGGCTTATTCAGGGCGCAGGAACTGGCGCTATTCTTCAGACTTGCCCGGTATGCTGGTTTAGCTATAAGGAGTGCCCAGCTCAGCGAGGACCTTCAGCAGGCCTATACCTCGGTGGCTCAGGCGGATAGACTCTCTTCAATGGGGCAATTAGCAGCAAGTTTTGCTCATGAGATAAATAATCCTGTAGCAATTATTATTTCTGGCATTGAACTGAGTTTAAGAGCTTTGAAAGAAGACCTGGCCAAGGCCCGGTCCTTAGAGGAAAGAGAAACAGTTATCAATTATACTGAAGATAAATTGAAAAGGATAAAGGACGAATCTTTCCGAATATCTCGCATTATTGAGAGGATTATGGGGTATGTGAGAGCGCCAATGGGAGATTTTACATCTGTGGCATTGGAGGATTTGATTGAAACTACCCTGGGATTGGTGGAACATCCCATTCGCCAGAGGCAGATAAATGTGGTAAAGGATATTCCGAAAGAGTTGCCCGGAATAAGAGGAATTGCTGGAGAACTACAGGAGGTCTTCCTGAACCTTTTCAATAATGCCCTGGAAGCAATGGAGGGAAAGACATCAGGAACTATCAGCGTTTTAGCACGGACACTGGGTAATAATCCTGAAATGGTTGAAATAGAACTATCGGACACTGGCTGCGGAATCCCTCCGGAGAATCTCCGAAAAATTTTCGATTTTCTTTTCACTACTAAATTACAAGGGACTGGTGTGGGATTGTCTGTGGTTTACAATATAATTAAGAAGCACGATGGGAGTATTGATGTAGAGAGTGAGCCGGGGAAGGGGGCGACTTTTACTATTCGCCTCCCGGTGTGGAAAGAAGGGGGGGTTGAAAGATAGTTTGTTCGTCGCGTAAGGAATTTCTCGACGCCAAAAAACTTCGGACTCTGTAAAGCACAAAAATAAACTCGTCCCGCCCAGCGGGACTCGAACAGATTTTTGCTAGTAAGAGGAGAAGTCGTCCTCGCTTTTTTTGGCTAAAATTCCCAATGCTCTTCGCAAACTATCTTTGCGGCAAAAGTAAGAATAAGAAGATAGTTAA
>CAZTSA010000108.1:0-4620 GCA_964616885.1 uncultured Clostridia bacterium
AGTATTTCTATTTCTGGAGAGCGGGGACTGAATAAATCTACAGCCACTCCCGTTGCCGGCCCCTGGGCGCGGGTTTCGCCCTCTTCATCCGGGATGTCGAGCAAGCCACCGAAACGAATGCGGGGCGCCCATACCATCTCTCTTTCGCCATTCCGCATTTTTTCCAGGAGATTGTCAACTCCCAGAATAGCCAGGTCGTTGGGCATCTGGTCGGCAAGCTCCTTATACGCCCGTGTCATAATTTTTACATGGCCAGTATCAAATTGCGCGGTTGATTGAATTAGATCTCCCATAGCGCCCAGTATCCAGCTATAAAGGAATACTGTTAAGAAGGCACCTGCCGCCGCTATCAATACGGGGAAGAGACTGCGCGAGCGGTCTCTCATTAAACCTTTCAATAGAAACTTAATCATGCGAATTTCCCCTTCAGAGCGTCTGTTGGTTTCAGTTTAGAAATTCTTCGCGTGGGCAAGAAACTTACGACGGTAACAGTTACCATAACCAGAAATATTGTGCCCAGAACAAGCGCCAGAGAATAGGAAGGGAAGAGTCTATCCTGCAGGGCAAAGCCATAATTTTCCGTTACTTGAGGAATCTTCATCCCGCCCCTGGCAAAAGAAAGGATGAGTGGCACTCCGTATATGGCGGCTATGCCGAGGGCAATAATTCCGTGCATTGCTCCTTCAAGCGTAAATAGGATGATTACCTGAAGCCGGGTCATTCCCAGAGCAATCAGAGTGCCTATCTCTTTTCTGCGCTTGAAAATGGAAAGAACCTGCGTATCAAAAATGGCAATCATTACGACGAACAAGAGTATTAGATAGAGTAGGCCTGAAGTGATTCTCTTTGACCTCACCACCTGATTGATATCGCTCAGGAGGAATTTCTGGGCCTTGAATTTCCAGTCAGGTGAATCTTTTTGTCCAGAAACATCTTTTCCCACAATAACGATGGTTGCTTGATTTTCCAGGCCGACCATCTTTTCCAGTTCCTTTATAGGAATCCACAAGTTGGCTTTATCTATGCCCGGCACTCTTGTGTCCATAATTTCCACTATTTTTCCTTCAATAGCGTCGAATGTTCCCTTGACATCTCTCCAGCGTATGGTGAGGTAGTCACTGAGATTAAGAGAAGCAGTTCTTGCCATTCTCTTTCCAATCAGGATTGGCAATGTGTCTTCATCAGCGCTTAATTTATTAGTGGGTATATTTAGTACAGATTGCCCCGGGTCAATTCCTTTGAGAATGACTGTTTGAACCCTTCCTTCAGGATAGATTGCCGCTTGCCGGATTAAGACAGGAGTTGCCTTCTTATCCTTGATTATAATTTGCAGTTCTTCTGGTGGTGGGCCGTGGCTATCGTCGTAAGAGAGAGGGTCGTACGGGTCATAATTCTTATGCCAGTACTGGCCGCCGGCGATTTCTTCTTCAATCATTGCCCGCGAACCCTGTTTGAGCATTCCGATAAAGATACCCTGATGGTAGATAATGAGCACATAAGTAAGGGAAAGGACAGCAACATTGAGCCAGGTTCTCAGTCCTGCTCCCTTGATATTGCGATAGGCAAGTGTAAATGTAGACATCTCTTTTCTCCGTCTTAACTTACGACTTCATCTTTTGTGACCGCGCCGTCAACCAGATGAATTTTTCGCCTCAAGTAACGGATTACTTTTTCATCGTGCGTGGCGAAAATGAAAGTAGTTTTTAGTTCCTTATTTAGTCTGACCATCCTTTCTAATATGTTGTATGAATTTTCTGCGTCCAGATTGGCGGTGGGCTCGTCGGCAAGTACCAGTTCAGGCTGCTTGACGATTGCCCGGGCGATAGCCACGCGCTGCGCCTCTCCTCCGGAAAGCTGCCCCGGCCTTGAGTTAACCCTATCTGAGAGGCCGAGCCATTCCAGAGCGTCCATTACTTTCTTCTTCCTCTCTTTTTCCGGCATATTCATAATGAGGAGTGGGAACTCAACATTTTCATAGGCAGTGTACACAGGCAAGAGATTATAGGTCTGAAAGATAAACCCCATATGGTTTCTGCGCAAGAGAGCAGATTCCCGAGGGGACAACTTTTCCACTTTCTTTCCCAGTACTGTCGCGCTTCCTTCACTTGGAGTATCAAGTGAGCCGATAATGTTGAGTAGTGTCGTCTTTCCCGAACCGCTGGGCCCGATAATGCCAGAGAATTCGGCTTTTTCAAACTCAAGACTGATATCGCGGAGCGCAGTAAACTCCTTCTCTCCGATCGGGTAACGCTTTATCACATTTTCTACTTTTATTAATGGCATACTATTTCCTCCTTTTACTCGGTCCAGTTAGTGGTTATATATAACCATAAATCGGCCGCCCTGTCCAGCGAAAGCTGCTGTCTCCTCCCAGCTGGAAAAGGCGCACAAATTCAACTGCCAGTTATCGTAAGTGCGTAGCCAGCCGAAATAGTAGTAGACTCTTTTCTGGTTCCAGTCATAATAGCCTATCCCGTTTAAGCTATCCATAACCCCAAGCCTGTAATCTATTGATAGAGCAGAGATACTATCTCTTCCTTCAAGTTGATGAATATCCGATTTAGTTGATTGCAAGAAATGTTCAAACAGGACATGTATCCCGCCGGCGAAAGTGTAATCGCTACCCAGGGTTAACATATTTTGCCACAGTTTCTGATTCCTGGCTATTCTCATTTCTCCCGTCGATGTCTCAAACCACAGGCCAATGCCTATATCCCAATTTCCGTCCAGAGCAAAGCGATTTTCCACGCCATCCTGCATGCGGACAGCTGTCTTCTTGAGCCAGTCCTCCTGCTCAACGAACCTCCGGTCAACGCTAAAAGCTATTTCTCCCCGGGGAACGGGATACTGAAACCGTCCTCCCAGTTCCAGCTTATCACCATCAGTTTCATAAATTTCTAATCCTTTCAGGCCATCGTTTCCATACAGGCCCCAGACCCATATGTTTGCGTTATTCAAAAAATAGTAACGTATGAGGCCGGAGTATACCCCGTCAGTCAACTCTAACGGGTCGCGGATGTCGAGCCGGTCGAACCACATTAGAGTCCTGAGAATCTTTGCCGGCCCAAAATTTATCCTTTGCAGGCCAAGACGGAGCTCAAGCTGTGGAATTGCATAGCGAAGCCACGCCCGGTATAGTTTCAAGCGAGCGTTATCTTCAAAGTCTTCCGGCGCATCCAGCCACGCCCAGGTATAGGAATTGAGCGAAATCTCGGCGTCCAGATTCTGGGCTTCAGCCAGAGGATGTGCTATCCTCAGTTGAGGTATATAGGTTACGCCCGCCTTCCACTTCTCAGTAATTGCAGTCCAGAGTGAAGCCTGTCCGTTAAACGAAACTTCCTGGGCAAGGGAATGGTCGCTGTAAAATGATGAGAGGAAAAGTATTGATAAGAGCATGAGCAGTTTTTTCATTTCTTACCTTTTCAACAAAATACACGTTCACAGCCAGCGTGACAATTCTAACATCCTTTGCTGAACGTGTCAATCTATTAAAGGAGAGCGCGGAAAAATACCATTTTTTTGTATCAGTTTTTGGGCGGGGATTTTGGAAATGGTTTGAGAATTATTTTTATACTTGAAAAATATTTTTCAAATAAGTAAAATTTCATTAGAATCGTTAGGTAACAATTCTCCATTGAAGGTCGGTGTCAATTATGAAGACGATCAGGTATTTAGTTCTATGTGCCCTGATAGTTTCTGTCACTCTGGGTGGGTGTGCGTATCTACAATCACTGGGCAGGCGGGAAGGCCGGGTGGAAGAGGAGGAATCTGAAGGAGAAGAGAAACCAGTTTCTCCCGACGAGTCCGAGGTGAAACTGGCCTCGCAGGCGAGAGAGATTGAGGAATTGCGGGGCAAACTCCAGGAGTTAAATATTCAGTTAAGCCAGCTAATTGGGTCCCGGGACTCTTGCTACCAGGAGATAAAACGCCTGGAGGAAGAAAAGAAAAGGTCTCAGGCCTTATTTGACGAACGGCTAAGGCGCCTGGAGGAGGAGAAGATAAAGACTGAGGAGAGTCTTGCGGCAGCCAGGAAACGCGAGGAGGCATTAGGAGGCGAACTTGAGCAGGCGCACTCCCGGCTTCGCCAATTGATTGAAGCGAGGGAAAAGGAAACGCAGGAGCTCACCAGGTTAAAGACAGAATTCACAGAAGAACTGAAAGAGCAGATAGCAACTGGCAAGGTTCTAATTAACGAAGAGAAGAGAGGTTTGGTGATTGCCCTGGTGGGTGTGGCGCCGCTGGGGTCAGAAGGAGTCATAGTGAGACCGGAAGATAAGCCAATTTTGAATAAGATCGCCAGGATACTGAAGAAGTATGCGGATAAAGAAATCTTAATTGAGGGACATACTGATGATGCACCAATCTCCTCTTCCCGGTTTTCTTCTAACTGGGAGTTATCGACAGCCAGAGCAACCACTATCCTGCGCTATCTGGAGGAGAAGGAAGGGATTTCGGCTAAGCGATTATCAGCAGCAGGTTATGGTGAGTATAGACCGTTGGCTACTAACGCCACACGGGAAGGAAGGGAGAAAAATAGAAGAGTGGAGATAGTCATTCTCTCCACAGAAAAGGCGTATTAGTAGAGGGTGATATAAGATGAAATCAAACTTTATTCAAGCT
>CAZTSA010000109.1:0-4548 GCA_964616885.1 uncultured Clostridia bacterium
CGGATTTTGAGCGAGGTTTTACGAACCGAGCGACTCCGAAAACTATCCCTTCATCCTACCCTCTTCCCATCGCCACAATCCCCGTCCTGACCATCTCCTTTATCCCAAAGGGCTTAAGCATATTGACCAGGGCGAGTATTTTCTCTTCATCACCTGTCATTTCTACAATCACAGAGTTAGGAGCAACGTCTACTATTCTTGCTCTGAAGATATCAACAATTTCCAGAACTTCTGAGCGCTTGCCTTTTCCAGCGTTTACCTTGATGAGAACCAAGTCCCTCTCTAAATGCGGTTGGTTCAAAAAATCGGTAACTTTTATTACATCTATAAGCTTATTCAGTTGCTTCATAACTTGTTCCAGAATCCTCTCGTCTCCCTTAACTACTATTGTCATCCGAGAGGTATCATGTTGTTCGGTTTCGCCTACCGCCAAACTATCAATATTGAATCCACGGGCGCTAAAAAGACTCGATATTCGTGCCAGGACTCCGGGCTTGTTCTCCACTAATACGGAAATCGTATGTCTCATTACTTACTCCTCCTCAATTACCCCCTCACCCTAATCGCTCTCCCCTTTAGGGAGAGGGAATTCTTTTCCATTTACGCCGAATGTTCGTTTCCCAATAGCTCCTATCCTTAATCTTGTGAAGTCTATGCTAACCCACGAATTACTTCATCCAATCTCGCGCCTACAGGCACCATAGGAAAGACATTCTCCTCTCTTTCTACCAAAAAATCTAAAATCACGGGCCCCTCTACGGAAATTGCCTTTCTTATTGCATTTTCTACTTCATCCTTTTCACTTACCCTTATGCCAAAAGCACCATACGCCTCGGCAATTTTTACAAAATCTGGATTAGACCTCAAGTCCGTACCCGAATATCTTTTGTTGTAGAATAGTTGCTGCCACTGCCTGACCATACCCAGATATCCGTTGTTCAAAATTGCAACTTTAACTCCCACCTTATTATTGACAGCCGTTGCCATTTCCTGGATATTCATTTGAAAACTGCCGTCTCCAGCTATATCAAAGACAATTTTATCAGGCTTACCTAACTTGGCACCAATGGCTGCTGGAAAGCCGAATCCCATTGTGCCCAGCCCTCCGCTGGTAATAAACTGGCGCGGGTACTTGTATTTATAGAACTGCTGGGCCCACATCTGGTTTTGCCCAACTTCTGTGGCAATTATCGCCTCGCCCTTTGTCACTTCATAAATTTTCTCCACTACGAACTGGGGACGGAGTTTATCGTCCTTCTTATAGGTCAACGGATTCTCCTTTTTCCATTGAGAAATCTGTTTTTGCCATTTGTTCCTTTTCTCTATATTTTTGGGCCGCGATTTGCTAAGGAGCTTGTTTATCTCTTTTAACACGTTCTTTGCGTCGCCCACGATGGGAACATCCACCTTCACATTTTTGCTTATAGACGTGGGATCGATGTCTATGTGAATAATCTTTGCGTTGGGAGCAAAAGCATCGAGTCGCCCTGTAATCCTGTCGTCAAATCTCGCTCCAATAGCAATAATTAAGTCTGAATTCTGTATCGCCTGATTGGCAAAAAAAGTCCCGTGCATTCCCAACATGCCCAGGAAGAGTTCAGAATCTGCTGGAAATGCACCCATTCCCATCAAAGTGAGAGTTACAGGAATCTGGGTGATTTTGGCCATTTCCCTCAATTCTTCAGAAGCTCCTGAAATAATAATGCCGCCACCGGCATAGATAACCGGTCGCTCCGATTCCTTTATCAAGACCGCTGCTTTTTTTATCTGCTGCGGGTGCCCCTCATATTTAGGTTTAAAACTACGAATAACTACTTCTTTGGGATAGACGAATTCACAGGTGGCTCTTTGGACATCTACCGGGAGATCGATGACCACTGGCCCAGGCCGTCCCGTCCGGGCAATATGGAATGCTTCCTTAATAGTATAAGCAAGTTCACTAACGTCTTTTACAAGGTAGTTATGCTTTGTTATTGAGCGAGTTACTCCAGTGGTATCCGCCTCTTGAAATGCATCATTGCCCACCAAATGCGTAGCCACCTGGCCTGTAAATGCAACAACAGGAACCGAATCCATATTCGCTGTGGCTAAACCTGTAGTCAGATTGGTCGCACCTGGGCCGGAAGTGGCTATGCAGACACCTACTTTGCCTGTCGCCCGGGCATATCCGTCAGCCATATGGGCTGCTCCTTGTTCGTGACGGACAAGCATAAATTTAACCGGTGCCTCATACAGAACATCAAAAGTTGGAAGTAAGGCTCCTCCCGGGATCCCGAATATTATTTCCACCTTTTCTTTGATTAAACTCTCTACAAAAATTCGTGCACCACTAAGCTTCACCCGATCCCTCCTTATGTGAATCAGCCTGTGCTCAATATGGGAAACCTCAACAGGTTTCCCCTGATTGCGCTCACTCCGTTCGCTGTCACCCCTTCCTTAAAGGTTTCACTATCTATTGAATCAGCCTGTACTCAATACTGGAATCCTTGCGAAAGCAAGGTTATTCCTCCCTTTCGGGAGGACTCCACCCAGCAATTACGAAACTTCTGAATTGATAATTTATAATTCATAACTCATAATTTTATTTAAGGATGGCTCCTGTATTTGCCGACTGCACTATGCGAACATAACGACTCAGCCAGCCCTCTCTTATCTTGGGTAGCGGGGGTTTCCACTCTCCAACTTTTTCTTCCCATTTCACCTTACGCAATTTTATTTCTCTATCTTCCAGACGGACGTCCAATCTTCTCTTGGGGATATCGATCTGAATAATATCACCATCCTCGAGGACAGAAATTGGTCCACCGACTGCCGCTTCAGGAGAAATGTGTCCAATACAGGGTCCACGCGTGCCACCAGAAAATCGACCATCTGTCAATAGGGCCACATCCCTATCCATTCCCATACCTACAAGGGCTGCGGTAGGCGAGAGCATCTCTCTCATTCCTGGTCCACCTCTCGGACCCTCGTAACGAATCACGATGATTTCCCCTTTCTTAATCTTCTTACTTAAAATTGCCTTCATCGCCAGTTCTTCAGAATTGAAGACTCTCGCTTTGCCAGAAAATTTCATCATTCTGGATTGGACTGCGGACCGTTTTACAACGCAACCCTCTGGAGCTAAGTTACCAAAGAGGATAGCAATCCCTCCCTCTTTCTGGTAAGGATTTCTTTGTGAACGGATTATTTTGTTATCACAAACCTTGCCTCGAGAGGCAATCTCTTTTACGGCCACTCCGGAGACAGTGGGATTATCTTTCAATCTATTTTTCAAAACAGACAATATCCCCTCTACTCCTCCAGCATATTCTAAGTCTTCCATAAAATATTCGCCACCTGGCTCGATACTAGCTACCTGGGGCGTAACTCTACTAATCTGATCAAATAGCTCAAGGGGTAAATTCACCTTTGCTTCCCTGGCGATTGCAGGAAGATGTAGCACAGTATTGGTTGAACCACCGAGAGCCATATCAACTGTAATAGCATTACGAAAAGAAGCAAGAGTCATAATCTTTCGAGAAGATATGTTCTGCTTTACAAGGCCCACTACTCTCTGTCCAGAAAGGTAGGCAATCCGCCTCTTTTTGGACGAACCCGCCAGCGAGGTCGCGCAGCCGACAAGCGACATACCCATCGCTTCGGTTAAACACGCCATTGTGTTAGCAGTGTACAGCCCCTGGCAAGCCCCTTCACCAGGGCAAGCAGAGAGCGCCAGATTTTCTAGTTCTTCTTCCTTTATCTTACCGGCCTGGTATCTGCCCACAGCTTCAAATGTGTCACGCACCAATGAAAGCCGTTTTCCCTTATACATTCCACATACCATGGGTCCGGCCGTGACAACAATACAGGGTATATCGAGCCTGGCCGCGGCCATTAACATTCCTGGAGTAATCTTGTCACAGTTTGTCAAAAGGACTAAACCATCCAGCTGATGGGCCTGGGCCACGCTTTCAACTACATCAGCAATCAATTCTCGCGAAGGTAAGGAATAGTGCATCCCTATGTGTCCCATTGCAATTCCGTCACAAATCGCAGGAACGCCAAATAGGAATGGGACTCCACCCCCTGCATGGACACCATTTTCAATGACTCTCTCCAAAAGGCGCATTCCCATATGGCCGGGAACTAAATCAGTGAAACTAGTGGCAATACCTATAAACGGCTTGTTAAGCTCTTCCGCGGATAAACCTAATGCGTAGAGTAATGCACGATTGGGAGTCCTTTCCACCCCTTTTTTTACCTTATCGCTTCGCATATTCACCTCCCTTAAGACCTAAACACCCCGCAGAGTTACTGGCCAATTTTGCCAACGTAACTTTTCGCTAAACATGGGCTCTTCCTTCCCAGTTTTTCCCGTTGCGGGCCGCCATTACTCTTCCTTCAATAACTTATACTCTATGCTATCAACCAGTGCCTGCCAGCTCGCTTCAATAATATTTTCCGATACTCCGACTGTCCCCCACTCATCCTTCTCGTCTCTCGATTCGATCAAGACTCGCACTTTAGCAGCTGTCCCCTGCGCGGCATCGATCACTCTAACCTTGAAAT
>CAZTSA010000110.1:0-4504 GCA_964616885.1 uncultured Clostridia bacterium
CCGCAACCTTCAGGTTGCGTTCTCGACGGAGAAATTACGCAGGCTAAAGCCTGCGGCTACCCAAACCAATGTTACAACACAGCCTTCGAAGCTTTGCTTCCTCTACTCTCCATTCATAGGGCAATCTACACCCCCGGAGGGTTAAAAGTTGACAGCATAAGGATAATAAGAGTATAATATTTTTAAAATATTGCTACGACTGGGGCTGATTATAGAAATAGAAGGGGAGGACAAAAGTGTGGAACCAGGAGGGTTTAGAAGAGACGATTAAAAGCAAACTTGGTGGTTATGACTTTATTGTTGTCTCCAACCGAGAGCCGTATGTTCATGAATATTCGGGAAAGAGAATCAGATGCGTTAAGTCGATTGGAGGGCTCACTACTGCCCTGGACTCGATAATGCAGGCTTGTAAAGGCGTTTGGGTTGCCTACGGAAATGGAGATGCTGATAAGGATGTTGTGGATAAATATAACAGGATTATGGTTCCTCCCGAAGACCCGAAATACACCTTAAAGCGTATATGGATGACTAAAGAAGAGGAGAACGGTTTCTATTACGGGTACGCGAATCAGGTCCTCTGGCCGCTATCCCACATCGCTTATCGCCAGCCGGTCTTTGATGCATCTCACTGGAACTACTACCAGAAAATGAATGCGAGATTTGCTGAAGCGGTTCTGGAAGGGAAAAGAGATAAGAAATTATTTGTCTGGCTGCACGATTACCATTTGAGTTTATGCGCCGAAATTATTAAGAAGAAAAATCCGAATTCGATTGTCGCTCTATTCTGGCATATTCCCTGGCCAAACCCCGAAGTCTTCAGGATATGCCCCCAGAAGAAAAGATTGCTGGAGGGACTTTTAGCCAGCGACCTTCTGGGATTTCACATCCGCTACCATTGCCATAACTTTCTGGACACCGTAAGCCAGGAACTGGAAGCCAGAGTCAACCGTGAAGAGTCTTCTGTTACTTACCGTAACCACAAAACTCTGGTAAGGCCATTTCCCATCAGCGTGGACGCTGAGGCTATCTCCAAGATGGCCCGAGCTAAGGCAGTTGAAGAGAAAATGAAAATCATTCCAGAAGAGATAGACCCTCCCTATGAAATCCTTTCCTTGAGTATAGACAGAATTGACTACACTAAAGGAATTCTGGAAAAAATTAAGGCAGTGGATAGATTCCTGGAGAAGTATCCCCAATACCAGGAGCGGTTCGTCTTTCTCCAGTTGGGGGCACTGAGCCGATTACACATTAAGACTTACAAGCAATTAATAGATGATATCCAATCCCTGGCTGAAGAGGTGAACTGGAAATACCGCTCTGGCTACTGGTATCCAATTGTCCTGGTCAATCGCCGGCTCGATTACAACACGCACCTTGCCTACTATCGCGCTTGCGATCTCTTCCTGGTTGGCTCTCTCCATGATGGAATGAACCTGGTTGCAAAAGAGTACATTATGGCTAATGTAGACCTTAAGGGAATGCTCATTCTGAGCCAGTTTACCGGTGCGGCAAGAGAACTAAAAGACGCTGTCCTGGTAAATCCTTTCGATACCGAAGGGTTTGCTGATGCGATTTTGTCAGCAGTTAAAATCTCTGAGAGGGAGAGAAAAAAGAGAGTTAGAAATATGCAGAAGGTTGTCCTGGAAAATAATATTTACAAATGGGCAGGAAAATTTATCCTTCAGTTGAGTGAATTGTAGCATAAGTCTTAAAGTAGGTGAAGTATTGTGCAACACGTTTTCCATGCCTGGCAAAACATTGAGAAAAGATTAGGGTCGGCTAAACAGGTTCTACTTCTCCTGGACTTCGACGGGACACTGACCCCAATTGTCAATCGTCCGGAGGAAGCTGAACTCTCTACAGAGATGGAAGAAATTCTGAAATTTCTGGCCAAAAAGAGAGAATTCAGGGTTGCCATCATAAGTGGAAGGTCTCTTTCTGATTTGAAAGAAAGGATTAAGATAAGAGGCATCATCTATGTCGGGAATCATGGATTAGAGATAGAGAAGGGAAAGAAGACATTTATCTATCCCCAAGCCTCAAAATCGATTCAGACAATGAAGAAATTGAAGAGAATTCTGAAGGCAAGACTCAAAGCCATAGAAGGAGCAATCCTGGAAGATAAGAAAGTAGGTATAGCTATCCATTATAGATTGGTAAAGAGCCCTGACTTGCCGGAATTGAAAGGGGCAGTGGGAAAAATTTTCAAGCCGTTCCTCGAAGAGGGGAAAATAAGAGTTACCCGTGGAAAGAAAATTCTTGAGGCAAGACCTCCTATTGCCTGGGACAAAGGCAAAGCGGCTTCCCTGCTCCTCGATTCTTTTAGGCGAAATAACCCACTTTCCATATATTTGGGAGATGATAGAACAGACGAAGATGCGTTCTCCACGCTGGATGGAAAAGGGATTACTGTTTTTGTTGGAAAACCCAGGAAATCGAAGGCAAAATTCTTTCTCAAGAATGTCGAGGAAGTGGGGGTTTTCCTAAATAGGCTCTCTGTTTTGGAGATAGGAGGTCGTAAGCCAGGTGAATAAGAAAATGCCCGTTCTGACCAAAGCTAAAGAGCCATTCCATTTCTTTACCAGGCTGAATTTAATCGAGTTTACCGGCAAGAAAGCCACCAACTTGCGCGAGCTGGTGGAGATATTAAAGGAAGTGCCGGGCTCTGTTATATACCACCATACTCACCACTTTCTTCAACAGCACCTTTATCTCTCACCCGAACCACCGAACGACTTTGCCTACTGGATCACCTACATTCTTCGGGAGGGAGGGTTAGGGGAAGAGATTGCCAGCATTAACCTCTGTGAATTTTCTACTATTCGCTCTATTAGAGAAAGGATTATCCAGACCATAGAAGAGCATCTCGCCAGAAACCCGGAGACTTTGCGCACGGCACCTCTTGGTGCAGAATTCCATTTCTTTAAGACCATTACATTTATTCTACCGACTCCCTATTTTGCTAGTGACCTTTTAGAGTTCCTCGAAGTTCTCCGGAAAATTACCATCCATTCAATCTATTTTCACATGTTTGAGGCCAGGCTGAGGTTAGAGAAGGGAGAAAACGATTTTTCTCGCTGGATTGAAGATATGCTGGGAGAGAAAGAGCTTGCAGAGGGGATTGCAAAATTGGACCCCTATACTTTCACTATGGAGGGCCTGCGCGCCGAACTTTGCAGGCTAATTGAGAATCATATCCCGGAGAGTTATGCGAATGTCGAGAATAAGTGATTATGAGCCGATTGTAGGAGCTGAAGTAATCAACGAATTAAAGATGCTGGCAGAGAAACTGAAGGGGAAAGTCGTTCAGAATATCAACTCCACCTCAGTGGGTGGAGGGGTAGCTGAGATTCTCGGCCGGATGGTTCCCTTACAACAAGATTTGGGGGTAGATGCTCGCTGGGATCTGATAAAGGGAGGAGAAAAGTATTTTCAGGTAACTAAGAAGTTCCACAACGCTTTGCATGGCAGGAAAGTGGAAATTACTAAGGAGGATTACGAAATCTTTCTTGAAACCACCAGTGCAAACATTGAACAGATAAACTTTTATGGCGATATTGTTTTCATTCACGACCCGCAACCGGTAGCCCTGGTGGAAAAGAAGAAATCCTTAAAAAACAGGTGGGTATGGAGGTGCCATATTGATTTCACCAATCCAGAGCCCGAGATATGGAATTTCATTAAATCTTTTGTAGAGCAGTACGACGCCAGCGTTTTCTCAGCGCCCGCTTTCGCTCGCCAATTGCCTATAAGGCAGTTTTTGGTTTCCCCTTCCATTGACCCCTTAAGCGATAAGAATAAAGAGTTGCCTGAGGAAGTAATTAATAGCGTCCTGGAGAAACTAAAGATAAACAGAGATAAACCAATCATTACTCAGATTTCTCGTTTCGATTACCTCAAGGACCCCTTTGGAGTAATCGAGACATTTTGGCTGGTCAAAAAGTATGTAGACTGCCAGCTCGTGTTGGCGGGGGGAGGAGCAATTGATGACCCTGAGGGAGGGAAAGTCTTTCAGGAAGTGGTTGAGAAAGCGAGCAATGACCCGGATATCCATGTTTTACTTCTACCCCCGGCGAGCGACCTGGAAATCAATGCCTTACAAAGAGCATCCGCGGTTGTCCTCCAGAAATCCCTGCGTGAAGGTTTTGGGCTTACGGTTGCTGAGGCGTTGTGGAAGGCTAAGCCAGTCGTGGCTTCCGCAGTGGGGGGAATACCTTTACAGATTACTCATAAATATTCCGGATTACTTTCCCATACAGTGCAGGGAACTGCTTATTGGATCAGGCAACTCCTCCACAGTCCTGGGTACGCAAAAAGGCTGGGCAAAAATGGAAAGGCGCACATTAAGCAGAATTTCCTCCTTACCAGACACTTAAGGGATTATCTCCTCCTTTTCCTCTCCCTGGAAGAACATAACGATATAATCCACCTATAAAAGGGGCAGAAAAGCTAGCTAAAAACGGCGTGTTAACTTTTTGTTAAGTTTTTGTTAAGTTTTTGTTAA
>CAZTSA010000111.1:0-4469 GCA_964616885.1 uncultured Clostridia bacterium
AATGCGATTGCGGTCGCGACAGGTCATCTGGACAATAGGGTCTAAACCCTCCTCTCTGGCTATAAGGCAAGCTGCCCAAGATGCCATGCGCACTACCGCAGTCTGACCATCGGTGACATTAAAAGCGTCCACATGCCCTTTGAGTATCCTGGCCTTTTTTCTAATTACCTCAGGGTCAGCGCTTTGTGGTGGTCCCAATTCACCTGTGACTGCGAATATTTTGGATTCTAACACCCGTTCCAAATTACTTTTCGTCTTCATGGCACCTCCGATTCTTTCGCTGACACTCCCATTTAGGAAAGCCTGTGTACTGGTGGTTATGAAGTAGGGCTCACATTCCAATTCTTTGGTGTCCCAAGCCTTTCCAATATATCAAGTCGCCCCAATTTGCCGAGGCGATCGACAATCTGTTGCCAGACGCAAGGTACATCTGGATCAACTTCACATTTGCCATCCTGTGAACCGCCACAGGGACCATTAAGCAAGTGCTTGGCACATAGAGCAATGGGACACAGCCCTCCGGTATAGTTCATATAACATTCCCCGCATTGATTACAGTTGAACTCCCGGGCAGTAAGTCCCTGGAAACCATTTAGATAAAGAGTATCGCAACCTGTATAGACAATTCTATCTTCCAGTAGCGAAGAAACGACTTGAGCGCCGACCCCGCAGGAGAAAACAAGGATTACTTGTGCTTTTTCTATTGCATTGGCATACGCTTTTAAATATTCGTTAACAAACTCCCTGTTACATAGATAATCAAGAGACGCCCTGCCAACGATTTGTTCCTTTAAGTTATTTATGAACTTTCCTGCGTTTTCCGTTGGATAATAAACCTCCCGACAACCCAGGCATTCAAAGATAAAAAGTCTCTTTGCGGAAATTAACGGGAGTATCTCTTCCTCAGGCTTTATTTGAACTGCGAGCATACGCCTTCTCCTGTCTGATAAAACTTAAAAGGGCAATTTTGGAAGAACATATATATTCACAACAGCCGCATTCGACACATTCCTCTACTTTGTACTCAATCGCCTTCCCTAGGTCCCTCCTTTGCCCGTAAAAAGCATAATAAAGGGGATAAAGCTGCATAGGGCAGACTTCCACACAACGACCACATTTTATGCAATCCCTTTCCTCGGAAACCTTCACAGGATACTTCCTCAAGATAGTTAACCCTGAAGTCCCTTTTATAACAGACGAATCCAAACTTGCCTGGGAAATTCCCATAATCGGGCCACCCATTTTTAAGTCGTATTCATCTAAGATTTTTTCCACATTTTGTTTAAAACAATATCCGATAATGTCCTTAAATGGAGTCCCTATCTTAACCAAGTAATTTCCAAATCTGGTTAAGTCTTCTCCGGACACCGTTATAACTCTTTGAAACAAGGGAACACCTTTTACCACTGCTTGATAAATGGCAAAAACTGTACCGACATTTGAAACCATCACTCCAACATCGAAAGGAAGCCCTCTCGCAGGAACCTCTCTGTCCAGAATTCTCTTGATTAATGCTCTTTCCGCACCTTGAGGATATTTGGTTTTTACGCTAACTAGCTCAACTGATGGAGATTTATCTGAAAATCTACTTAAGGTTGCTATAGCTTCAGGTTTATTGTCCTCGACTCCCACAAACACCCTTTCGACACCCAAAATTTTCTGAACTATCCTTATCCCTGTAAAAATTTCTTCTGGATGCTCAATCATAATCCGGTTATCACTATTTAAATAGGGCTCGCATTCGCATCCATTTACAATCAAAGTATCTATTTTTTTCGGAGGGGAGAATTTTACGTGTGTTGGAAACATTGCTCCGCCAAGACCCACGATCCCACTTTCCCTTATTATTTCCAACAATTTCTCTTTTGGTAGTCTTTCAAAATCTTCACAAGGTTGAATCAAAGGATCAAGCTTATTCTTCCCATCATTTTCTATTACTATAGCTAAATCTTCTCTTCGCAATGCGGGATGAGGTCGCTCCTCTATAGATACAACTTTTCCGCTGATGCTTGAGTGGATGGGAGAAGAAACGAAACCGTCAGCCTCTCCAATTTTTTGCCCGATTTTAACTTTGTCACCCACTTTAACTAAGGGTTTAGCTTTTCTGCCGGCGTGTTGACAAAAGAAGATGACCGCTATTTGGGGGCCTGGGAAATTCTCTATCTTTTTGTCCGCAGTTGCTTCCTTTTTGTCCAAAGGATGCAAGCCTCCATAAAACCCCTCACCTCTACGAGTTTGATTTTGCAAGGATAAATCGCTTCTAAGCTTCCAGGATGGCTTTGAATAATCTCTTATTTGAACACATTCTAAGGCGAACTCTTCCCCTCGTTTCTTAAGTCGCTCATGAATTCTTACCCAAGCGCAATCAACACTTGAATTTACCTCACACTTTCCACCAGTTGCTCCGCCACAAGGGCCATTTAAGAGACCTTTGGCGCAGTTTGTAAAAGGACAAATCCCTCCAGTTAAATTCAAATAACATTGACTGCAAGCGGCGCATTTTTCTTCTTCTAAAGAAATACCGTGATAGCCAATATCAGTGGCATAATTTACACTATGCTGCATTGAATCAGCTAAGGCATAAACAGGTCTTCCCTCTAAAAGCTTGGCGACAAACTGAATTCCCAGACCACAAGAATTTACCCCTATGCAATCGCAATTAGAAAGATCTAAACTTAGAATCCTCTTTTTAGACAGAAAATCGTTACACAAGAAATCAATTTGTACATGACCCAGGACTTTCTTGCTTTCCTCTCCTAGAATTTCCAAAAACTGTGTATATTTTTCTTCGTTTTCCTCTTTGAATTTCTTGTAACATTTGCCACATGTAATGATAAATGCCCGATTTACTTGTTTAAAAATTTCCCGCAGCTCTTCGCTAGGCTTTAGTCTGAATTTAGTGTAGTCCATTAAGTGCATTTCCATGTGTTGAGAACCTCGCATGTAACTTGAGTTAGTCACTTTTGCCTCGCTGTAGGTTGCCCGGTGATAGACTCCAACTTTCCCTGCAATTTATCTTTTGGGCAAACCTTTGTATCTTAGCCCGTTAGCATCAGTTTGGCAAACTCTCATTGTTCAACCGCTTTATCATAAATGTAAGCCTTCAGCTATCTCTTTGACCTTCAATTGAATGGGAGATTCTTTGGGGAGTTCAGTCACAGGTTTTCCTTTCATTTCTAAATCCGCCACATTGGGATCTTCTGGAATCAGGGCAATAACCTGAAGGCCAGATTCATCAATTGCCTTTTTTATCTCTGGAGATAATTCCCCTCGGACACGATTAATTACAAGCCCAACTTTGCCCACGTTGGATCTCAATTCCCCAATAAGTTCCTTCATTCGAGCTGCCGCAGTGACACCTCTTATTGTGGGGTCAGACATAATGAGCAACATATCCACATCTCTGGTCGTTTGGCGACTAATGTGCTCCATGCCTGCCTCACAGTCCATGACAATATAATTATACTTATAATCCTTCACCAGTTTATCTAAGGAGGCACGGAGAAACTCATTGGAGGCACAATAACAGCCGGGGCCTTCAGGACGCCCCATAGCTAAAAGATCGAAGCCTTTAGACTCCACCAAGGACTCCAATATCTTGCCAAACAAATATTCCTGCTTGGTAATGGTTGGGCTTAAACGGCCCTTGGAGACATCTTCGGTCATCTTTTCCCGTATTCTACCCACAGTCTTATTATCATCCAGAGGCAGACCCAGCGCCTGGTTAAGATTGGTACTAGGGTCAGCATCCACAGCCAGGACCAACCCCTTTTGAGAAAGGAGCTTGATGAGTAAGGCCGCCACTGTGGTCTTGCCTGTGCCTCCTTTTCCTGCGATAGCAATCGTTTTGGTCATTTCCTTGCTCTCTTTCCAGACAATTTCGGGGAAGGCAGTAAGCTGACAGGCGATAGCTTCACCACTGCATTATACTCGGGAGGGCAGACTTCCAAGCAAGTACCACACTTAGAACACTTTTCCTGGTCTATGCTTTTAACCTCCCCTTTACCTCCCTTAATTGCTTCCTTGGGACAGGTCAAAACACAATGCTCACAGGCTCTATCACACTTGTCGGGAAGGATATAATACACAGTGAGTTCGGGACATACTCTGGCGGGGCAGCGCTTCTCCAGAATATGAGCTTCGTATTCATCTCGGAAATAGCGCAGGGTTGTGAGGGCAGGATTAGGAGCTGTTTGCCCTAAACCACAAAGCGACCCTGCTTTGACATCCTCAGCTAATGCCAGAAGAAGGTCAATATCCCCTACTTTGTCTCGACCAGCCGTGATGTCCTCCAAAATGTGTAGCATTTGCAAAGTCCCCAAGCGGCACATAGTGCACTTTCCACAGGATTCCTTGGTAGAGAAATCAAGAAAGAACCTCGCAGCATCGACCATGCAGTTATTCTCATCCATGACAATCATACCCCCTGAGCCCATCATCGAGCCAGCCTCTCGAAGGGAATCATAATC
>CAZTSA010000112.1:0-4440 GCA_964616885.1 uncultured Clostridia bacterium
TCCCCCGAGGGGAGAGGAAAAGGTGAAGGGTCTCCCGTGAGGGGAGAGGGTTTAGGGTGAGGGGGAATGGGAATGGCCACAGCACTTGCTCCTATGGTATTTATAGTAGCAGGTTTGTATTGTTTATGCTAGAGCTTGGATATTAAGGTATCCGCAACAATACGGATACAATGAGTCTGGCGATTTTTAGCAGTCGTAAGGAAAGGGGGCGATTAGAATGACAAAGCTAAAAGGATTGGATTGGCTGGCTCTGATACTCGTCATAATTGGCGGGTTGAGTTGGGGAGTAGCGGGTCTATTCAAGATTATTCCCATTTGCAGCATATTTGGTGAGATGTCAGCTTTGTCGCGGGTCATCTACATCCTCGTTGGCTTGGCCGCTATTTGGATGCTGGGAATATCAGGGAAACTGGCAAGAAAGTGATGTAAAAGTATTCAGTGGGGGAAGTAATACTTCCCCCACTCAAATCCTTTGGCTTGCAGTTCTGCTTACAATTCTGAACTTCTTCAAGATTTCCAGAGCAGCGGGCTGGTTGCTTATTCCCCACATAACTTGGGTAAGTTTTGCAGCGATTCTCAATTTTTCCATAGTTAGGCTCAATCCGTAAGATTATAGAGCATAAATCCAGAATACCTTTTCGTTCAGGAAAGTATGTAAATTTGGATAAAATTGGTAGAAAATGTTATATAAAATATTTGCTGATGCGATCATTGTCGCACATTTCCTGTTTATATTATTTATGCTATTCGGGTTTCTCTTTACCGTATACGCTATTTTCTTCAGGCAGAAATTCTTTGATTGGTGGCTTTTCAGGTCCCTCCACCTTATAGGGATTTTGTATGTTGCCTCTTTGAGCATTCTCGGAAAGTATTGTCCCTTAACTCTCCTGGAAAACGAACTCAGGTCAAGATACGAAGTCTCTTCAGTATATTCGGGTTCGTTTATAGTTCATTATTTAGAGAACCTGGTTTATCCTGATGTTAATCCCTTAATAATACAAATACCCACAATTTTTATCGCCATGTTTACGATAGTGGTCTTCATAGTCAAGCCCCCGAAGAAAAAAGGGGACAGGTTACTTTTTAGAGGGAGGGAGAGATGATTTTAGATAAGATGAGTCTAAAGGGGAAGGCGGGGATAGTGACTGGAGCAAGCCGAGGCCTGGGAGAAGGCATTGCTATTGGTCTGGCTCAGGCTGGGGCAGACCTTGCCATAACCAGTCGGGAACTGGAAAAGATTGAGAAAGTGGCGGATGAAATTAGAATTTACGGAGGAGAAGTTCTTCCCTTGCAGCTTGACGTGAGCAATAAAGAAGACATTGATAGAATGGTAAAGAAAACCCTGGAAAAATTTGGAAAGATAGACTTTCTGTTCAATAATGCGGGAAGGATTACCAGAGTGCCTTCTGAAAACTTTTCTGAAGAGGATTGGGATGAGGAGCTCAAAGTTAATCTAAAAGGTACTTTCCTATGTTGCCAGGCGGTAGGACGCGTAATGATAGAACAGAAGAGAGGGAAAATTATAAATATCTCTTCTGTAGCCAGTTTTATTGGTGGCAAGAATATTCCTGCCTATGTAGCAAGTAAAGGAGGAGTTTCTCAACTAACGAAATCTCTTGCTAGCGACTGGGCGAAATATAATATTAGAGTTAATGCCATTGGACCAGGCTATTTTATGACTGATTTGACCGAGGCTTTGCGGAGAGACCCGGAGAGATTTTCAGCAATAAATGCCAGAATACCTTTGGGCAGATGGGGCGAGCCTGAAGATTTGGCAGGAATAGCTGTGTTTCTCGCTTCCGATGCTTCTGATTACATAACTGGACAGACAATCTTTGTAGACGGGGGATGGCTTGCGGTATAAGGGGGAAATTCGATGCGAAAAAGTAGCCTGTCCCCTTTTTTAGGAGGGATGCTCTATGAGAAGGATTTTGGATATTGGTTTACTCGTATGTTTTGTCTTTGTGACGGGATGCGCGGTGAACCCGGTTACTGGGAAGAAGGAAATCAGGTTGCTTTCTACAGGCCAGGAAGTATCTCTGGGAAAAGAGACTGCTCAACAGGTTGAAAAAGAGTTTGGCGTTTACCATGACCCCGAACTGGGGGAGTATATAAATGAGGTAGGGCAGAAACTGGTTAATGTTTGCGAGAGGAAAGAGATAACCTACTCCTTTACTGTGCTCAACACTCCGATGGTGAATGCTTTTGCTGCTCCCGGAGGATTCATTTTTGTGACAAGGGGGATCCTTAAGGAACTGGATGATGAAGCCCAACTGGCGGGAGTGATGGCGCATGAAATTGGACATGTTGTGTATCGCCACGGGGCAAAACAGTTTGAGAAAGTATTTGGCTACCAGACGGTTCTACTTATCGGAGAATTACTCACCAAGAGAGATTTGAGTAGCCTGCAGCAATATACTGATTTCTTTGTTTCCCTGATGCTTCTTGGATATAGTCGGAAGAATGAGCTTGAGTCAGATAATTCAGCAATCCGCTATTCTCTTGCTGCTGGATACGACCCGAGGGCTACGGTTGAATTCTTTGAGAAGCTTAAGGCTATGGAAAAGAAACCTCCAACTAAATTCGAAACTCTATTTCGCTCCCATCCACCTACAGCCGATAGAATCGAGAGGGTTGACCTCTATCTCGAACAGGTCGACCTGGAGGGAAAAGAACTTGCCAGAAATCGGGAAAGGTTTAAGAAAATGACGCAAGACCTCCCTGCCGTTGAATCTCCAAGATAATCGATTCCATCCTTATGTGGTTGAAAAAGCCGGCAAAATATGTTAGAATCCACTCAATAATTGAATTTACAGGAGATCTTTATGGTTCTTCTTTTCAATCTGGAAAAGTTAAACAGTCATGTCAGGAAGGTTGTGGTCCCTTTCAGCGAGGCAATGGTCACATTGCACGGGGATAACCTCAAATCTATTTCCCTTTATGGCAGTGCAGTCGGAGAAGATTTTATTCCTAAAAAATCTAATGTTAATCTCCTTTTCGCAATGGAGAGAATAGACCCCCCTGATTTGAAGAAAAGCTTGAGACTTGTCAGCCAGGGGAGGAAGAAAGGCATTATCCCTCTTTTTCTCACTGTTGAGCATATGAAGTCTTCTGCGGATACATTTTCTATAGAGTTTCTGGAAATAAAGGAGAATTACATTCTCCTTTACGGAAACGACATATTAAAGGAACTGGAAGTGAATAGCCAAAATGTGAGGCTACAATGCGAACAGCAGCTGAAGGGAGGATTAATCAGGCTATATCAAGTCTACTTAGAGACAGGGATGAGAGAGAAGAAAATTCGTTCTCTCCTCATCAATTCGCTCACTTCTTTTATTCCCATTTTTCGAAGCTTGTTGCGGCTGAAGGGAAAGGTCTTGCCCACTAAGAAAAGAGATATCATCAGTGATTTGGGAAAAGAGTTCACTGTCAATGCTGACATTTTCCTGAAGGTTCTACTGATGAAAGAAGGTAAAAAGATAGAGGATAATTTAGAGAAACTTTTCGGCGACTATTTAGAAGAGATTGAGAAGTTATGCATAATCTGCGATAGAATGGAAGCGTAATGAGAATAATTAAGATAGATAAGCTACTCCTGGCAATCTTGATAACGCTATTTCTATCACATATTCCTTCTTTTAGTAAGAATAGTTCTTTTCCCGAGCCGGTGGGATATGTTAATGACTTTGCTCACATTATTTTGCCCGGCGACATAGCCCGGTTGACAGGTCTCATTAATGAACTTGAAAGAAAGACTACTTCTGAAATTGCAATAGTAACACTGGAGAGTATACCCGAAGGGGATATCGAAGGTTATGCGGTGGACCTCTTCGAGGCATGGGGGATTGGGAAGAAGGGTGAGGATAATGGTCTTTTAATCCTCGTCTCTGTTAGCGAGCACCTGATTAGAATAGAAGTGGGTTATGGTTTAGAGGGGATTATAACCGATGGTTTAACTGGAGAGGTTATTCGTCAGAAGATTGCCCCCAAATTTCAGCAAGGTAATTTTGGCGGAGGGCTATTCAATGGTACTGCGGCTCTTGCCAATTTGATTGCCGTTGAAAAAGGAGTGGAATTAGGTGCGCTAAATTCCCTTCCTCAAGAAGATTATGAGGTGGCTCATCAACGCAGTTCTCGCTCTAAGAGAGTTGTGGTAAATCTGTTATACCTGTTGCTGATTCTCCTCTTCCTGGGAGGAAGGTTTTTCCTTCTACCCTGGCTATTTTTTATGGGAGGTGGCTTCTGGGGTAGTGGGCGAGGGGGTTTTGGGGGAGGATTTGGAGGATTCGGCGGAGGGACTTCGGGCGGCGGAGGCGCCACCGGGAGATGGTAAGTGAATAAGAAAAGTTGATTTTTCGAGCGAGAAGGAATTTTTTACCGCTCGGAAACTTCGGCTTCTGCAGGGCGCAGAATTAAACTCGCCCCGATAAATCGGGGCTC
>CAZTSA010000113.1:0-4392 GCA_964616885.1 uncultured Clostridia bacterium
AAAAATTCCTTAGTGATGAACAAACTATTTTTTCAAGTCCCAACCGAGCGACTCCAAAAACTATCCCTTCATTCCCTTTCTAAAAGAATCTTCCTGGCAACTTCGCGGTCATCGAAGTGAACTCTTCTGTCCTTAAAAATTTGGTAGTCTTCATGTCCTTTTCCGGCAATGACTACCAAGTCACCACTTTCCGCCATAGACAACGCTTTCTCTATTGCTTGAAACCTGTCAATGATTGTCTGATAATTATTCTTCCCTCTTCTCTTTATTCCTACCTCAATGTCAAGAGCTATCCGCTCAGGGTCTTCAGTCCGTGGATTGTCCGAGGTGACAAACACATAATCGCTAAGGTCGATTGCCACTTCGCCCATTAAAGGTCTCTTGCCCCGGTCGCGGTCGCCCCCGCAACCAAAAACAGTGATGATTCGCCGGGGCTTTAACTCTCGACAGGTATCTAATAGCCTACTCAAAGCCTCATGGGTGTGAGCATAATCTACTATCACTGTAAATGGCTGCCCACAATCGATTCTCTCAAACCTTCCTGGAATGGAAGAGACTTTTTCCAATCCACGCTTGACAATGTCCAAATCTATTCCTTGACCCATGGCAACAGCACCTGCAGCCAAAGCATTATATATATTATGTTTTCCAATTAGAGGCAAAGATATCTTAATTTCTCCTCTATGCGACGCGAGGGTGAAAATAGTCTTATCCAGATTTAATTTTATGCTCTTTGCTACAACGTCGGCTTTCCCTTCAATACCATAGGTAATTACCTTTGCCCCTGTCGATTGCATAATTTTCTCTGTCGAGGGGTCATCTAAGTTCAAAACTGCAAGCTTTTCCCTTTCTTTGCGAGCATTCTTTCCTAAGGTGGAGAAGAGACTAATTTTCGCTTTCAAATACTCCTCCATGCTCTTATGAAAATCGAGATGTTCACGGCTTAAATTAGTAAATAGAGCACTATCGAATTCGCATCCTTCCACTCTCTGTAGACTCAAAGCATGAGAAGAGACTTCCATAACTACTGTGGTGAATTTTTCATCTACTAATTTTCTAAGCATTTGCTGCAGGTCGGAAGATTGCGGAGTGGTTACGGGGGCAGGCAAAATTTTCTCTCCAAGTCGGTAAGCAATCGTACCCAGGACTCCTACCCTTGCTCCGCTCTCTTTGAAGATGGCTTCAGTGAGATAACTGACTGTCGTTTTTCCGTTAGTGCCAGTTATCCCGATTATATTTAATTTATCGGAGGGATAATTATAGAAGGCAGTAGCAAGCTTTGCCAGAGCTTCGCGGGGATTGTCAACTACAACTTGAGTAGCAGAACCTCCCCATGTGGAAGGTCTCGCCAATCTTTCTATTCTCTTGGAAGAAACAACTACTGAAGCACCTACCTCCAGAGCCTGGGGGATATAAGAACTGCCATCCTCTGTGTAGCCAGAAATGGCCACAAAGATGTAGCCTGGCTTGACCTGGCGAGAATCGAAAGTTATCCCTTCTACGGAAAGTTCTGTAGGCCCACGTACCTCTCTAACACTTACTACCGGCAATAGGTCTTTTAGTCGGACCATTCCCATAAACTATTTACGAGGGTCTCAGAGAAACCATGTTTTTTTCTCCGACGTTGTCAAACCTTCGTTTGACACCTCCAAAATGCTTCTCCCAGGAGAGAGAGGCGGGACGACGCGATTAGTAAGCGACAGCTTTACAGTATCAAACTTTAATTTGTCTTTTGGGACCATTGTCTATCCCCCACCTTCTCCCCCCATCAAGGGAGATACTAGAGAAAGGATAAAACTACCAACTACAATGGCGAATGGATACCTAAGATATTGTCTACAATTCAGGTGGGATGCCGAGATGGTGCATAATTTTCAATCCAACTCGAGCGAATACTGGAGCAGCTACACTTCCTCCCCAGTAGAATCCCTGGGGTTCATCTAATAGGACCAAAATTGTGACCTTTGGTCGATCTGCCGGGAGATAACCCACGAATGACGCAACGTAGCCTGTCTTAGAATACTCACCACTGGCCGAGTCGAATTTTTGAGCAGTTCCGGTCTTACCAGCTACTTTATATCCTGCAATTTCTGCTCCTTTTCCCGTGCCGTTTTCCACAGTTCCACACAAAATATGGGTCAAAGTCTGTGCTGTTTTATTTGAAGTAACCCGTCTAACCTGGCAAGGTTGGAATTCTTTCACCACTTGCCCCTGGGAATCGACGATTCTCTTAACAATCATGGGTTCCATTAGCACTCCTCCATTGGCTAAACAGGAAAAGGCAGAAGTAAGCTGGATAGCAGTTACTCCTACACCCTGGCCGAAAGAGAGACGGCTAAGGGATATCTCTGACCAATCTTTTGGTTTATTCAAAATCCCCGTTGTTTCACCTGGCAATTTGATTCCTGTGTAGTTTCCAAAACCGAAATCCCTAGCATACTGATACAATTTATTTTTCCCTAACAACTGCCCCGCTTTAACCATTCCGATATTGGACGATTTTTCAAGCACCTGAGCAAAAGTAAGCCAGCCCTCACTTTCATGATCTCGAATAGGAAGCCCGTTTAATAAGTAGAAGCCATTCTCACAGTAGAAAAGATCTTCCAGTTTAACGAGGTTTTCCTCCAATAGTGCTGCCACCACTATGGGCTTAAAAGTGGACCCCGGCTCAAAAATACTGGAGATCGCGAAATTCTTCAAATACTTGTATTTTTCTCGAGAAGAACTATTACCGTTAAAAGATGGAAAGTTAGCCAAGGCCAATATCTCTCCACTCTGACAATCTTGAACGATAATTGCGGCCAATTTGGCTCTATTTTCGTAATAAGCTTTTCTCAGTTCTTCTTCCACAATGTATTGAATTACTCTGTCGATCGTGGTGACTACACCGCATCCACTTATCTCCAATGGCCAAGCGCTCTCCGCAGCGACTAATTCCCGACCAAAACCGTCCTTCCTCCTTACAGTTTTCTTGCTTTTACCTCTGAGGGTCTTGTCAAAAGAATTCTCAATTCCCGATAGGCCTTGATTATCCAGGCCGGCCAAACCGATTACTTGGCTAGCTAACTCGTTTTCAGGATAAAATCTCTTGCCTTCGCTTATGAACCTGATTCCTCTAAGGTGCAGCCTATTAATTTTTTTTGCAACTTCGTGATCTATTTTGCGTTTTAACCAGACAAACGAATCTGAAGTCTCCAATTTTTTGCAAATGCTTTTCTCGCTTATATTGAGTAATGGGGCTAATTTTCTAGCTATTGCTTTCGGATTAGAGATTGAAGACGGAATGGCGTAGACCGAACTAACCTCAAGTTCTATCGCTAGCTCCTTGCCATTACGGTCATAGATGGTGCCCCTTTTGAAGTCAATCTCTCTAATTGAAATAGATTGCTTATCCGCCATGCTTTTGTACTGCCGATGGCTAACAATCTGGATATAATATAATCTAATTTCTAATATGAAGAGAATAAGGATTACTACCAGCATAGAACTGGCGATGCGAATCTTCCGAGGCATTCTTTGAATCCTCCCGGGCAGCGAAAAGAGCTTTATTCAGTGGAGCTTTAAGGTGATCGAAATTTACTTTCAGAAAGACAATATTTTCATGCTGAGGAAAGACCATCCCCTTCCCTTCTCGAGCAATCTTATCAATATTTGACAGATTGGTATAATGATATAACTTTGTTTTTAAGTGGCGATTCTTGTCTTCCAATAGAATGGCTTCCTTCTTTAATTCATTAATTCGATAGCTGAGCGTGACTACCTCTGCACATTCCCAAACATAAAAGAGAAAGATTAACAAGCTCCCAATGAGAAACAGGAAGTAATATCTTACATTCTTTTCTTTCTTTTTCTCTCCCATTAGCACCTTTCTCCTACCCGCAGTTTTGCGCTTCTACAACGAGGATTCATCTGAAGTTCTCTTCTGGAGGGTGTAATTGGTTTGGGGAAAAGTGTTTTCAAGCCCTCCTTTCTATACTCCCGAAAGAAGTTCTTGGCAATCCTATCCTCAAGCGAATGGTACGAGATGATACAAATTCTCCCGCCCTTTCTTAGCACTTCTATGGTTTGAGGAAGTGTCTTCTCCAAAACCGTTAACTCATTATTTACCGCTATTCGTAATGCCTGGAAAGTCCTAGTTGCTACGTGAATTTTTCTGGGCCAGGCTGAACGGGGAACTGCTTTTTTGACGAGTTCTACTAGCTGCAAGGTAGTTTCCAAAGGCTTCTTTTGTCGGGATTCAACCACCGCCCTCACAATCCGCCTGGCCCACCGTTCTTCTCCATATTTATATATAATATCCGCAAGTTCATTAAAAGAAAGATTATTCAGTAGATATGCCGCAGTCAATTTCATCTTTTCTGACATGCGCATATCTAAGGGTCCGTCTCTTTG
>CAZTSA010000114.1:0-4369 GCA_964616885.1 uncultured Clostridia bacterium
TAAACATTGCCTACCGAGATCAGATAGGTGCAAAAAAAAACTTCTCTGTCTGGGGAAGTTTTTTTATCGCCTGAAAAGCCGATTTTTTGACTTATTTTTTCCGACTTTGGGGGAAGAAATGGCACGCAAAGAGAAGGAAGTCTTTGTCAGTGAACTTATGGAGAGACTAAAGAGGAATAACAATTTTATCCTCACTGATTATAAGGGATTGAATGTGGAAGAAATGACCGATCTAAGAGAGAAGATGCGGAAAATAGGTTGCGAGTTCAAAGTGGTAAAGAACACTCTTGCTCGCCTGGCTATGAAGAACCTTAATCTGGGAGATTTGATAGACTACCTTCGGGGACCGACTGCGATTGCCCTTGAAAAAATGGACATTATTATCGCCACAAGAACTCTTGTAGATTTTTCTCGCCAACACCAGAATTTAAAAATTAAGGCAGGTTTTTTGGAAGGCCAGGTTGTTCTTCCACAGGAAGTGGAATCCTTAGCTAAGTTACCTTCGAGAAAAGTGCTCCTTGCTAGACTATGTCAGCGCCTTCAAGTACCCATTACCAGGTTTCATGGAGTACTTCACGGGATACTAAGAGATTTGATTTTCGTTTTGGATGTGATTAGAAAGAAAAAGTCAGAGGGTTGATTCACATGAAGGAGGAATAAAAGATGACAACCGGGAAAAAGAAAGACGAGATTATCCAAACAATTGAAAAGATGAGTGTCCTTGAATTGTCCGAACTGGTGAAGGCTCTGGAAGAAAAGTTCGGAGTTAGCGCTGCCTCTTTGCCTCCAGTCGGAGTAGTAGCTGGAGCTACGGTGGAGGCTTCTAAGTCTGAGGAAAAGACTGAGTTCAGTGTTATTTTGACAAAAGCTGGTGACAAGAAGATTCAGGTAATAAAAGTGGTGCGTGAGCTCACTGGTTTAGGGCTGAAGGAGGCCAAAGACCTGGTAGATAATCCACCGAAGCCATTAAAGGAAGGAATAGATAAGACTTTGGCAGAAGAAATCAGAAATAAGCTTAAAGAGGTTGGAGCAGAAGTAGAAATTAAATAAATTAAATAGAAAAAATTGCTCTTGCTGATTCTCTTAACTAAAGACTGAGCTTTGGTGAAAAATTTTGAAATTACACTATGAGGAGGTTGGTCGATTTGGCAAGGAAAATAGATTTCTCACAGATTCCCGCAATTATGGGTATTCCTAATCTCATTGAGGTGCAGAAAACTTCCTTTGAAGAATTTTTGCAAGAGGCTGACCCTCCAGAAAAGAGGAAGAGGCAGGGTCTTCAGGCGGCTTTCCTGGATATCTTCCCTATAGTGAATGTTGACCAAACTCTATCCTTGGAATTTGTGGAGTACGTCTTGGAAGAGCCCAAGTATGACAAGATGGAGGCGATAGACAAGGACCTCACCTATTCCATACCATTAAAGATAAGAGTAAAGCTAGTTATTAAGAAGGGAACTCGGAAGAAGCCAATCATTAAAGAGCAATCAGTGTATCTCTGCAATCTCCCCTGTATGACTGATACAGGTACCTTCATTATAAATGGTGCCGAGCGTGTCGTGGTTAATCAATTGCACCGCTCGCCTGGAGTCATCTTTGAGGAAGATCAGGAACCCGGGACCAAAAAGATAAAGATCTCGTCTTACGGAAAGAGGCTCTACGCGGCAAGTATTATACCATATCGGGGAGCCTGGGTTGAGTTCGAATTCGACAATAATAACGCACTTTTTGTTAAGATTGATAAAAAGAGGAAACTTGCGACGAGCGTGCTGTTGAAGGCATTGGGCCTGGAAACCAATGAGCAGATTTTGCACGTCTTCTATAAGACAGAGGCTATTCAATTAAAGGCTAATAACCCACAAAATGACCAGAAATTCATTTATTCCTTAACGGGTAAGATTCTTGCTTCCGATATAGTGGATAAGAAGTCAGGAGAGGTTCTGGCGGAGGCGAACGAGCAGGTTACTGCGGATTTGGCAAAGAGAATAATGAAAGCAGATATTAGCGAGATTGAAGTTTTGAAAATTGATACAGCTATTAATGATATAACCATTCACGAAACATTGAAACGGGACAGAGTCAAATCGCAAGCTCAAGCAATACTAGACATATTTCGCAGGTTGCGTGCACAGGAATATATTACGGAAGAGTCGGCGATAGCCTTCTTTGACACGTTGCTGTTTAAAACCATCAAAAAGTACGATTTGTCCAAAGTTGGGCGTTATAAGATAAACAGAAAACTATCTCCTGTATTGGAGGAGATGAGAGCCGAATTACCTGCCGGCTTGCAGGAAGTTATTTGTCACAGCGATTACTATTCTGGAGATAGGGAAAGCAAGAAATTGGAAATTCCTCTGGAAACGAAGCGAACTCTATGTCTGCAGGATATTTTGGCCACGATTAAGTACCTCATCGAGCTAAACAATGGAACTGGCGGAGAAGTGGATGATATTGACCATCTGGGGAATCGCCGTGTCCGCTCGGTAGGTGAGCTTTTGGAGAACCAGATAAGAATCGGACTCTCCCATATGGCTCGTCTGGTCAGGGAGAGAATGAATATGCAAAGTAATGAAAACATAACTCCGCGTGACATAATCAATACTGCTCCGGTAGTGGGAGTTATTCGGAAATTTTTCGGCACCAGTCAACTATCTCAATTTATGGATCAAACAAACCCTCTGGCTGAACTCACCCATAAGAGGAGGCTCTCGGCACTGGGACCCGGGGGGCTGAATCGCAAAAGAGCTGGTTTTGAAGTGCGCGATGTTCACCATTCCCATTACGGGCGTATTTGCCCGATTGAGACTCCGGAAGGCCCGAACATAGGTTTGATTACCAGTCTATCACTCTACGCCCGTATAAACAAGTACGGATTAATCGAGACACCTTATCGTAAGGTGGTTAAGGGAAGAGTGACTGACGAGATTGAGTATCTCACTGCTGACAGGGAGGATGAGTATGTAATTGCTCAGGCAAATGCCCCCATAGACGAGGAAGGCAGATTTAAGAAGGACCTTATAGCTACACGGTGTCGGGGAGATTTTTCTCTGGTTTCACCAAAAGAGATAGATTTTATGGACATTTCACCGAAACAGCTTGTGGGCGCTTCGGCCGGGTTAATTCCCTTTTTAGAGCACGACGATGCTAATCGAGCCTTGATGGGTTCCAATATGCAAAGGCAGGCGGTTCCTCTTCTTACATGTGAGGAAGCACTTGTGTCTACAGGCATTGAGGAGGCTGTAGCCAGGGACTCCGGAGTGGTGGTGACTGCTCGGCGGGCTGGCTGGGTAGAGGACGTGAGCGCTGACCAAATTATAGTATGGTGTGAGGATGATATTAAAAGTCAAGAAGGACCCATAGACGTATACCATTTGAAAAAGTATAAGAGGAGCAACCAGGATACGTGTGTGAATCAGATTCCGACTGTTAGTGTAGGAGACCGCGTCAAGAAAGGTCAAGTGATTGCTGATGGCCCAGCTACTTGCCATGGAGAGCTTGCTTTAGGCAGAAATGTTCTGGTAGCTTTTATGTCTTGGGGCGGATACAATTTTGAGGATGCAATTTTAATCAGTGAAAGACTGGTCCGTGATGAGATTTTCACTTCAATTCACATTCAAGAGTTTGAAGTTGATGCCCGTGATTTGACAATAGGTTCGGAAGAGATAACGCGAGATATTCCTAACGTGGGAGAAGAGGCTCTGAAAAATCTGGATGACAACGGTATAGTTTATATTGGGGCCTATGTTTATCCTGGAGACATACTCGTAGGTAAAGTTACTCCTAAGGGTGAGACCAGAGCTACCCCGGAAGAAAGGTTACTAAGGGTTATTTTTGGAAAGAAAGCCGAGGAAGTTCAAGATGCTTCATTGAGAGTCCCTCCAGGAGTGGAGGGTAAGGTCTTGGATGTCCAGGTTTTTACCCGTAAGGGAAAAATTTCCAAGGATCGAGAGCTAAAGATATCCAAGGAGATCGACCAGAGATATAGTAAATTAACTTCCGACTTAAGACAAAATAGGAAGAAGGTGTTTGGCGGTGTAACAAAGTTGAGTAAGGAAGAAATAGACAGAATCGATAAACTAACCGAATTCCAAATAGAAGAACTGAAAAAGAATAAGAAGAGGGAACAGGAGAGTCTCCGTCAAGGCGACGACCTCCCGGTGACAGTTAACAAAGTTGTGAAAGTTTTCATAGTCAGCAAAAGGAAAGTCTCTGCGGGTGATAAGTTAGCTGGCAGGCACGGAAATAAAGGGGTTGTGGCGCGCATTCTACCTGTTGAGGATATGCCCTATTTGCCTGACGGTACTCCTGTGGATATAATCTTGAACCCTTTGAGCATTCCTTCACGTATGAATGTGGGACAGATCTTGGAGGC
>CAZTSA010000115.1:0-4260 GCA_964616885.1 uncultured Clostridia bacterium
CCTTGTTCCACTCTTCTTGACTATAGGAAATAAATCCCTTCTCCTTCTCCTTTATGAAGGCATCGAATTCTTCAAGTTGACCACACCTGACCTGCATAAAACTCACTGCAGCAAGTCCAATGGATACAATTGAACCTATTAGAATAATCTTTCTGGAAAGTACCATCTCTTCCTTTTGTAGGGGTTCGATTGATCGAACCCGTTATTGTCGGGCTCAATAAATTGAGCCCCTACAGATATTGTGGGAGTTCGATTCATTGAACCCACCGGTTCCGATTTATCGGAACCCCTACATTTTACCGTCCACCCGAATAATTTATGCTATTCTAACTAATTTAATTCCAATTTACAATAAAAAAACCGCTCCCCAGTCTTCTCCAAAAAAACGCTGACAGCCCAATCACTGGTTTGCGGTTAGGCAGTTCGCTGCGTGTCTTCCTTCGGTAACCCGGCCCTCCGTAACCCGGAGCCGTGGTTTTGCGTCCTCCGATTTCTCGAAGTTTGCCCTTTCGGAGAAGACAAACCAATCTCATAAATTATGTAACTTCCAAAATGATTATATCATAGACTTCCTCTATTGTCAACCGCTTTCAACACCCCTTTCCTGTAGGGTACGGACGCAGTTTATGCCGACCTTTGGGCATGCCGTCCCTTCATTTGGGCAGCCACGGAGTGCTGCCCCTACATTGATGCAGAGCTTCGCTCTCGAGCTCCATTCGTTTTATAGAATTTTATAATTGATGTAATAGATTGAATTATGTATAATTATTTTGTAAAGAAATAGAATTTGAATTCTTTTCTCGGGTTTGGTATCAAAATGAGAGTTTTGCATCGCTACATTATTACTGAATTCATACCTCCTACCCTTGTTGCCCTTTTCGTATTTACCTTTATCCTGACTATGGAAAAGATATTCGAATCAATAAATCTCCTGATTAACAAGGGTGTGGGCTTTCCTATAGTTGTTCGACTTCTTGGATATGCACTCCCTCCGCTTCTGGTTTACACTATCCCCCTGGCAATCCTGGCAGGCGCTCTTATCTGTTTCGGCAGGCTCTCTTCCGACAACGAGATAACTGCCATCGAGGCCTCGGGTATAAGCCTGTACACTATTTTCCTCCCCATCATTATTATGAGTCTCGTTGTAAGCATATTTCTTGTTTCATTTAACCAGCACATATCGCCCAGGGCTCAAAGTCAATTCCTTAAACTATATTACCAGATAATGCACAAGAATCCCGTACTCAAACTTGAAGAGCGCACCTTCCTTGACATCAAGGATTACAGAGTTTATGTAGAGAAGATTAAGCACAAAAAAGGGAAACTTTCAGGCATAATCATGTATGAAATAAGAGAAGATGGCTTTCCCACATTAATCACAGCTCAAACAGGAAAGATGATAACCAGTGAGCAGCGAGTGGTCTTCAAGCTATTTGATGGAACTGTTCAAAAGAAGGATAAATATGACCCAAACAAATATAGCATAACCTATTTCAAGAGTTACGACATTTCACTCGACCTTACCCAAACTGCACCCGAAAAAACCAAACGAATCAGAGAGATGAAAAAATCTGAACTCTTACAAGAGATAAAAACAATGAAGGAAGATAATATTCCCACTTATTCATTAGAGATAGAATACCACCAGCGTCGGTCACTCGCTTTCGCCCCATTTGCTTTCTGCTTAATCGGAATTCCGCTGGGAATAAGAGTACGCCAGAGAGGAAAATCGATTGGCTTCGGCTTGAGCTTGCTCCTTTTTATGTTATACTGGTTTCTCCTGGTGGAAGGAATCAGGCTCGGAGAGAGAGGAATTGCACCTCCAGTCGTCGGAGTGTGGATACCAAATCTATTGATAGGAATAACTGGCGCCTGTATGATCTACAGAACCGCAAAGTAGGGGCGATCCCGACATATCGGGATGGTCGCCCTACGAAGATGTCAGCTTGGAGTCCTCCCGAAAGGGAGGAGTGACCCCCGATTTCATCGGGGGACTCCAGAATCTTGGAGTCCTCCCGAAAGGGAGGAGTGACCTTGCAGATGGGTCTTCCGTAAATCCAATTTGATTAGAGACAGAAATGCGTATTTTAACACGCTACATATTAAATGAATTCTTGAAACCATTTCTCCTCGGGGTGGTAGCTTTTGTCTTCCTGCTCGTAATTTCTGAATTATTTGTCCAGCTCGACAAATGGATAGACCTGAAGACTCCCTTTCTGGTCTGTGCAGAATATCTCTTCTGGCGAACGCCAGAATGGCTGGTTCGTATATGTCCTGTGGCAGTTCTGTTGGCCACACTCTTCTCCCTGGCAGGACTTGCTCGGCACAACGAACTTACAGCTATGAACGCCTCCGGAATAAGTTCATATAGGATTGTACTTCCCCTCTTACTCCTTTGTTTGGTCCTGGTTCTCGGGTCTCTCCTGTTCAGCGAGATTATTGTGCCCTATGCCAATCAAAGGGTAGATTACATCTACAATGTGAAAGTGAAGCACCGGGAAATCAGGGACTATCAACAACAGGACAACCTGGTGATAGCGGGCGAGAAAGGAAGAATGTACTCCATCAAGCACCTGGATGGAAGGAAAAAATTAATGGAAGAGGTATCAGTTGACCAATTCAACAAAAACTTTGCCATGATAAATCAAATCTATGCCAAAAAGGTAATATGGAAAGGTAATTATTGGATATTTTACGACGGAGTTTTTCGCCAGTTTCACCACGAGGGTACGACGACAATTAAAGAAGAGAGGTTTAAGGAGAGGATTTTCTATTTGCCAGAGCGCCTGGACCATTTTTACCGAAGACAGAAGAGACCTAATGAGATGAACTATTTTGAGCTAAGTAATCATATTGCAAAGCTGACCAAAAATGGAATTCCCGCAATTCGAGAAAAAGTAGAACTCTATTCAAAGGTATCCTTTCCCTTCTCCTGCTTTATCATTATGCTCATCGGTATTCCCTTCGCTCTTCAGACCTCAAAAAGCGGAAAAGTAATGGGGTTTGCAATGAGCCTCTTTATTTCTTTTTTCTACTGGGGAATGTTCTCTGTAGGGAAAGCTATTGGGGAAAACCGCATTCTGCCGCCCGCTTCAGCTGCCTGGTTTGCCAACATTATATTCGGAATCTTTGGATTGGTTCTAATCTCCAAAATCCGTAAATAATAAATATAGTGTAGCCCCTTGTAGGCGTAATTCTTACGGGGACAAGCCCCTACACTACCAAACTATTTTATGACCGCGAGCCTTCCTTTCTTCGTATTCCCATCAGCATTAACCACATATATATAGATTCCAGAAGCCACCCTCTGTCCGTAATCGTTTCTCCCATCCCACTCATATTTGTAAACATACCCATCGTCGTACCAATTAGCCATATATATACTGCTATTTTCCACATTGAGAACCAGTTCCCCGGCCAAATTAAAGATATCTATAGTTTTATCCACAACAGGCCGTTTAGTAGTAAAATAGATAGTGGTAAAATTTTCCTTTGCCGGTCTAAATGGATTGGGATAGTTCATTGCCATGTGCACAATATTTCCAGGAACATAATATGCAGTCAAAGCACTATAAGCATTTATCCTTCCCCAACCCGTCTCCCGGTCCCAGTTAGTACTACCCACATCGTCAGCCGTCCTCTCAATTATTCGCCTCACGTCAGAAGGCGCCAATCCTTCCAGATGGGAGAGAATCAAAGCTGCCAGTCCGGAAACAAATGGCACAGCCATTGATGTGCCATCCATAGCTGCATAACCCCCTTGTACCGTACTCAAAATTTCATCTCCCGGAGCAACTACATCTAATTCATCTCCATAATTACTGCCGCGACCGAAACCCCAGTCTATTGGGTCGCACCGTTTATCACTCTGATTAGTTGCACCAACGGCAATCACATTGTCATACGCTGCCGGGTAAGCAACATAGGGCTGATTGTCGTTTCCTGAGGCCGCCACTATTAAGCAACCTTTCTCATAAGCTTCGTTTATCGCATTCCTTTCCAGACCGTTAGCAGGGGGAGGATACTCAACAGTACCAAAACTCATACTGATAATATCTGCACCATTACTGACAGCGTAATCTATACCATCCAGTTCGTAATCTAAAGTTCCGCTTCCAGTATCATCAAGCACTTTTACTGCCATAATCTTAGATTTCCAGGAGACACCGGCAATTCCTGTAAAATTATTTGTAACAGCTGCGGCAATGCCAGCACAATGCGTGCCATGGCTTTCACTATGGTCGTCGTCAGGGTCGTCAT
>CAZTSA010000116.1:0-4243 GCA_964616885.1 uncultured Clostridia bacterium
CAAAATTTAACATTTCAAAAAATTAAAAGTTTAACATCTTGACATATTAATAACACAACTTGTAGGAAACCAAAGGTGGGAAACGAGATTAGTAAAGAAAAGATGTGATAGTTATACCAATTTTGCTAAAGGAGGAAAATACTAGAAACTGAGAGTTTTATTATCGGAACTAGGTTCCACATCATTAATTATCGCTTTTCCGATAAAGAATAAAGGGCAGGAATAACAATCAAAGTGAGCAGAGTTCCCACCAGCAAACCACCAATTATAGCAACAGCTACTGTCGCGCGCGCTTCCGAACCCTCAGCACGGCTCAGGGCCATAGGAATCATCCCCAGAATAGTAGTAGAGGAAGTCATTAGAATCGGACGGAGTCTGGTGGCTGCTCCCTCGACGATTGCCTCAATTTTTTCGACTCCTTTCCTGCGTAATTGATTAATGTAATCAATCATAACTATGGCGTTATTCACTATAATACCAACGAGGATAATCACTCCCATACCTGATGGAAGAGAGACAGTCTTTCCGGAAATGACAATGCCCAGAATAACTCCGATTAAGGCGAGCGGAACAGTGAACATAATAACCAATGGTTGGATGAAAGACTCAAATTCTGCTGCCATAACCATAAAGACCAGAAGTACGGCCAAAATAAGTATCTGGCCTAAACTTATGAACGTCTCTCTCATTTTCTCCGCCTGTCCTCCATATTCAACAAAGTAGCCTTCAGGAAAAGCGATTGTCCTTATCCTATTTCTTATATCGGTCATGACGCTCGACAAGTCTCTACCGCCAAGACTACCAGTTATGGAGACCATTCTTTCTTGGTTCTCCCGATTCAGCCTTATCGGTCCTTGAGCCGGCCTAACATTTGCAATATCCTTTAAACGTATTTGTGCTCCCAGCACAGAAGGGAGAACTATATTCTCAATTTCCTTAAGACTCCCTCTACCCTTTTCGTCTAGAGAGACACGAATATTGACTTCTTCTCCACCTTCACGAAGCACCGTGGCTACCTTCCCTTGAACTGCCGTTTGGGATGTAGAGCCAATTTGACTCACAGTCAGTCCCAGCTGGGCCGCGCGTTGCCGATCAATGGCAAGTCGTAGCTCAGGCCTACCCCTCTCCAACGAACTCCTCAAATCATAGACTCCCTCTACCTTTTCCGCTGCTCCCATAGCAGAATTGGAAATCTCTTCCAGAATTCCCAAGTCTTTGCCAAAAAGTTTGAGCTCAATCGATGCCTCTCGAGTTCCACCACCTGTCATTATCGTTTGCGCCATATCCATAAATTCATATTTTGTTCCTTCTAAGCGGGGCAGTTTAGCCCGGATATCATTAACAATCTCCCGGGAAATTCGTTTTCTCTTCAATTTATCTTCTAACCTCACGAAGATTTGGGCCTCATTAACCCCTGTCGAACCCATATCAAAAGCCGCATCATGTTTTGACCCTTCGGAGAATCCGACAAAGGCACCCACTGTCTGTACGCCGTCTTCCGCCAATATAACATCCTCAATCTCTCTAACTACCCTGTCTGTCTCGTCTAAATTCGTTCCTACAGGCATCTTGACCGTAAGAGAGGTCATATTATTGTCTATGCTGGGAAAGAACTCTTTACCCATAAAGGGAATCAGACCCAGGGTAAAAAGAAAGACAATAACCGTCCAGAGCAATACTCTCTTCCTGCGGGCCAGAACCTTATATAAAAGTGTTTTGTATCTCTCTCGAAAATAACCGAAAGTCCTCTTGCCAAAACTGACCTCATAGCCTTTAGCCGAACCTGCCCTAAAAACCTTTGAAGCTATCATTGGCACTAAAGTAAGAGCTACAAGGAGTGAAGCTAAAAGGGCAAAAGATATAGTCAAACCCATCTGAGTGAATAGCTTCCCCGCAATCCCTTTTACGAACAGAAGCGGAATAAATACTGCCACAGTGGTGAGGGTCGATGCAGTAATAGCCATACCAACTTCAGAGGCTCCCAACTTGGCCGAAGTCTTAGCGTCTTCGCCAAGGCCCAAATGCCGAAAAGTATTCTCAATAACTACAATTGCATTATCTACAATCATACCCACTCCCAGAGCAATCCCAATCATAGTCATGAAGTTAAGAGTATAACCGAGAAAATATAGGGGAATGAAAGTAGCTACCAAAGATAGAGGAATGGCTAACGATATGGCAACTATGGGACTGAGATTGCGTAAGAAAAGAAAGAGAATGCCAATTGCCAAAATGGCGCCTTGAACCGCATTAGAACCAGTCACCTTGATGATTCTCTTTATCAGCCGGGACTGGTCGAAAACAGTGTAGACCTTTACATCCGGAGGAAGTCTCCGTTCCAATTCCTTAATTGCTTTATTTACCCCATTAGAGATTGTCACAGTGTTGGCTCCTGACTCCTTATTCACTATGACGATAACACATTCACCCTTATTCGTCCGAGCGTAACTCCGTATGTCACGATAGGTATCAGAAACCGTGGCAATGTCTTTAAGATATATGGGAACATTTCCCCTGAGTGCAACCACAATATCTCCGATTTCCTCCACAGACTCAAACTCGCCTACAGTGCGCAGAAGGTACTCTTCATAGCCAGATGTAAGGTGACCCGCTGGAAGGTTGAGATTCTCCAGAGCCAGCTTCTGACTGACCTCTTCTAATGATAGATGAAGGGATTCGAGCTTATTACGCTCAATCTCTACCCTTATCTCTCTCTCCCTTCCTCCCCAGACTATAGCCGAGGCTACCCCATCAACCTGTTCCAGACGTTCTTTAAAGGTATCCTTAGCCAACTGGCGCAAGTTCCTTGGGTCTCTCTCTCCTACGACTCCATATACAAATATAGGAATCGTGGATAGGTCAAACTTTACCACTATCGGCTTGTCCATATCTTCAGGAAGAAAATCGCTAATCATGTCCAATCTATCCCTTATATCCTGAGCCAGGAGGTCCACATTGGCCCCCCACTCAAACTCCGCCATTACTACTGATAAGCCTTCCTGAGAAAAAGATTTGACTTTCTTAACATTCTTCACAGTGGCTACCACTTCTTCAATGGGCTTGGTTACCAGATTTTCCATCTCTTCGGAAGCTACTCCTTCGTAAGTAGTAACCACTGACATTACCGGATAGGTAATATCAGGCATCAGGTCTAGCCCCAGATTGCTAAAAGATATCCCGCCAATCACGATAATTATCAAAATGAGCATGGTTATACTTACTGGACGCTCAACAGAAAATTCAGGTAGTCTCATTAGCTCCCTCCCAACTCCACTTTTGCACCATCAAGCAAGCCATAATTGCCCTCAACTATGACACTCTCACCCTCGTTTAATCCCTCAACAATTTCTATTTTTTCTGTGTCGCTGACACCAATCCGAACCTCTCTCAATCTGGCGCGGCCATTCTCAACTGTAAACAGAATGTTTCTCCCTTCCCTTTCCAGGACTGCAATTTTCGGTACAACTAATACATTCCTATGCTCCTCGTATATTACTTCTACATCAGCAAACATTCCCGACTTCAACCTGTGATCTTTATTCTCAACCTCCAGCTCTACCTTCAGTTTTCTACTCCTGGGATCCACTGCTGGAGCAATTTTCACAACTCTTCCCAGGAAATTCTCTCCGGGATAAGCATCAACAGACACGCGTACCTTCTCTCCTTCCCTTAATTTGGAAATATCTTTCTCTCCCACATTAACCACGATCCTAACTTTATCAATATAGGCAATATTGAAAACAGGCTCTTGAGGCATCGGTTCCTGAGGAATCACAGAATCACCTATATCAACATAGTACCTGATAATCGTGCCGTCAATAGGCGCTCTCACTTCCGCTTTTGTAAATCCCAAAGCAGGCTCGTCCCGGTCAATCAGGGCAACAAGTTCACCCTTCTTAACATTCTCTCCCTCTTCCTTAATCTTCTTAATTAACTTCCCTGAAACCCTTGTATAGACATCAACCTCTCTCAATCCGAGAACATCTCCAGCGAGCGATATCACCTCTTCTATATTGGCCTTCGCTGCCTGAGCCGTCCTGACTGTAGCAACTTTTTCCTCTGTGGTTTCTTTTACATTCCTTTTTACCAGAATGCGCTCTACAATTCTAAAGGAAACCACACCCACAACTAATACTACTAAAATAAGTATAGCACTCTTCCCTTTCAATTCTCCCCTCCTTTCGCAGGCTGAAGCCTGCGACTACCACGCTCCAGTCGTTCCTTACATGAATCAATTCTGATA
>CAZTSA010000117.1:0-4241 GCA_964616885.1 uncultured Clostridia bacterium
CCGTCTTGGGATGAGTATTTTATGGAAATTGCTGAGACTGTTGCTAAACGATCCACCTGTCTAAGGAGAAAAGTTGGAGCAATAATTGTGCGGGATAAGAGGATTCTCGCCACGGGATATAATGGGACCTTAACTGGCCTCCCCCATTGTGAGGAGATAGGATGTATACGGGAGGAGAAGAACGTTCCATCCGGGCAGATGCAGGAATTGTGTCGAGGGCTTCACGCTGAACAGAATGGGCTGTTATTTGCTGCAGCCAATGGCATAAATATAAAGGATGCTACGATATATTGCACGCATCAGCCCTGTGTCCTCTGTGCCAAAATGATTATTCAGTCCGGGCTTACTCGAGCTGTCTTTAAAGGCGAGTATCCTGATAAGATGGCGCTGGAACTATTTAAACAGGCAAAGGTGGAACTCATCCAGTTAAGATAATGGGTAATGGGTGTTGGGTAATAGGTAATTTTTTATTTTTGATTTGGATTTGGAATCTTTTAGGTGGATAATATGATTATTAGGAGGTTAAGTTGATTTCTCGGTATACTCTTCCTGAAATGGGTAGAATCTGGACTGATGAAAACAGGTTCAGAATAATGATGGACATTGAGTTAGCGGTTTGCGAAGCTCTATCTGAACTTGGAGAGATTCCCAGGAGTGCACTTACTAAGATCAAGAGGCAAGCACGCTTTAATCTGCCAAGGATTAAAGAGATAGAAAACAGGGTGCACCACGATGTGATTGCCTTTGTGTCTTCATTGAGCGAGAGTGTAGGTAAAGAAGGAAGATATATTCATCTGGGATTGACCTCTTCCGATATCCTGGACACTGCACTGGCTATTCAAATGGTCAAAGCCGCGGACATTTTAATTGAGGATCTGGAGAGGCTTTCCCGTACACTGAGGGAAAGAGCTACACAATATAAGAATACGGTCATGATGGGTAGAACTCATGGGGTCCATGCTGAGCCAACTACTTTTGGGTTAAAGCTGGCGCTCTGGTATCAAGAGACCTTGAGAAACTTAGAAAGACTAAGGCGAGCAAGGGAAGTGATTGCTGTGGGAAAAATATCAGGGGCGGTGGGAACTTATGCCCACGTGAATCCTAAGGTGGAGCTCTACGTCTGTAAAAAATTCGGGTTGAAGCCAGCCCCTATTTCCACACAGATAATTCAGAGGGATCGCCATGCCGAATACCTTTCTATATTGGCCCTGGTAGCAAGCTCGCTGGAGAAATTTGCACTGGAAATCAGAAACCTCCAGCGCACTGAGATTCTTGAGGTAGAAGAGTACTTCAGTCCCACCCAGAAAGGTTCCTCAGCAATGCCGCACAAGAGGAACCCTATAACTTGTGAGAGAATCTGTGGGCTGGCGCGGGTTGTTCGCTCCAACGCGCTCGCCTCCCTGGAGAATATATCCCTATGGCATGAAAGAGATATTACACATTCATCCGCGGAAAGAGTTATTATACCGGATAGCACAGTTCTCCTGGACTATATGTTGCAGAAATTCGAAAATATTGTGAGAAGACTTATAGTCTATCCTGAAAATATGAAGGAGAATCTTGAGAGGAGTAAAAACACAATTTTCTCACAGAGAATTCTTCTGGAACTGGTAAAGAAAGGGATTTCGCGAGAGAGAGCATATGAGTTGACTCAAAGAAATGCTATGAAAGCCTGGAAAGAAGGTGGCGAATATCGTGAGTTTCTAAAGAAAGACAAAGAAGTCCAAAAATATCTCACGAAAAGAGAAATTGATGCCTGCTTTGATCTCAAATATTACTTGAGGTATGTGGACACAGTCTTTAAACGACTAAAACTGGAAAGAAGATAAAACATGGCAACTCTAGTTGTGGTAGGTACTCAATGGGGAGATGAAGGCAAAGGCAAAGTTGTCCACCTGCTCTCAGAGAAGGCCGATTATATTATTCGCTACCAGGGTGGCAACAACGCCGGCCATACGGTTGTCTTTAACGGTCAGGAATTCATTCTTCACCTGGTCCCAGCGGGAATCCTTGAACCGGGCAAGAAGTGCATCATTGGAAGTGGAGTGGTAGTAGATCCCCAGGCACTGGTAGAAGAGATTCGCTTTCTCGAAGGGAAAGGAATAAGGATAAAAGGCAGGCTCTTCGTAAGTGATGCCTGCCATATTATTTTGCCGTACCATCAGCTGTTAGACCAGCTCAGGGAAACCGAGCAGGGGAAGCAGAGAATAGGCACTACCCGAAAGGGAATCGGGCCAGCCTACGCTGATAAAGTGGCGAGAGTGGGCATAAGAATGGCCGATTTTCTTTCTCTGCCCATATTCAGTGAGCTATTGGACAGGAACTTGAAAGAAAAAGCGCCTCTATTGAGGAAAGTGTGTAAGCTTTCCGAGTTGAGACGGGAAATTCTGGAAAGACGAAAAAAGCAGTTGCCAATAATTAAGGAACTGGTTGTTGATTCGGCAATAATGATTAACCGGATAATTTCTCAGAGAAAGAATGTTATCCTGGAAAGTGCTCAAGGGACGCTATTGGACGTTGATTATGGGAGTTATCCTTATGTTACCTCTTCCAATCCAGTAGCTGGCGGAGCGTGCGTGGGTATAGGCATAGGCCCCACGCAAATCGACAGGGTCTTAGGGGTTGTTAAGGCATATACAACCAGGGTAGGTGAGGGCCCGTTCCCCACCGAGTTGAGGGATGGGGTAGGGAGACTATTGCGAGAGAGAGGAAAAGAGTTTGGAGCAACCACAGGTAGACCTCGACGCTGTGGTTGGTTTGACGCCGCCATTGTCCGACACGCGGTAAGGATAAATGGCCTGGAGAGTTTGGCCTTGACCAAGCTGGATGTTCTGGATGGGCTCGACCCTCTAAGAATTTGTGTAGGATACCACTATCGTGGAAAATTGTTAAGAGAATTCCCTTCAGGCAGGGAAATTTTCAAAGGTTGTAAACCTGTCTATATAAATGTAAAAGGCTGGAAGGAAAAAACTAAAGGTATCCAGAAATTTAGTTTACTTCCCGTAAATGCGAAGAGGTATTTAGGGAAAATAGAAGAACTGGTACATGCGAAAATCTCTATAGTCTCTATGGGCAGGAGCAGAGAGGAAACAATCGTAATAGATAGAGACTTGATGGATTTCAATTTCTAATTATAATTATATTGAGCACAGGTCCGACAGGACTCCGAAACCCAATGGAGGCGTCGGACTCCTTCGGAGCTGATTCACATAGATAATGTAACCTTGTGCGGAAGGGGGTTGCTGGAGCGACGAATAAGGAGCTCCGTGGCAGCGACGGGCGCGAGACGGTGAGCGCCCAGGAGACAGAGAGCGGAGCGAATGTCCCGATGAATCGGGAAGCACAGGCTGATTCACAAAAGATAGTTTTTCATCGCTGGAGGGATTTCTTAACGCCAAAAAACTTCGGACTTTGCGAGGCACAAATCGAAACTCCTCGCCCCCGACCTGTCGGGGGCTCGTCAGACAGCGATTTGCTTTTGTGGCGAAATAGCTGTCCTCGTTTTTTGGCTAAAATTCCTTAAAGCTCTTCGAAACTATCTTTTGCTCATGTGATTACGATTCGTGTAGTTTAAGGTTTGGGCGAAGGGTGACAGTGGCCGAATAGAATGTAGCTGCAGGGCGTCAGCTCTGCTTTCTAATTGAGCACAAGCTGGTTCACAGGAGGTATTAGATGGCGCGAGTTGTTTTGAAGAGGGCGACTAAGATATATCCTGGAGGCGTAATTGGCGCCAAGGATATTAACTTAGAAGTTGCTGATAAAGAATTCTGCGTTTTGGTTGGACCCTCAGGCTGTGGTAAATCAACTACACTACGAATGATCGCCGGCTTGGAGGAAGTCACTGAAGGAGAAATCTTTATTGATGATAAACTGGTCAATGACATTCCTCCCAAAAACAGGGATATTGCCATGGTTTTCCAGAACTACGCTCTCTACCCCCACATGACTGCCTATGAAAATATGGCTTTTGCACTTAAATTGAGGGGATATCCGAAGGAAGAGATAAAGCTAAGGGTGGAAGAGGCAGCAGATATTTTAGGCATTAAGTCTCTTCTAAATAGAAGGCCAAAAGGACTCTCGGGCGGTGAGAGGCAAAGGGTGGCAGTGGGTAGGGCTATAGTTCGCAAACCAAAAGTCTTCTTATTCGATGAACCTTTGAGTAATCTCGACGCAAAGATGAGAGTCCAGATGAGAACAGAACTCATTAAGCTTCACGACCGGCTGCAAGCTACTATGATTTA
>CAZTSA010000118.1:0-4228 GCA_964616885.1 uncultured Clostridia bacterium
TAGTTTTCGGAGTCGCTCGGTTAGAACCTCGCTCAAAATCCGCCAGCGCCGGGGCAAAACCTGGCGGATTTGAAGCTCCTGAAACTATCCCTTCATCCTTCCATGCTAAATCCTTTTGACAAAGAAGTTATTTTTTGCTAAAATTGGCTGGGTTTTTGTCAAAAATTTTGATAAGGGAGAAAAAAGAATGGCAAAACTAATAGAAGTGAGGTTTCACGGCCGCGGAGGCCAGGGCGCCAAGACAGCAGCCCAGCTTCTCGCAGAGACAGCAATGGATGCGGGGATGCATATTCAGGCATTTCCTGAATATGGCCCGGAAAGGTCGGGTGCGCCTATGAGGGCCTTCACTCGCATCAGCGATGAGCAGATAAATCTCCACTCTGGAGTTATAAGCCCGGGCATCGTGGTGGTAATAGACCCCACAATTATGGAGAAAGAAGATGTGACTGAGGGCCTGGGAGATGGAGGCATTCTCATCGTAAATACAGAGGAGAACCCGGAAGCAATTCGCCAGAAGACGAAGTTCAAGAAAGGGAAAGTCTTTACCGTAAATGCCACTCAGATTTCCCTCGACACTCTGGGCAGACCAATGCCCAATACCCCTATGCTGGGCGCTTTGATAAAAGCGACAGGAATCATAAAGATGAAAGATCTGCAAGATAACCTGAGAAAGAAATTTTTGAAAAAGATAGGGGAGAAAGCGGTTAAGGGAAATATAGAAGCCATTGAGAGAGCTTATGAAGAAGTAGAATCCGGGTGATTTTATCAGGGAGGAATTATGAAAGAGAAAGGCTGGAAAGATATACCTATTGCTGGATTAATCGTTGAGGCAGGAAACGCCGAGAAATATGAGACCGGAAGTTGGAGAACTTTCAAGCCAGTAAGGGATGTAGAGAAGTGCACCAATTGTCTTAACTGCTGGATATACTGTCCCGATTCATCCATACTGGTATCTGAGGAGAAGCTGGTCGGATTCGACTATGACCACTGCAAGGGCTGCGGAATCTGCGCCGCGATATGCCCTGTAAAGTGCATCGAAATGGTCAAAGAATAATTTTTGTGTAGCTTGGTAGCCGCAGGCTTCAGCCTGCGAACTGTGGAGGGTTAATCATGAAAGATACATTGGCTTTAACCGGAAACGAAGCAGTTGCCCAGGCAATGCGCCAGATAAATCCAGATGTTTTAGCAGCCTATCCCATTACTCCCCAGACAGAAATTGTAATGGCATTTTCCCAGTTCGTAGCTGATGGACAAGTGGACACAGAGACAATTCCCGTCGAATCGGAGCATAGCGCAATGAGCGCGTGTGTGGGCGCAGCTGCCTCCGGAGTAAGGGCGATGACTGCCACATCCTCTCAGGGTCTCGCGCTGATGTGGGAGATAGTCTACATAGCTTCCGCATTAAGGCTTCCTATCGTGATGCCTGTGGTCAATCGAGCGCTATCTGCGCCCATAAACATCCATTGCGACCATTCAGATTCTATGGGAGCCAGAGATGCCGGCTGGATACAGATATATTGCGAGAATGGACAGGAAGCATACGAATCGGTTCTTTTGGCAGTGAGGATCGCAGAAGATGAGGAGATACTTCTTCCAGTTATGGTATGCTTCGATGGGTTCATAACCAGCCACGCTGTGGAAAGGATTGACCTTCTGGAAGATAAAGTAGTGAAGGATTGGATAGGTGAGAGAAAGTCAAAATACTCTCTTTTATATGTTGAAAATGCCGTAACCTACGGCCCGCTCGATTTGCAGGACTACTATTTTGAGCACAAGAGGCAAGAAGCAGAGGCAATGAGAAAGGCATATACAGTAATACCGAGTGTCGTCAAGGAGTTTGAGAAGGTTACAGGAAAGAGGTTCAGTTACCTGGAAGAGTATAAGATGGATGGTGCAGACCTGGCAGTTCTCTGTCTGAGTTCCACCTGCGGCACGGCCAAGACAACAGTGGACCGGCTGCGGGCAAAAGGCGTTAAGGCAGGTATGGTGAAGTTGAGATTTTTCCGCCCTTTCCCGGCGAAGGAAGTCGTAGAATCACTTTCCAAAGCAAAAGCAGTAGCCATACTCGACAGAAGCGACACATTCAGCAATCGCGGCGGACCCGCTTTCAATGAGATAAGGTCAGCCTTCTATGAAAACAAAGACAAACCTTTTATGGTAAACTATATTTACGGGCTCGGAGGAAGAGACATCACCATTGAAGACATAGAGAAAGTTTACTCAAGGCTCGGAGAAACTCTTAAACAGAAGAAAGTGGAAACGCTGGTAAACTATCTCGGCGTGAGAGAATAGTGTAGTGGTGGCACTCTGTGGCCACCTAAAAGAACGAATGTAGCTGCAGAGCGTCAGCTCTGCTTTTCTCTCAAATCGCTTTTGGAGTCCTCCCGAAAGGGAGGAATGGTAGCCGCAAACTTCAGTTTGCATAAAGATTCTTAGATGTAGGGGTTCGATTCATCGAACCCGCACAATTGGAGGCATATAAATGGCAACAATCAAAGAACTAACCAGAAGACCAAAAATCCTCACCGGAGGCCACCGCCTCTGTGCGGGCTGCGGCGCTTCCATTGGCGTCCGCCAAGTCCTACTGGGAACAGAAGACCCGGTCGTTGTCGGATGCGCTACTGGTTGTCTGGAAGTAGCCACCACAATATATCCATACACAGCCTGGAAGTCGCCCTTTATACATAATGCCTTTGAGAATGTGGCAGCCACAATAAGCGGCGTAGAAACCGCCTACCGTGCCCTCAAGAAGAAAGGCAAGATAAAGAGGGAGATAAAGTTTGTCGCCTTTGGCGGCGATGGTGGCACATACGATATAGGATTGCAGTCCCTTTCCGGAGCCCTGGAAAGAGGCCACAAGATGGTCTATGTCTGCTATGACAACGAAGCCTACATGAACTGTCTTAGCCTTTCTACCTTAATAGCGACCAGGGATGGCCTTAAGAGAATTACTGAAATAAAAGTGGGTGAGGAAGTCTATGCCTTTGATATGAACACGCATCAGTTGGTTTTGAAGAGGTGCAGTGGCGTATTTGATAACGGCACACACGCTGTATATGAACTTTCCACTTTGCATCATTCCATCAAAGCCACTTCAAATCACCCTTTCCTGGTCCTAAAGAGGAGCGGACGAGGAAGACAGAACGAGTTGGTCTGGAAAGAACTAAAAGATATTTCGCCCGATGATGAGATTGTTGTTTCCAAGCAATTAATTGCAGGTAAATCAAACAAGTTAAGGAGAATGTATAACCACCTGCGGACCGATGAGGAGTATGTTTACATTAATTCTGTTAGTTTGGCTGAATTTTTTGATGCTTTAAGTTCCGGTCAAGCTGAAAACGCTCAGCGGGTAGGTTCTTCGGTCCTTACTCTGCCAGAAGAAGAAAAGTACCCTGTTCAAAATTTCTTGATTGGTAATGAGCATTTTGCAATGGAAAAAGTGAAAGGGATAAAATTAGTGGGAAAAGAGCCGACTCTGGATTTAAGGGTAGAAGACGAACATAACTTCGTTGCCAATGGCATCGTTGTCCACAACACGGGCATCCAGCGGTCCGGTGCCACTCCTTGTGGAGCTTCCACAACAACCGCGCCAGCGGGCAAAGTGAAGCCAGGTAAGGAGCAGTTTCGAAAAGACCTGACTTCAATAGTGGCAGCTCACCACATCCCTTATGTAGCCCAGGCGTCAATATCCCATTGGAAAGACCTGGTCAATAAGGCAGAGAAAGCATTCAAAGCCGATGGGCCAGCATTCATCAACATACTTGTGCCCTGCCACCGGGGATGGCGCTATCCAATGGAGAAGACAGTAGAGATTTCCAAACTGGCAGTGGACACTGGATTCTGGCCCCTCTTTGAAGTGGAGAACGGAGTCTGGAGAATAACTATTCGCCCCAAAGAGAGAAAGCCAGTCATTGAATGGATAAAGAGCCAGGGAAGATACAGCCATCTATTGAAAGAAGAGAACAAGCCAGTTCTGGAAAGGATACAGAAAGAAGTAGACGACTACTGGAAATATCTGGAAAATATGTGCAAAGCCACCCAACCCCAGCAATAATATGCTATAATATTTGGAGTCCTCCCGAAAGGGAGACATAAGGAAATGGCGACTATCCCTTCGCTTGTTCCCTCTCCCCTCTGGGGAGAGGGTGTGGGTGAGGGGGTATAGATCCACATATGGTTCCCCGGTAGCTCAATGGTGGAGCATCCGGCTGTTAACCGGAGGGTTGTA
>CAZTSA010000119.1:0-4227 GCA_964616885.1 uncultured Clostridia bacterium
ATAAGAAAATTATTGTCCACCAGAAAAAAATAGAATACCTCCATAAATTTTCTCTCCCGGGCCAAATAATACTCTTTTAGTTTTCTCTTGACAACACTACATATAGTATGCTAACATAAAAAGGCTACTCTATGTTGTAGTTACGGGGGCATATATTGAAGTGTCCATTTTGTGGTAACTCGGGAGCGAGAGTAATCGATTCCAGGCCGGTGGAAGGAAGTTCTGTGGTTAGAAGACGCAGGGAATGTCACGCCTGCAAAAAGAGGTTTACTACCTTTGAGAGGACTGAAAGTATGCCTCTTATGGTTATTAAGAAAGACAAAAGGCGGGAGGTTTTTGACCGCGATAAGTTGCAGGAAGGCATTCTGCGTGCCTGTCAGAAAAGGCCAATTTCCCTCGATACTGTGGAGAAAATAGTGAGCGAGATTGAAGAGGAATTGCGGGACTACATAATGGAGGTTCCTTCCAAGGTAATCGGAGAAATAGTTTTGAGGAAGCTACGAAGATTAGATGAGGTAGCTTACGTGAGATTTGCTTCTGTCTACAGGCAGTTTAATGATATTGACACATTCTTAAAAGAGCTCAAAAAACTGAAGCGCAGAAATAAGAGGAGAGGAATTGCCAGACAAAGTAGCTGAATAAAAAAGGCTAAGGTTTGTTCTCATCAGGAGGAAGAGCAGGGATGAAGGTCAAGATTTTTGGAAAGAAAGAGTGCAATCTTTGCAAGGCTTCGGTCAAGAAATTTCAATTCTTTCTCAACAAATGGGAACTGGCCGAAAAGGTCGAACTTTCATTTTATGACCTGGATACGGTGGATGGATTAGCTGAGGGGTCTCTTCTCGATGCTCTGGAAGTTCCCACAATCATTTTGGAAGAAGGTGGCGTGGAAATTGCTCGCTGGGAGAAGACGGTACCCGGGTCTGATGAATTTGGGAAGATTTTCGCTACTCAAACCTAATGTAAGGGCGACCCCGATATATCGAGATGGGCGCCCAGTAGGGACGGCATGCCGAAAGTCGGCATAAACTGCGTCCGTCCCCTACAGGAAGTAAAGCTTACGCTTTACTACTAAAGTCTTCGATTTTTGGCTAAAATTCCAATGCTCGCTTGATGAAATCCCTTGCGTTAGGGTAATAGGTCGCCCTCGTTTTAACTAAAATCCCAGGAACTCTTCAAAAATTATCTTTTGGATGTTGGTAGTTAGGAGTGAGAGAGCGAAGTTCTGTTAATGGAAACTAACTATATGCTGGAGGCGGGGAATGATTAAGGTTCAAAAGAGGTTTTTTACTTCAGTGAGGAAAAGGGATGGCCGGATTGTGCCCTTCAGTAAAGGCAAAATCTTTGAGGTCATATTTAGGGCAGCCAGGGGAGGTGGCGGAGAGACCTGGCGGATGTCTCGCAAAATAGCCGATGAAGTGGAGGGGTACTTGAAGAGGAACTATCTCCCGGGTGAAACGCTGAGCATGAAGGCAATTGGTGATGCTATTGAGACCGTGCTTATGGAGGGCGGACACCCATTGACAGCAAAGGCTTACATACTCCATCGGATTGCCAGACAGAAAATGGCGCAAAAGCTGAAGGTATCAAAGAAAAAGAGGAAGAAGACCGATGTCACCGATTTCGCTCTTCTGGTGGCTGCGGAAAGTGAAGCAGAATTGACTCCCTGGAATAGAGATAAAATAGGTCAGGCTTTGGTCAAGGAAGCAAACATTCCTCTAAAGGTGGCTAATCGGGTTGCTCATAATGTGGAGAAGAAGATAGTTGCCTCTGGTATGAAGCAGATAACCACGAGTTTTATTCGGGAACTAGTTGATAGTGAGTTACTGGGACTGGGTTACGGAAAGAAGATTAAGGAGCAGACAAGTTTGGGAATCCCCACTTACGACCTGCAGGAGTTAATCTTTTCCAAAAGTCTGGAGAATAGCAACATAGCCTCCCATAATCCAGAAGCAGTAAACTTGGTTATTGCAGAAACGACATTGAAACAGTATGCTCTAAATAACATTTTTTCCAGGAATTTAGCTACTGCCCATCTGGAAGCTAAAATCCACATCCACGATCTCGGTTATCCTGTTAGGGTTTACTGTAGTAGCCACTCTCTCGAATATATTAAGAAGTACGGCCTCCAGCTGGAGAAACTGGAGATTATCTCGTTGCCAGCAAAACATGCCAGGACCCTTACCGGACATTTGAACACGTTTCTTGCTTCCATGCAGGCGTATTATGCTGGAGCTCTCGGCGTGGGTTATATAAACATATTCTACGCTCCCTATCTGGCGGGGATGAGCCCCAGAGAGATTAAGCAGGAAGCCCAATATCTAATCTTCTCGTTGTCCCAGTCGGCATTCTCCCGCGGAGGTCAGGTTCTTTTTCTGGACGCGAATGTCCATACGGGAGTTCCCAGTTACCTGAAGGATGTTCCAGCCATAGGACCGGGAGGAGAATATACTGGAAAGACTTATGGAGAGTATGAGAAGGAAGCGCAAGTATTTGCAAAGGCATTGATGGAAGTCTGGCATGAAGGGGACAGTTTCGGACATATCTTTGCCTTCCCCAAGATGGACCTCCACATAAATGCAGAGACCTTTTCAGACCCTAAACAATATGAACTATTAGAATACGCCTGTCTCATTGCCAGTGAGAACGGTGTTCCCTATTTCGTCTTTGACAGAGATGATGTAACCCTTTCTGCGTGTTGCAGGTTACGCACCACAATCCATGACAACTACGTCATCAAGCATCCGGAGTCGATGAGATTTTGTGGATTTCAAAATGTGACCATTAACCTTCCCCAGGCAGCCTATCGGGCAGGAAGAGGCAAAATAGAAAAGTTGTTCCCTGAGATAGAAAAGGCCATGGATTTGGCGATGGAAGCACATCTGGAGAAGAAGACATTTATCGGTAGCCTGATGAAAGAGGAAGGGTTGCCCTTATGGGAGTTAGGAAAGACTGCTCGAGATGGCAGGCCTTACGTTGACTTAGATAAAGTTACTTACATCATTGGAATTATTGGATTGAACGAATGCGTCGAGTACCTGACCGGAAAAGAATTACATGAAGATGAAGAGATTTACAAGTTAGGATTGAAGATAATTTCCTTTATGTATCTGAAGGCAAAGGAGTATGAGAAGAAGTACGGCTTAAAAGTTTCACTGGAGGAGAGCCCCGCCGAATCTGCCGCCCGAAGGCTAGCCAAGGTAGACCTGAGGGAATATCCAGATTCCAAACAAGTAATCAAAGGAGATATTGAGAAGGAAGAGTTCTACTATACTAATAGCATACATTTTTCTGCGAACGCTCCCATAAATCTGGTCGACAGGATTGTTAAGCAGAGCAAATTTCATACTCTAATTGAGAGCGGAGCAATTATTCACGCCTTCATCGGTGAGGAGAAACCATCCCCGGCTTCGATAATGAATCTGGTGAAGAAGACATGGGAAAGCACAAAGGCGGCGCAAATTACAATCTCGCCAGAATTTACAGTTTGCTATAGGTGTTATCGGTTGACCAGGGGATTAAAAGAGAAGTGCTCCCACTGTGGCTCGACTAATGTATATGGAATAACCCGTATTGTTGGATACTTCAGCAGGATTTCCAACTGGAATAAGTCTAAACTGGGTGAATTGAAGGACCGGCACAAAGGAGACTATTCCCTGGGAGGTTTAGAGATTGAAAGTAAAGGTAACGAGATTAAAGAAAGATATTCCGCTACCCCAGTACAGACATCAAGGTGATGCGGGAGTTGACCTGTTCAATGCCGGGGAGAAGATTTTGTTAAAGCCACAGGAGAGGGCACTAATTCCCACCGGAATAAAAGTAGCCGTTCCCTCTGGATATGAGTTGCAAATAAGACCTCGTAGCGGATTGGCGATAAATAAGGGATTGACTGTTTTAAATACTCCTGGAACGGTCGATGCTGGCTATCGGGGAGAGGTGAAAGTAATTATCTTCAATACTAACTCTAACGATACTGTAGAGATTGAAAAAGGAGAGCGCATTGCCCAGGCTGTGCTGAATAAGGTAGAGCCCATAGAATGGGAAGAGTGCGAAGGACTTGATGAAACAAGGCGTAATGAAGGAGGATTTGGTAGCACAGGATAATTTATGTCGTGTAGGGCTTTATGCCCGTAATTGGGATGAAGGGATAGTTTTCGGAGTCGCTCGGTCAGTAAAACCTCGCTCTAATTCCGCCAGCGCTGGGGCAAGACCTGGCGGAATTGAAGCTCC
>CAZTSA010000120.1:0-4192 GCA_964616885.1 uncultured Clostridia bacterium
GCTTTGCGGGAGGAGTTCATTTTTGCGCCCCGCAAAGTCCGAAGTTTTTTGGCGTCAAGAAATTCCTGAAGCGATGAACAAACTATCTTTTAATTTACCTCCTCCTAACTATTTCATTCGCTATTATGGCCTGCCCCAGTGAAATTCCCCCATCGTTACAAGGTACTTTTTTTTGATGATAACATATAAATCCTGCTTCTGTCAACTTCCTGAGAGTGAGGCTCAAAAGTAATCTGTTCTGAAAAACGCCACCCGAGAGGGCAACTTTACCTATGCCTGTTTTTCCCCTCACCCTTAAACTAACATTCCTAACCATGTCGGCAATAGAATTGTGAAATTTATATGCGATAGCTGATGCACAGACTCTCTTGCGTAAATCATCAACAATTTCTCTTACAATCAAGGCAGGCTCAACGATGAATGTACCTTTCTCTTCTCTTATTTCATATGTATAATTTTCTTCTAACAAATCTCTGGCAGACATGCATGCCTCTTCAGCCACCCTCTCCAGTTCCATCGCCGCTTGACCTTCATAAGTATTAACATCGCATATCCTAAGAAGAGAAGAAATCCCATCAAAGAGTCTCCCTATACTTGAAGTCAAAGGAGAATTTATCCTTTTCTCCATCATTTCCAGAATAATTGGGACATTTTTTCCCCACCTATTCATAAAATCTATCCGGGGAATTGTCTTACCAAAAGCCTCTACGAGAAGGCTTACTGCCATTCTCCACGGCTCTTCCACCGCTCTATCTCCGCCGGGCAAGGGAAGATACTTCAATTGGCCAATTCTGCGAAAGTCTCTACAATCGGCTACTAAAAACTCTCCACCCCAGACATTTCCATCCGAACCGTAGCCAATTCCGTCAAACGCCACACCGATAACTTTCCCCCTCACCCTATTTTCTCCCAAACAAGAAACAATGTGCGCGTGATGGTGCTGGACTGGGATTCGCATGATTTTAGCTCCTGGATGTGTAATGTTCAGGGCATATCTGGTAGAAAGATAATCTAGATGGAGGTCGTGCGCAACTATTTTCGGACTGATGCCAAACAACTTCTGGAAGCGCCTGATCATCTCTTCGTAGTACTCCAGAGTTTTATAATCTTTCAGGTCGCCTATGTACTGACTGACAAATGCGTACTTCTTCCTGGCCAAACAGAAAGTATTTTTTAATTCAGCACCACATGCCAGTATGGATTCTGCCTCATCGTCTAATTCAACTGGTGAGGGGACATAGCCTCTGGCTCTACGGATGACCACGGGAGCTCCCGAGAATATTTCCACGATTGAATCATCACATCTATTGTAGATGTCTCGATTATGGAGGAGGAAGTAATCTGCGATATGGGAAAGTCTATTGACTGCTTCTTTGTTACTAATTTCGATTGGCTGATCGGAGAGATTGCCGCTGGTCATTACCAGAGCGGAAAGGGAAGAGTACACTTCATTAAATAATAAACAGTGTAACGGAGTGTAAGGAAGCATGACTCCCAGACGATTGTTATTGGGAGCCACCAAATCGGAAACCTTTGAGTCTCTTCTCTTCTGCAAAATGACAATTGGCTTCTGCCAGCCCGAAAGCAACTCTTCCTCTTCCTGGGAGACTAAACAATTTTCCTTCGCTGTCCCCATATCTGAAACCATAATGGCAAAAGGTTTATGGGGACGTCCTTTCCTTTTGCGAAGTTTCTCCACAGCCGCACGATTTGTGGCATCGCAGGCAAGATGGAATCCGCCAAGTCCTTTAATGGCCACAATCTTTCCTTTTTTAAAAAGGCGAACAGTAACTTGAACTGCTTTCAATCCTTTAAGTGATTGTCTGGCATCGCTTAAATGGACCACATAATCCCTTCCGGATTTCCGACTTTTTATGAGTTCTATTTCCGGGCCACATCGGGGGCAGGCATTCGGCTCTGCATGATACCGTCTCTCAGATATATCTTCATACTCATTCTGGCATGTATGGCACATGTTAAACTTTTTCATCGTGGTAAGGGGACGGTCATAGGGCAAATCTTTAATTATAGTAAATCTCGGGCCACAGTTCGTACAATTGATAAAAGGATATTTGTATCTTCGGTCGGAACTATTCTTCAGCTCTACAAGGCAATTATGACAAAAGGCTATATCTGGCGAGATGAGTACTTCCTTTCTCTGGCGGGAGGTGCTTTCCCTGATAGTGAAGGAACGGGAGCCACGCGGAATCAGATAGGCTATTTTTTTCTCTTTTATCTGAGCTGCAGGAGGTTTACTGACAGTAATCTCATCATAAAATTTCCTTACCTTTATTCCAGCGCCTTCTACTTCAATATCCACCCCGGTTGTGGAATTTTTCACCCAGCCTCTGAGCCCGAACCGCTCGGCTAACCTGTGGATAAATGGCCGAAAACCGACGCCTTGAACGATACCCTTAACTGTTATTTTCGCTCTCGTTTGCATAGTTCATCCTTGGGAAAGGCTATTGGCCATCAGAAAGATGTGAAGAATATGGGAAGAGAACCGCTTTGTTGTCCCATCTGCCACTACCCTGTTGACCGGAGAGAAAAACGGAGTTATCCAAGGAAGAGAGGAAAGGATTTTTGAAAGGTAAATTTTGCACTTACTTAATTTTACAGCCCAAGACTTTTCAACTTGTTATCGTCTTTGAGAATTTCTGTATCTCCAGTAAGAATAACTTTGCCTTTATTCATCACCACTATTCTCTGGCAGAGCTGCTCAATCATTTCCAGGTCGTGACTCACGATAATTTTTGTCTTGTCTATTTCCTGCAAGAATTCTATTATTTCTCTTCTTTCTTTCCGGTCAAGGTTACTGGTCGGCTCGTCTAAAAGTATGATTTCCGGTTCCATCACCAGAGCTGTAGCCAGGGAAACCAATTTCTTTTCTCCGAAACTCAAATGATGCGCCGACCGATTCTCTCGTCCAGATAGATCTACTCTTACCAATATCTTTTCCACCTTTTCCCTGACGGTTCCCTCATCATAGCCCAGATTAACTAACCCGAAAGCTACGTCATCAAAGACAGTAGGCATAAACAGCTGGTCTTCAGGGTCTTGAAAAACAAGGCAAGCTTTACTTCTTATCTTTCGTAGATTACTACTCGTAAGGGGCATACCCAGGACTTTTATTGCCCCATTATTGCTTTGCAAAATCCCATTCAAATGCAGAAGTAGTGTCGATTTCCCTGCTCCATTGGGTCCTATGATACCGATGGACTCACCTCTCAGGACATCTAAGCTTACCTCGTTCAGAGCGGGAGTTCCATCTGGATAGGCATATGAGAGATTCTTGATTTCTACGACTTTATCCATTTTTACCTCCACAATCTAATCAAGAAGATAATTGTTACCAGGCTACCTAAGAAGTATAAGTCAAATCCCTTTATTTTGAAACTTTCCAGAGTATGGATACTACCGTTAAAACCACGGGAAAGCATCGCCAGATAAATCCTTTCCGCGCGGTCATAGGTTCGAATGAACAATTCCCCAATCATATAACCAAAAATCTTCAATTGGTAGAGCGGGTTCTTCTTGAAACTTCTTGAATCTCTGGCATTTTTTATCTTCATAATTTGGTCAACCAAAAGGAACATATAACGATAGAAAAACGAGGCAATCAAAATCAGAACCCGGGGAATCTTAAGAATCTCTAACGCTTTCAATAGAGAAGAAAATTTAGTAGTTGAAGTCAGAATGGTCAGGCTCAGAACCGAAAGCCAAGACTTGATCAAAATATTTTGAAGAATTAATAAGCCTTTGTGGGATACGGTCAAATGCAGTGTTAGAAAATTATATGACCCTGCAACTTCGCCCCCTTTAAAGAAGGGGATAAAGATGGCTACGAGAAGAACAAAAGGAATAATAGCCAGTGTTCTTCCAAAAACATAAAGGAAAGGAACGCGAGAAAGTAAGAGTAAAATGAGAAGCATCAAAAAATACCCCAGGAATCTCACCGTTTCTTGAGGAGGGGTGGAAACAATCACAAGAATAAGGGCAAAAAAGAATATAACCTTGACCCGAGGGTCGAGACGATGAATTACGCTTCCCAGGTCACTATATCTATCCAGAAATGAATGCTTCACATTTACCTCTTTAGAAACTGAAAGTTAGACCACCAGTCAGATTTAGCCGAGAACTATAATCATTGAGCCCCGTTCCGATTCCGAAATCCAGAGTCAAATTTTCTCTA
>CAZTSA010000121.1:0-4112 GCA_964616885.1 uncultured Clostridia bacterium
AATATAAATTCTGACCTCTCCTATTTTTCATTTATTAGACCCTGTGGATTTGAAGGTAGAACTGTGACTTCTCTTGGCGAGATACTGGGGAGGGAAGTAGAACCGGCAGGTGTTCGCCACCATTTGATAGAATGCTTCGGGGAAGTATTCAATCTGCGAATGGAGGAGTATGGTAAGGGAATTTCCACCCTGGATAATAAAGAAATTGTCCATTGCTCCCTCTGATCAAAATGGAGGGAAAAGGTCGCCATTTGAAGTGAGAAATCTACTTCGCAAGTTGCGATTGCATACTGTTTGTGAGGGAGCTCATTGCCCAAACCTCTGGGAATGTTTCAATGGACGTGCGGCCACTTTCATGATTTTAGGTAATATCTGTACAAGGAACTGTCGATTCTGTGCTGTAGCTAAAGGGAGACCTTTGCCAGTAGATGAAAAAGAGCCCAGAAGGCTAGCCCGGGCAGTCAAGGAGCTGGCCTTGAAGCATGCAGTGATTACCTCAGTTACTCGGGACGATTTGCCAGATGGAGGAGCTTCACAATTTTTTTCTACAATTATGGAGATTCGCTTGCTAAATCCTGATGTAGTTATTGAAGTGCTCGTCCCCGATTTCGAGGGAAAAAGAGAGGCGATTGAGCAGGTATTGAAGGCAGAGCCTCACATTATCGGCCACAACATAGAAACAGTGCCTTCCCTGTATAGCAAGGTGAGGCCAGGCGCGTCTTATGACAGGTCTCTGAGTTTGCTGAAGATGATTAAGATTTTGCAGCCTCATTGCTACACCAAGTCGAGCATGATGGTCGGCTTAGGAGAGAAGGAGAGGGAGATTTTCAGCGTAATGGAAGACTTGAGGCGAGTAAACTGTGACATTCTCACTATGGGGCAATATCTACAACCGAGCAGCTCCCATCTGGAAGTTGGGAGGTTTATCCGCCCGAGCAAATTTGAAGAATACAAGAAGGTAGCAGAAAATATGGGATTTCTATTCGTGCTATCCGGACCTTTTGTTCGCAGTTCGTATAAGGCGAGTGAATTTTCCAGCCGATTTATTCAAAAGCCGTCTATTAATTATAGCAATTAAGAGATGGTTTGTTCACCCGGTCTCCACACACGGGCTGGGTTCATTGCTCAAACGCATCTATCATTGTAACTAAGCTTTCAGACCTGGGGATAATTTTCATAGTGAGGTTTTAATCTTGTCAAGTATGAAGGAGGAAAACAGTGCTGTCCGAGGCTTTGTCAGCAGGTAAATTTGTGGTGACCTCTGAGATAGGGCCACCCAAGGGTGTGGACACTGGGGAAATCCTTCGCGAAGCAGAATTTCTTAAGAGCAGAGTGGAGGCTGTAAACGTGACTGACCTGCAGAGTTCGGTTATGAAATTAGGTTCTTTAGCTACGTGCCGTTTATTAATAGAGAACGGTCTGGAACCCGTGTTTCAAATAACCTGTCGTGACCGCAATCGTCTGGCCCTGCAATCGGATATTCTGAGTGCTTACGTTTTGGGAATCAGGAACCTTCTTATTCTCACAGGAGACCATCCCAAGTTGGGCGATGACCCAAGAGCAAAGCCTGTTTTTGACCTCGATTCGGTACTGCTTCTGGAAGCTGTAAGAAAATTGCAGGAAGGAGAAGATATGGCGGGAAATAAATTGGAAGGTGAGCCGCCAAGGTTCTTTGTGGGAGCGGTGGTAAATCCAGGTGCTGACCCTATAGAGCCACAAATCATAAAAATGGAAAAGAAGGTAAGAGCTGGAGTACAATTCTTCCAAACACAGGCAGTCTACGAGCCTGAGAAGTTTGCCCGGTTTATGGAGAAGGTGAGTGATTTCGGAGTTCCCATTCTGGCTGGAATTGTTCTATTGAAATCTGCGGGAATGGCAAGGTATATGAATAAGAACGTTAGCGGAGTACATGTTCCCGAGCCGATTATCGAGGAGATGGAGAAGGTGGAGAAAGACAAAAGGGGAGAGAAGAGTGTAGAAATCGCTGGCAGGTTGATTAGGGAACTCAAGGGTCTCTCTCAGGGTGTTCACATTATGCCTCTGGGTTGGGGAGATAAAGTCCCCAAAGTTCTGGAGGCAGCCGGCCTATGAAATTTGAAAGATAGTTTTTTAATCGCTTAGGAATTTTTTAGCGCCAAAAAACTTCGGACTTTGCAGGGCGCAAATCAAAACTCCTCCCCCGATAAATCGGGGTCGTCAGACAATGATTTGCTTGAGTGAGAAGAAGACGTCCTCGTTTTTTGGCTAAAATTCCTGATGCTCTTCAAAACTATCTTTCAAATTTCATAAAGAAAACGGGGTCAGCATTTTCTTCGGAGATATGATGGGGGACTATAAAGGGGAACGGTTAGAAAAGTATCTCGATGATTTGGCGGCAAAACTTCCCTCTCCCGGAGGGGGAAGCGTGGTAGCTCTGGTAGGGGCGCTGGGAGTCGGGCTTCTAAGCATGGTTTCCAATTTCACTCTGGGAAAAGAAAAGTACAGGGAAATGGAAGAAGAGATAAAGAAGATTGTAAACAGAAGCGAAAATTTGCGCAAAAGATTGACCGAGTTGGTGGATGAAGATATTAGGGCCTACGGTAGCGTTTCCCGTGCTTATGAATTGCCTCGAACAAGTGATAGAGACAAGGAAGTTCGTTCCCAATCGATCCAGAAAGCTTGTAAGGCCGCACTAGTTGTTCCTCTGGAAGTAGCCAGGTATTGTGTGGAGGGTCTGGACCTGGCAAGAAGGCTTGTGGAAATAGGAAATCTTAGGTTAGTGAGCGATGTGGGCGTTGCTGCCGCATTATTGGAGGCTGCCTTGAAGGGAGCAGAGCTCAATGTAAAGATTAATCTCAAAGTCATAGAAGATAGACGTTTTGTGGAAGAGAAAAAAAAGGCCATGGCTTCCCTTGTGAGTAACAGAATAAAAATAAGAGACGAAATATTGAAAAAGACCGAAGATAAAATAGAAAACCCATAATTAGAAATTAGAAATTAGAAATTTGTAATTAATGGGGGGATTAACATGGCAGCAAAAATAATTGATGGTAAATCTCTGGCAGCGAAGTTCAAGGAAAATATCAAGAAGGAAATTAGAGAGTTAAAAGAGAGACACAAAGCGCTACCCTTGTTAATAGCGATACAGGTTGGAGAGAATCCTGCATCAGCAGTCTATGTCAATAGTCAGAGGAAAAGTTGCGAAGAGGTAGGGATCAATTATCAACTTCACCAATTGCCAGAGGCAAGCAGCGAGGAAGAACTTCTCAAGTTCGTTGAGAAATTGAATAGGGATGACAAGGTTACCGGTATTATTCTGGAAATGCCCCTGCCTCAAGGGATAAACTCGCGCAGGGTGCAGATGGCTATTACTCCAATGAAAGATGTTGAAGGTATGAGCCCTTCCAATATGGGTATGCTGGTCTATGGAAGTCCACGACTCGCTCCCTGTACAGCGCTGGCTGCTATGGAGCTACTAAAAAGTACGGGCGTGGATATAAAGGGTAAAGAAGTTACTGTAGTGGGACACAGCGAGATTGTAGGAAAACCGATAACTCTTTTTCTGCTCTCTTCGGTTCTGGAGTCGGCGACTCCCACTGTTTGCCATATTGCGACCAGGGATTTGGCTTCCCATACCAGAAATGCTGAGATTCTCATTGTCGCCGTGGGAAAGGCAGGATTGATCAAGGGAGATATGGTTAAACAGGGAGCAATCATAATCGACGTGGGTATAAATCGAGTTCCGGTTCTGGACGAGAGAGGTAAGCGTGTTGTCGATAATGAAGGAAATCCCAAGATGAAGACAGTTGGTGATATTGTATTCGAAGAAGCGTTTGAGAAGGCTTCTTATATTACTCCTGTACCCGGGGGAGTGGGTCCCCTTACCGTGGTGATGCTTCTAAGAAATACGCTTTTTGCTTATAAGTGGCAAATGGAGAAAAAAGGATGAGAGTAGTTTCCAGAAGGATTCGTTTTTCTACACGAGGGAATGTTGATATTGTCAACCTTACCGAGCGGGTGGTCAGGAATTTAGAGGAAACGGGTCTGGAAAGGGGGATTGTTAATATCTTTGTTCCCGGAGCTACAGCGGCGGTAACCACTATGGAATATGAGCCAGGATTGGTGGAGGATTT
>CAZTSA010000122.1:0-4083 GCA_964616885.1 uncultured Clostridia bacterium
TCAAAACTTTATATTCTCTATCCAGAGATTCCTCTTCCTCTACGGAGAGATTAGCCTGGTCAATCTCTTTTATTTGAAATTGACAAAAGTCGATTTGCTGTTCCCGTTCTTTCTCGGAGGCACGTAACTCTTCCAGTTGGCGCGCCTTCTCTCGAAATCTCCTGTAAGTATCCCCAATTCTCTTTCTCAGTTCCATCAACGCTCCAAATTCGTCCAGGAGGTCTCTGGAAACGCCGGGCTTGAGCAAGGCTTGATGTTCGTGTTGCCCATGGACATCCACCAGGTAGTTTCCGATCTCTTCCAGCATTCCCAAAGTAATAATCTGGCCGTTCAGAAGACATCGACTCCTTCCTTGCCGGCTCAACTCCCTTTTCAGGACAAACTCCTCTTTCTGGTCCAGAAAGCCTTTCTCAGTGAGCATCTCTTTCAACCTTTTATTCTCCATAATCTCAAAAAGCCCTGTGACCTCACAGACATCACTCCCTTTCCTGACAACCTCAGAAGAGGCCCGCCCACCCAGAAGGAGACCGATTGCTCCAATAATTATTGACTTACCTGCTCCAGTTTCGCCGGTCAAAATGTTCAAACCCTTATTAAAAGAGATATCCAATTCCTCAATCAAAGCAAAATTCCTTACGGATAATTCCTGCAACATATTATCCTCAAATCAATATCAGGCCAGAGTTTCACTCTGCCACTACAATCCCCTCACCCCGACCCTCTTCCCGGAGGGGAGAAGAAAAAACCAAATTTGTAGCGGCAAAGCGCAGGCTTTGCTTCCCGTAGGGGACGGACGCAGTTTATGCCGATTTTTCGGCGTGCCGTCCCTTCCTTTGGGCCGACCAAGGTCGGCCCCTACTCAGAAGAAAAGTTCGATTTGTGATGATATTAGAAATTTTAGCAAAAAGTAAGCCTCACTCCCACGCCAAGAAATGGCTTAATTTTTTAGAAGCATTGGAAATTTTAGCGAGAAACAAGGCCGATTAAATTTTCTTCCAAGCAGAATCATGTTCGACCCGAAGGGGAGTTCGATTCTGCGCCCTGCAGAGGCCGAAGCTTTTGAGCGTGAAGAAATTTCCCAGCGCCGAAAAAATTAAGCCTTTTCTATCTCCCTCCCCACTTCATCTTCGTTCTCAACACCTGATAATAACTTCTCTTTTCAGGGACAATCAGTTTTAATCTTTCCCTTGCTTTCCTTACCTGAACCAAATCTCCCAACTGCAAGGGCATGTTTTCCTGCCCATCCATGGTAAGAACAACCTCATGATGGTCAGCTTCAACCCAAATGTTAACCGTATCCTTAGAGGAGATAATCAATGGACGTAAAGCCAAAGTATGGGGACAAATAGGTGACAAAATGATAAGAGATAAATCCGGGTGAACTAAGGGACCACTGGCAGCTAAAGAATAGGCTGTGGAACCTGTAGGAGTGGAAACGATTAAACCGTCTCCAACATAGGTCGCAACGTACTGGTTATTTACCTCCAATCTCAGTCTTATTACTCTTGCTGTAATTCCATTTTTCACTACCGCGTCATTCAAAGCTAAGAATCCCCCCACTCGCTTACCTTTACGAAATACTTCGGAACGCAATAGCATCCTTTCCACAGCTCTAAATCTTTTCTGTAAGATTAAATTCAATGTCGGGTACAAGTCCGAAAGGCTCACTCCTGCCAAGAATCCAAGTCCACCAAGATTCACCCCTAAAACTGGTACACTGAGTCCACTCACCTGACGTGCTACCTTTAGTATGGTTCCGTCACCACCCAATGCAATAACCAAGTCGGCTTGCTTTGAAATCTCATTCATTAAAACATTTATCTTCTTTCCAGCCAAATAAGAAGTCAGCTTCTGAATAGCGGATTTAGCCTTCGTTCTTTTCAGGTCGGCAAGTATTGCAATAGTTTTCATTATAATTGCCCCCCTAAGAAATTATTGCTGGCTCTAAGCTTTCTCGAATGTGGTTCCCCTCACGCATGGTTATGAGCTACCCGGCAGTTTCAGTACAAACTTGATAAAAGCTCATTACCGTCTTTCCATAACGCTCTTTCCTAAAAAGAGACAGGAATCCCTCTTCTTCCGGTACTCCCTCTTTGAAATGGTGCTGGCAAATGACCCATCCGTTTTTCTTAAGTAATCTTAACCTTACTATCATATTTAAAGTATCCTTAATCAGATTCAATTTATAGGGAGGTCCAACGAAAATTAAATCGAATTGTTCTCGTAAAGAAATTTTCCTCCCTTCTTTACTATAATTCAATACATCCGCTTCGATGACCTTTGCTCTCTCTTCCAGGCCAAATCTTTCTAAATTTTCCCTAACCAATCTTATCAATCGAGTCTCTTTTTCCACAAAAAGAACATAACGCGCCCCACGGGAAAGGGCTTCTACTCCCACACTTCCCGTTCCAGCATATAAGTCCAGGAACCTTGCACCAACTACCTTATTTCCCAGAATATCGAAAACAGACTTCTTTATTCTTCCCAAAAGTGGGCGGGTAGCCAACCCAGGCAAGCTCTTTATTCTCTTGCCTCTAAGGCTACCCGCAATAATCTGTATTCCTGTTTCTCTTCGCACTTTCAAAATGGTGGAGGCGACCGGAGTCGAACCGGCGACCTCATCCCTGCCAAGGATGCGTTCTCCCAACTGAACTACGCCCCCATCTCACGCTAACTTTGCTCAAATTTTCATTTGAGCTTCTTAATACCCTCGGATATCTTCTTTTTCAACAAGGAGGAGTCAGCTTTTTTCTTTTTAATCTCTCTATTTATTTTATCTACCTGAGCGCACAATTTGGAAATCTTACTATTTTTGAGCTTGTTGGCCTTAACCAACCTAAAAGCCTCTGTGCCTATCTCTTGGAAAAGTTTTACCTTTCTACTCTCAAGTCCCAGTTCCTCAACCTTAAGCCTCCCTATCTTTACCCCATAGATAGCGTCCTCTTGTAAGCCTTTGGCAATTTTCACAGCCCTGGCACTTAGCTCTTTGAGTTGTTTTTCCGCCTTTTCCCAGAATTTCTGAGTTTCTTTCTTTTCCATGAAATTTCCCCCAAAAAAGTTCTTAATTTAAATTATACTTAACCTAATAGACAAAGTCAAACCTTTTTTCGGATTGTCCGTCTTTTACTTAGAAAAGAAATAAGAAAAGGCTGGGACATTAGAAACTAAAAAGGGAGGAGATGTAGAAGTGACGTGGAAACGCAGAAGTTAACTCTCTGGAAAAAAGTCGATTAGAATTTGACCGCTATCCCCACACCGGGATTAAACATGATTGTGGATTCACCTTCTGTGAAAATCAGATGAAGCTTACAACCGACATCCAGATTTATTCTGGGAACCAAGGGAATTCTCAGCCCCATTGCAGTCATTATCCCAAATTCGGTCTCCCTATGTTTCTCCACGGCGGGGAGGAAGAAGACTATAGTGAAAGTCTCTATAGTCAAGGGATAGATTCCTGCACCCACTTGTATATAAGGAGATAGCAACGGAGATGGGATTTCGAGCTGGATGATTCCCAGAACAGGAATTGCTGAAAGACCTGTCTCGACTTTCAACCCAAAAAATGGTTCTCTAAATTCGTCTTTAAGGCAAGCGAGATAACCGGCTTCCACTCCTAAAGATAGAATTCTACCAACGCCGTAGAGCACCTGACCCGAAAAACTGAACCCACCTTTGGTCAATTTTTCTTCGGCCATCCCCGCTTCTTCGATTTCTGGCTTCAACAGAATACCATAGCTTCCCGTTGCTCTTAATGTCAATCCAAGTTGAGCAAATGACGGAACAGTAAACAGGAATAGAAGAGCACTACTGATCAGGCAAATTTTTTTCGCCAATCAAGCCCACCTCCTCAAAGAAGTTTTGCATATTTTAACAACACATATCCTATTTTGTCAACAAAAGATATTCAATGTACCCAAACCTTCCACTACAGGCTTAATTACCTTGACAATTTACAGTTTATATTATAGAATAAAAAACAAAAAAATTTGCAATTTCTGGAAGAATTTTGCCGGAGTGATGTAATTGGTAGACATGTGGGTCTCAAAAACCCATGAGCCCAAAGCTCGTGTCGGTTCGAATCCG
>CAZTSA010000123.1:0-4076 GCA_964616885.1 uncultured Clostridia bacterium
GGATGAAGGGATAGTTATCGGAGTCGCTCGGTAGTGTAGGGCTTTATGCCCGTAATTTGGCATTTGGATTTTGAAATTTCGATTTTATAGCAGGGGTTACACTATCCATAAATTTTTGCGGAGCGAGAATACCGTGTAGAACAGGAACAAGAATGGCCAATAGGGTTGGAAGGTTGAGAGAGATTATTAAAGAGAAGAAGATTGAGGGATTCCTGATTACCAATCCTTCGAACCTTTTCTATTTGGGTGCTTTTCGAGCGGAGGGAAGCTTTGGCGTGGTGACTCAAAGAAAGGCAAAGATTTTTATTCCGGAGTTATTGTACGAGCAGGCCAAGCAGATAGTGAAAAACTTCGAATTGATAGCCTTCAGGGATAAACCTTTGGAGATGGTCGGGAAATTTCTGGCTGAGGAGAAGATAAGAAGGTTGGGTTTTGAGGCAGGAGGGGTTTCAATTAAAAGATATGGGGAGATGAAGACAGCTTTCGGAAAGGTTGGACTGGTGCCTCTAGATGGGCTTGTCGAAGAAATGCGAATGGTGAAAACGGAAGACGAAGTGGGCCTTATTAGAAAGAGCGCCCAAATCTGTGTGGCGGCTTTTCGATTCGTAAAGAAAAGAATTGGAATAGGAATGAAAGAGAGAATAATTGCCTGGCAACTCGAACATTTCATGAAGAAAAGAGGAGCCGAGAAACCTTCCTTCGACATCATAGTGGCTTCAGGGGAAAATACTGCCTATCCACACTATCAAACGGGAGAGCGGCAGATAAGGCAGGGTGACTACCTGCTTATTGATATGGGATGCGTCTATAAAGGTTACTGTTCCGACTTGACAAGGCCTCTATTTTTGGATATAATTGAAAATAATCGTCGAAGAGGTGCCCGGGTAGTTTCCTTTGAATTTAGTAGCAAATATAAGAAGATCTATGAAGCCGTGTACAAGGCTCAGAGAGCAGCCATAGAAAGAATAAGACCCGGAGTTAGGTGTTCAAGTATCGATTCTCTAGCCAGGAAAGTGATTGCTCGAGCTGGGCTGGGCGACTATTTTATCCACAAGACCGGCCACGGAGTGGGGCTGGATGTTCATGAACTCCCCTGGCTGGAAGAAAGTAGCAAGCAGGTTCTGAAAGCAGGGATGGTTTTGACTGTAGAGCCGGGAGTGTATGTTCCAGGCTTTGGTGGTGTGAGAATCGAAGATATGGTTCTGGTTACGAAAAAAGGCTGTGAAGTCTTAACAAAGGACTAATCCCCTGGCCGCCTGCCCATTCTGGGCCTTAACGGCCAGGGTGGCTCGTTCCAGGCACGGGCAGGCCCAATCCTCTCCCCCAAGGGGAGAGGAAGAAAAGACGATGGGGTTCTCGATTACTTAAATAAGTGAAGGTTGTGGGATATGATTTCAGCTAGCGATTTTAAAAATGGGACTAATATCGAACTCGATGGTGAAGTTTTCACTGTGATCTGGTTCCAGCACCATAAGCCCGGAAAAGGCGGAGCTATGGTTAGGACAAAATTGAAGAATGTTGCCACAGGGCGGATTATGGATAAGACTTTTCGTCCTGAGGATAGGGTCGAAGAGGCTTTGCTGGAAAGGAGAAAAAAGCAATATTTGTACAGGAGCGGAAAAGATTATCAGTTTATGGATATGGAGACTTTTGAGGAGGTTGCTTTTACAGAAAAGGAATTAGGCGAGGGCATACGATTTTTAAAAGAGAATATGGAGGTGGAAGTTCTTATATATAAAGGTGCGACAATTGGGGTAGAAATGCCGGACTCTGTGGAACTTAAAGTTACCTATACGGAGCCTGGAAAAAAGGGAGATACTGTTACTAATGTGACCAAGCCAGCTCAAGTGGAAACAGGCGCAAAGGTCCAGGTGCCCCTATTTATCAATACTGGCGATATCATTCGGGTCGACACACGAACAGGGAAATATATTGAGAGAGTATAAATTTAAACGTGATTTTCTGCCACTGTTTGGAGTGGCCTATTTATTCTGCCCTTTTTAATATCCGCCGCTTGCAGCGTGGGTTTATTTAATATAAAAAACTTTCTGCGAAGGTTGAATAGTCTACAGAAAAGGGCGGGATTATTTGTTAAGACTGTGATGGTTAAGGTATCAAAAAGATTAGGGGGAATCATGTATGGCAAAGAAAAAGAGTGACAATAGAAATAAAAAGAAGATTACCACAAGAGAGCTATTGGAGATAAGAGAATTTGTCAATCTTATAAAAGATGCCGATATCACAGAGCTACTATGGGAGAAGGATGGGACGAAGATAAGTTTTAAAAGGGAAATTTCCAATTTAGGTGAGGAAAAAGAACCGGCCGAGAAGGAAACAAGCACTTCTGAAATCTCCAGCGAAACCGCCCCGCCTCCCCCCAAGCCAGAGGAAGAAAGTCCCCAGAGAATTAAAGAGGAAACCTTTCATCTTCCAGAAAGGTATACTACAATTAAGTCTTCCATGGTGGGAACCTTTTATAGTTCACCTTCGGAAGATCAACTTCCTCTGGTTAAAGTTAAGGATGTCATCAAGCCGGGACAGAAAATCTGCGTTATTGAGGCTATGAAAATTATGAGGGAGATATCTGCTGATAAAGGAGGCAAGGTAATTAAAATTTTGGTCGAGAACGGCCATCCAGTAGAGTATGGTCAGGATATGTTTTTGATAGACCCTTATTATAAAGAAGAGCATGCTTCTAAGAGCTTGAGGAAAAAGTCCCGTTAGAAAGTCTCCTTCGTCAGATTCGATTTATCGAACAAAGCGATCCTGGGCCAGTCAGAAATATTTCTTAGTGGGGTTAGCAGCTTCTAACGGGAAAAGGAGGAAGGTTTAATGTTTAAAAAGGTTCTAATAGCTAACCGGGGCGAGATTGCATTGAGGATAATTCGTGCCTGTCGGGAAATGGGAATAAAGACAGTGGCCGTTCACTCAGAAGCAGACAATGATTCCCTGCATGTGAAGTTTGCTGATGAGAGCGTCTGCATTGGACCTGGACCTTCGGATGAGAGTTATCTTAATATCCCTAACATAATCAGCGCAGCAGAGATTACTGGTGCTGATGCTATTCATCCAGGATATGGATTTTTGTCAGAGAATACGTATTTTGCAGAGGTTTGCGAGTCTTGCAATATTACCTTCATTGGACCATCGAAAGAAGTAATTTTGAAGATGGGAGATAAGAGTAAAGCGAGAAAGGCAATGGAGAAAGCAGGGGTTCCCATCATTCCCGGTAGTAAGGGAACTATTTCCAAGATAGACGATGCTCTAAAATTGGCGAGAAAGATCAAATACCCCGTAGTGGTAAAGGCATCTGCTGGCGGCGGTGGCAAAGGGATGCGTATTGTTCAGAATGAGGAGGGTCTGAAGAATGCAGTGATGACCTGCCAGAGTGAGGCTAAAGCATCTTTTGGAAAGGAGGAAGTATATCTGGAGAAGTATATTCCAGAACCGAGGCATGTCGAATTCCAGATTCTGGGGGACAGGAAGGGTAATATTATCTACTTGCCAGAGAGGGATTGTTCAATACAGCGCCGCCACCAAAAGCTGATCGAGGAATCGCCATCTCCTGCAGTTAACTCGAAGTTGCGACGCAGGATGGGACATGCGGCTATTAAGGCCGCCAAAGCAGTGAATTACACTACTGTAGGCACGGTGGAATTTTTGCTGGATAACGATGGGGACTTCTATTTTATGGAGATGAATACCAGGATTCAGGTAGAACACCCTGTGACTGAACTTGTTTGCGGAATCGACCTGGTTAAAATGCAGATCAAGTTGGCCGCCGGCGAGAAATTAAATCTCGACCAGGATGACATCAAGATTTGTGGGAACGCTATTGAATGTAGGATAAATGCTGAGGACCCTGACAAAGACTTCCTGCCTTGTCCAGGTGTGATTTCTAATTATGTTCTACCAGGGGGACCCGGGGTGAGAGTGGATACCAGCATTTATGCGGGTTACGGTATCCCGCCCTTGTACGATTCGATGATTGCCAAGTTAATTGTGATTGGAATTAACAGGCAGGAGGCGATCGCTCGCATGGAAAGGGCTCTCGGTGAATTTGTTATTGAGGGAGT
>CAZTSA010000124.1:0-4066 GCA_964616885.1 uncultured Clostridia bacterium
TGATATCCTGGTGACCACGCAATATGACACCGAAGATGTTTTTGGCTATAAGGGTTCCTATGAGGATATAGCAAAACAATTGAAGGATAGATTTGGTTGCTCAATAGTTGCCATTACCTTGAGGGAAGTTAAGACTGTTCTGATTGGTGGATGGACTAGTATTGCTCTGGCTGATAAGCTCTACAGGGGCAAAACCTACGATGTAGAAATAGTTGATAGAGTTGGCACCGGGGATGCATATACTGCAGGTTTCCTATATGGTTATCTGACAGGCGATGTGGAAAAGGCTGTTGCTTATGGAGATGCTTTAGCTGCGTTGGAGCATTCCGTTCCCGGCGATTTAAGCTGGTTTACAGAAGATGAAGTTAAGAAGCAGATTAAGGCAGTTGGTTATAAAATTCAAAGATAGGGATCAAAAGTTAGTTTGCTCGTCGCTGAGAAAGATGTGCTCGGGATATGCTTCGCTCACTGACAATTTTTTGGTCTTTGAGCACAGCCAAAAATCCTATAGCTGCAGAGCGAAGCTCTGCTAAGAAGCAAAGCCTACGCTTTGCCGTTACAATTTTAAAATCCTTTCCCTATTGACCCCCCACCTTTTTTCCGGGGGATCCCACTCCCTGAAGGGGGGAGGAGTAGAGGAGGGGGTAATTGGGGAGAGGGTTGGGGTGAGGGGGTGAGCTTGTGGATAAGAAATCAGAGAGTCTTGAACTTATGCTGGAAGGTGGGGTCGTGCCTGTAATTAGAGCTGAATCTGCTGAACAGGCGATGAAGATAGTGGATGCCATTAGGGAAGGTGGAATCAAAACTATTGAGATAACGATGACTGTTCCCAATGCTATTGGAGTAATGGAGAAAGTGGCAGCCAAGTTTGGGAAGGACGTACTTTTGGGAGCTGGCACTGTCCTCGATGGAGAAACAGCCAGAGCATCCATTCTGGCAGGGGCAGAGTTTGTTGTAGGTCCCTCATTAAATGAAGAAGTCATCAAGATATGTAAGAGGTACACCAAAATTGCAATTCCGGGGACGATGACTCCCACGGAGGTTGTCCATGCCTGGGAGATGGGAGCAGACATTGTGAAAATTTTCCCTGCCGGGGAGCTGGGAGGCCCTAAGTATATTAGGGCGATTAAAGGTCCACTCCCGCACATTCTGCTTCTCCCTACAGGCGGAGTAGACTTAGAAAATGCCGGTGAATTCATTAAGGCTGGCTCGTGCGCCATTGCCGTGGGCACAGCATTAGTTGATAAGAAGGCAGTGGCCGAAGGAAAATTTGAAGTTTTGACCCAGAAAGCCAAGCAGTTTCTGGAGGAAGTGAAGAAGGCGAGGGCATAGACTTATTTTTGATTGTTGCGGCTGATAAGCGGTTAACCCCTGTTATTTAGGTATTGACAGGGGTTAATTTTTTATTTCAGCATCCTATTTATTGGAGAGGCAAGCACCGTGCTTTAATGTATTAGGTTGACCATACCATAATTTATAAGAGTTAGGAGTAGCGAAGCGAAGCTTCGCAATTATGAGGCAGAGCTTTGCTCTGCTACTCCAACTCTTGCCTCAGGGGAAGCAAAGCAAGATCAGAATTGGAGTCCTCCCGAAAGGGAGGATAACGTAGGCTGGATGGTACAATTTGACCTTTGAACAATTATATGTTATAATTATTGTAAGAAGAGGTAATGTGTTCAAAAAAACAGTTATCATCCTTTTTTTGCTAGCCATTGTGACTGCCAATAATGTTTTTGCCGAGGTTGCTTCTCGTGAGGAAGAAGACCTGTACAATTTTGGTATGGGGCTCTATCGGGATGGAATGTATAAACTGGCTGCAGAGCAACTTGAGAAATTTGAGAGAAATTACCCGGAAAGTAAGAAACTCGCTGAGGTGAGATTTTATAAGGCGGAGGCGACGTTCAATGAGGGAGATTATGTAAGAGCATTTGGTGCATATGGCAAAGTCATAAGTTCATATCCCGGGACAGACTTCGCCCTGAGAAGTGCGATTCGTCTGGCCGACTGTAAATATATGCTAAGGAGCTACTCAGAAGCGATAAGACTCTATCAGGATTTCATCCGAAAATATCCTAAGAGTGACATGCTGGCAGAGGCAAAATATTATACTGGTGAATGCTATTTCAGTCAAGGAAACTACGGACAGGCCATTTCAGTTTACGATGAGGTTATCAAAAACTATTCTCAATTTAAGAATATCGACTACGCTTACTACTCTAAAGGCTTCTCTTACTTTAAGCAAGAAAAATACTCTCAGGCTTTGCCTGAATTCTCAACAGTGATTAAATCTTTTCCAAAGAGTAGTCTTGCTGACGCCTGCCAATTTTTCATAGCGGAATCCTGGTTTTACCAGGGGAATTACAAGTCAGCCATACCTGAATACCAAAAATTGTTTGACAACTATCCTCAATCTACCTATCTTCCGCAAGCCCAGTTTAAGATTGGAGAATCTCTGCTCCAACTGGGACAGTTCTCTTCTGCCAGACAAGCGTACCAGAAGGTATTAACTATTGCGCGGTCTGATGACCTGAGAGGAGCAGCGCTGTATGAGATTGGCGAGGCTTTCTATCGAGAAGGGCAATACCCTGAATCAATTATAGCTTATCAGGAAGTCATCAAAATCTATCCCCTTTCCAACCACGCAGTGAAGGCCCAACAGTCTATTGGCTGGAGCTACTTAAAGCAAGGAAAGTTTGCTGAAGCCAGGAAGGCTTTTTCAGAGGTGGTGACCAGGCATTCCCAATCCGACCTTGCCGTCTCTGCGCGCTATATGATTGGCAACCTGTTCTATTACGAGAGAAAGTACGAAAATGCAATTAAAGAATACGAAGTATTAGTGGGAAGCTTTCCCGCGAGCAATCTGGCCGATGATGCTGTTTACTGGAAAGGTTGGTGTTACTATAAGGAAGGTCGATACGATGATGCAATTGACACCTACAAAGAAATTGAGAAGAAATATCCCGATAGCAAGTTAACTATGGAAGCCAAGTTTCAGATTGCAGAATCTTTACTTCGAAAGAAAGATTTTGATTTTGCGGCGAAGACTTACCAGGAAGTTATCGACCGTTATCCTCAGAGCAAGCTGGCTGACGATGCCTATTTTGGAGTGGGTAGGTCTTCTTACGAAAAGGGTGATTTCGTTTCTGCTGTTAACGCTTATCGGGCAATGCTCAAGGGCTATCCTAAAAGTGAGCTCGCTCAGCAGGCGCAGATGGAGATAGGTAATTGTCTTTTAAACCAGAAAAAATATAGTGAAGCACATGCTGCTTATAACCTCGCTCTCATAAACTATCCCTCGAGCGGCATTGAAGACCGGATAAAGTTCCAGATTGGTCTGGCTTACTATAAAGAAGGTAAATATGAAAAGGCAATTGAATCTCTTAGCAGTTTGAGAGAGGAATTCAAAGATAGTGAGCTTATTGACAGAGCTCTGTATTATATTGGCTGGTCGTACTTTAAAAAGAAAAGCTACGACGAAGCAATCCTCCATTTCAATAGTGTAGTAGCCAATTATCCTGAAAGTATTATTGCAGGGGATTCATTATTTAGAATTGGAGATGCGCTTTATAATCAAAAGCAGTATGAGCAGGCAATAAAGAATTATCAGAAGGTCATCGAGCAGTATCCTCAAAAGGAGATAGCGGAGCTAGCCTATTATGCTATTGGCTGGAGTTATCACGCTCAAGGCGACGACAGCAATGCAATTAAAGTGTATAAGGATTTTATCGAGAAGTACCCGAAGAGCCGTTTGAATGTAGAGGTGAGATATCGCCTTGGGGAATATTATTATAGTGGAGATAATTTTGATGAAGCAGCGAAGATTTATCAATCGGTAGTGGACGACTATCCCGAATCGGCTCTTGCTGATGATTGCAGTTACTGGTTAGCATGGAGTTACTACAGGACTGTCAAATATGATGAAGCAGCCGATAGTTACAGGAGGTTGATAACTATCTATCCAGATAGCGACCTTGCCAGCGAAGCTCAATTCCGCATTGGAGAATGCTACTTTGTGCAAGGGAGATATTTTGAGGCAATAGCGGAATATGAGAAAAAGCTCGCCAGT
>CAZTSA010000125.1:0-4045 GCA_964616885.1 uncultured Clostridia bacterium
CTATTTCTATTCGTTACCACGACTTTTCTCTTATTTCTAAAATAATCCAGAGTCTCCTTGACGTGGGGATAAAGCCTCGATTCATCCGCAGAATGTCTTCGAAAATATCCAGTGAATATTTTGAGGGCCTCGTCGGCAAATTGGCCTTTTTGGTTTCCCAGGCTTCTCCTTATCAAATCGCGTATACCCAGTCCAATATATGAAATGATAACCCGGGGTGGTTTCTGGGGAAGCCTCAGTTCCCTTAGGGTAAAATTAACTGCCTTTACAATGTCCTTCCTGGAGTCAACCAGAGTTCCATCAACATCGAAAATGATGGCATCTATGTCCAACATTTGACCCCACCTGAAATATCATTAAGCAACACAGTGGACTTTTCCTGGTTTCTCAAAAATGCAAAAGTTAGCGTCGCCGTAGTGTCCCTGAAAAAGTAATACTTCCACCAATTTTTCAGGTTTTAGCGTTATTCAAGTAAGTCCTCAAACATCTCCTCGTGGTCTACTTCTTCGCCCAGAATATGGCAAACAAGTTGATATGTAACGTGGTCCTTACCCATTGTTTTTGCCGCAAGCTTATTATATACATCAATTGCTCCTGCTTCGGCCTCGGTCACAAGCTTTATAATATTGTCGTAGTCCGATGTGCCTGCGGGTGGTTTAGGATAAGGGTAATTGGCGTTCTTCTCCAGCTCCATAGGGTGGGCAATGGGCATACCGCCGAGTTCTATTATCCTGTCGGCAAGTTCACCTGCGTGTTCTTCTTCATCCTTAGCGATCTTCTCCAAAAACTCGCCCATATCCTCATAAGCCATTCCTGTAACACTCCTTGCCATATACCAGTAAGAATAATGCGCGAGCCATTCATCTGCGTACGCCTTGTTCAAATCCTTTATTAAATCCTTTACATCTATTCCTACAATTTTTGTGCCCTGCTTTCCCATTTAAAACACCTCCTCGTCTTTTAATTTTGTTCCCGGTCTCAAAGACTAAATTAGAGGTATTCTCTAATAAGTCTACTTCTTTGGTTTCATCTGCTCGCCACAGCAGATTATATCACAGGCCTCAACGCATCCGCAAACATTATCCACAGTCACCACCAACCCGCATACTCTGCAGGTATAGCGGCTGCCCTTCTTGGGCTTTTCCATTTTCTTAACACCCTTCTTAACCACCTTTTTTCACCTCCTCTCCAATCCTTCCCTGCATCCATTCACCCTTCTATTCTTTCCATCGGCTGCTCGCAACAAACAAGTTCCCCACCGCCTACTTTTGTTACAGTGACTTCATTGCCACATACATTACACCTGTATTTTTCCCCCACATTTTCTACCCCCATACCTGCCTCCTTGAAAACTCTGGTCTTCCGTCTTATCTTTCCCCTAGCTCACAGAGCCCCAGAGCGTCGAGGGTTGACTACCCTGTAAAGATTTGAACATTATGTCTTCGACTGCATCTCCATAAACCCCTATCAATATCCTACAAAGTTCTCTATTCTGACTCTATCTTCTCCAATGGCCAATTTATTTCTTAGAATATTTACCAGGCTCTCTACCATCTTGGGAGGCCCGCAGATATAGAAAACTCTCTCTTCAAAATCTGGTATTTCCTCCTTTATCATTTCAGTATCTATATAACCAGTTCTACCTTGCCATGTTCCTTTATCTATATCCGGCGAAGTCAGGGTATGAACTATGCGGAATTTTTTATTAACTGCCTCCATACTCTCTAAATCTTCTCTAAATATGATATCTTCCTCCGTATTGTTGCCATAAATCAATACCATATCTGTTGGTAATCTCATGTCTGTTACGAACTTACATATGCTTCTTAAAGCCGTTATGCCTATGCCTCCCGAAAGAAAGGCTATCTTATCATATTCGCCCCGAAATGTGAAAGAACCGTAGGGCATCCTTAATCTCGCCCAATCTCCGATGCTTAATCTTTCGAGCGCCTTCGAATATTCACTGTCGGTTATCCTCTTAGTAAACTCTACATACCCTTTTTCAGTAGGAGAATTTGAAAAAGAAAAATGCTTTGTCCTCTCCGCCCCTTCAACCTTAATTGTGACAAAAAAGAATTGACCTGGCTTAAAATCCACATCTTCCTTTATTCTAAACCGGAAGCTTTTTACATTATGAGTTCTCTGTATTATATTTAGTACTTCTGTTTCGAATTCAATCATTTGCCATAGGGCCCGTTTCTCATGCTTATCTCTTTTTGGAGAACTCCTCAAAATTCATTTTCTCAGCACCGCCACTAACCATTTCTTTCATAGCATATTCTGAGTCTTGCGGCTTTATATTAACACCCTTGATAGCGTCGATTAATAACTTAACTCTGAAACCTAATTTCAAAGCATCCAAAACCGAGGATTTAACGCAATAATCGGTAGCCAGACCGCCAACGAAAAGTTCGTCTATTCCATGAGTCCTCAACAATTCGAGAAATTCAGTTCCATTGGTATCCACGGCTTGAAATGCCGAATAGCTATCCTTATCTGGGTCCATTCCTTTGGACAAGATTATTGTCTCCTTAGCCAATTTTAAATGTGGATGAAACCTCGCTCCCCTGGTATTCTGTATGCAGTGTTTTGGCCAGACACCGCCGAACTTCTTAAAATGCTTACTCTCTTTAGGATGCCAGTCTCTTGAGGCAAAGATTGGCAGTTTTTTCTTCGAGAAAATCTTGATGTATTTGTTTAGAATGGGAATTATTCTGTCACCTTCTGGCACGGCCAGGGTTCCGCCTGGACAGAAATCATTCTGCACATCCACTATCAATAAAGCCTTTTTTGCTTCCATAATTCACCCCCGCGGCAGACAACCTGTTTTTCACGCTCCACTTTACTCTCAAGTGATAAGAAAGTAGATTGGATACCGTCTCATTTAGCCTGTTGTCTCATCAACACTGATTGATGGGCAATTGCCCATTCAGGTGAAATCTCCAATAAGTATACTATGCTGGGTGGTGCTGTTAACTCATTCTATACTGATTTCCCGTAAGTTTTCCCACAGTCCATGCAAATTACATTTTCCCCATGCTCTTAGAGGCCCGTGGGCGTGACTGAGTTTCACCTTGAACGTAGCCGCAGGAAATGTTGCGCCTCCGCTGTAATGCGACCTTCCCAAAAATGTATCGCCAGAGTAAAGCTCAATCCATTCAATAAAATGTCCAGGCTCATTTGGGTGTGCCAGTAATTTACCTACTTCCACCTTTACCTCAAAGGGCTCATCTTTCTTTACACTGTCTGGCGCATAAATTTCGGGAATATGCTTCTTTTCCAGGTCAGTCAAATTGTCTTTATCTTTAGGTTCATTTACTCCACATAAGATATCCTCTTCGCAAGTCCACTTCCTCTCCATACTCCCCACCTCCCTTCTTTCTGAATGAGTTTTCCCATGTTAACCCCAGGACATGACATATGGCGGGTTGGGGAATCTTCTTTACTTTTTTATTTTATCCCCATTTGCCCTTGCCTATATGAACTTCTATCTCGGCCTTGATGAACTGGCTCAATAGATTTGCCTCATCCCTTGCCCTGGTAAGGATAGCTACACACGCTGGGTCCAGGTTATCCTGAATACCCGCCTCAGCAATAGAATGCACCTGATCCAACACAGCCGCCAGGCCCATATGGAGTTGATTGCTGCATCTTGCCCTATCAATAAGTTTCGCCTTATCGTCTGCCAATCTTGTAAACTTATCCTTTGTTGCGCCACAACGGGGGCATTTCTCAGGCGCCTCTTTTCCGTCAAACACATAATTACATACGCTACATTTAAACTTCGCCATAACATCCACCTCCTATCTTTAAAGTTTTTCAAACATGTCCTTTCCCACCCCGCACTCAGGACAGACCCAGCTGTCAGGCAAATCCTCAAAGGCTGTGCCTGGACTTATGTCGTTATAGGGGTCGCCGAGTTGCGGCTCATAAATATATCCACAGACTATACAACGATATTTATCCATAGTTTTCTAATTAGCCTCCCTCGTCCTTGATATTATGAAAAGGCTACCTCCTGTAGGTGATTATTTGATATAATCGC
>CAZTSA010000126.1:0-4016 GCA_964616885.1 uncultured Clostridia bacterium
TTACTCTTTTTTCGCCTCATTTCACTCTGCTTAGCCGCTGGCACAAGTGGAGCTATAGTTTTAAAGCAGACCAGTGGCGCTCGCCCCCTGGGAATGGGAGAAGCATTCGTTGCTCTGGCTGATGATGTGAATGCTCTCAATTTTAATCCCGCCGGATTGGCCCAGATTAAAAATCATGAAATTAGCATAATGTATCTTGATAGTTTAGTGGATACCTGGTTTGGATTCATTGGTTACGCATACCCCGTAGGGGGGAAAGTGGAAAGGCAGGCAGGTAAAAGAGTAATTAAGTCCATAAAAGAACGAAGGAATCGTGCAACTATTGGACTTTCCTTTTCTCTTTTGCAGGCTGGAAAAATGGCGCTCCATCCGGAGGGGAAGTCTGTCTCAGCCGAGGAAGACTATTTGGCAAATCTGGGGTTAGGTTACATTATATGGAGAAGCGCTGAAAAGGCTGAAAAAGGAAGACGGAGGGCAGGAGCTACACCTGATTTGAGAAACGAAGTATCCCTGGGAGTAGGCTTTAAATTCATCCAATCAACCCTGGTAGAGAAGTATTCGGCTACAGCCTATGCGGCTGACGTGGGGCTACTCGGAAAGTTCATTGTAGGAAAGAACAAATTTCAGCTGGGAATTGTGGGACAGAACCTTGGGGCAAAGATTAAGTTTGAAGAAGAGGGAGATACCTTGCCTTTGACAGTGAAAGCGGGTGCTTGTTACCAGATGGACTTTAGAAAAGAACACAGGGTTACCATAAGCGGAGAGGCAGTTAAGCCGAACGATGGTGATTTCAGAGGGAATACTGGTATGGAGTACTGGTACAGGGAAATTTTTGCCTTGAGGGCTGGCTATAAGATTGGTTATGATCTGGACTCTTTCACTTGTGGAGCAGGATTAGTATGGAAGAATTTTCAGCTCGATTACGGCTGGGGGATGAGCGGTACCAAGATGGGCGACAACCACCGATTTTCCTTAACAGCGAGGTTTTGATTTGGGCAGAAAAAAATTTCTTCTTTTTGCACTCATGTTAGTTTTTAGTAGCATTTCTGGAATTGCCGAATCCGGAACGCTCAGTGATTCTGGAATGGACCTGACCAACTTGTTTAACAGTTCTGTTGCCTGGGGAGATATAGATAATGATGGAGACTTTGACTTGGCGATAATGGGCTGGGATGGAACTGACAGGTATTTTCAAATTTACAAGAACGGAGCGAATAATAGATTAAGTCTTTCTGAGAGCTTTACAGGAGTCAGCCATGGTGGTCTGTCCTTTGCCGACTATGATAGAGATGGCGACCTTGATTTGGCAATCACAGGGAAGATAACGGAAGGGTATGGCACTACTAAGATCTATCAGAACGATGGAAATGGCAACTTTAGTGATAGTGAGATAGAGATGATAGACGTTTATACTAGCGCTCTTGCCTGGGGAGACTATGATAATGATGGAGATTTAGACCTTGCGCTCGTGGGATTCCGTATGGGTACAGGATATACTTCCAAAATATATGAGAATAAGGGAAATGGCACTTTTGAAGAGAGTGGCATAACAGATTTGCCTCCCGTAACCAGTGGCTCCGTCGCCTGGGCGGACTATGATAATGATGGCGATTTAGATTTAGCCCTTAGTGGAGAACAGGGTGTAACTAATTACATCTGCAAAATCTATAAGAATGACTACAGAAACAATCCTGCTAATCCCTTTTCCACGGTAGGGGAGACCTTAACCGGGATCAGAAATAGTTCTATAGCCTGGGGAGACTACAACAACGATGGATGGTTAGATATAGCCATTTCTGGAGAATCATTGACAGGTGCCTATGTCTGTGAAATCTGGAAGAACGACGGAGATGGAAATTTCAGCGAGACAAGCGATATTTTGACCGGGGTTTACAATAGCTCTTTGGCCTGGGGCGACTGTGATAATGATGGGGACCTCGACATAGTAGTAATAGGGATGGCTAGTGGAGAGATACGGACCTCCAAAATCTACAAGAATAGTGGAAGCTCAGGTAGTTACAGTTTCAGTGTGGATCCCGGTCAGCCCTATCTTGCCGCTATAGACCAGGGAAGTGTCGCCTGGTGCGATTACGACGGAGATAAGGATATTGATTTGGCATTAACGGGCTACTCTGCCAGTGGAGCGGTGACCAAGGTTTATAAGAATAACGAAGGCCCAAATACTCTTCCAACCCCTCCTGATAGTAGCAAGTTTCAAACGACCTACAACGCTACTACCAAGCAACTTACTATCAAATGGGAGAGTGGTTCTGACTACGAGACCAAGCCATCGACTGGTTTATATTATAATTTTCGAATTGGTTCCGAATCCGGGAAAGATGACCTTGTGGCGGCAAGATATGGTAGCCCTCTATTAGGGAATTTTATTTCCAAAAGCACGACTACCGTCCACACGCTCACTTTCAGCCTTTACGCCAAGGGATACTACTGGAGTGTTCAGGCGATAGACACCGGCCTCGGGTATAGCTGGTCCCAAGAAGAAACAGAGGGTGGCTGGTCAGAAGAGGTCCACTATGAAGATACCACGCCTCCCCCGGCGCCGGAGACACCCACCGATGACGGTAAGTATACATATGATACCACAATTCGCTTTAGCTGGACACAGGAAAATACTGACCCTGAAACAGCAATCTATAATTATAGATTGCAAGTCAGGTGTCAAGAAGACGGAGAAGTGAAATTTGATGGCAATGTCGGCAACGTTAAGAGTCATAGCGTATCGGGATGTGAATATAACAAAACATATGAGGCTCGAGTGATGGCGCAGAGCGGTGGTGGCTGGAGTAACTGGTCGCTCTGGAGCGATGGAATAATGGTTGTTCGCCTCCTCGATATATCTAACAACTTGATTCATCCGAGGAAAGCAGACAATGAAGCGACCATTAAGTACTTCGTAATAAATGCAGCCAAAGTTAATCTGAAAATTTATAACCTGATGGGCGAACTGGTCAAGGTGTTAGTCGACGGTGAGAATAGAGAGCCCAACTCGTATGAAGAGCCCTGGTCAGGGGAGAATGAAAAAGGCTCAACTGTTGCCAGTGGAATCTATTTAGTGCATATAGAGGTAGCGGGAGAAAATGCAACGGAGAAGATATGTGTGGTGAAATGAGGAGGGTAGAATGGAAAGAGAGAAGGGATTTACTCTTATAGAATTAGCAGTGGTCGTCGCTCTGCTCGGTATTCTGGGGTATGGAATAATAATGTTTTTCACCAATACATTCAGAAACTGGTGGCAGGCCAGCCAGCAGATTGACGCTCAGCAGAAAGCCCGCGTAGCCATGGACGAGATGACCAGGTTTATCAGGCAGGCAAGGCCTGTTACCGGAATAGTGGTTGGGCAGCAAACTGGCGAAGATGCCAATTCAATGATAACATTCACCCATATTGATGGTAGGCAGATTAGTTACTTTAAATCTGGCGACAGTCTGAGACGAGTAGTTGCTGGAGCTACTACTGACGCAATACCAGAAGACCTTGTCTCAATCTTTTTTATCCTCGACTCCACAACGACCCCAACGCAGGTGGATATATCAACACTTACTGTCCAGACTCCTGCAATTGGAGGCTATCAGGGGAGCATAACCTTCCCCAGAAAGAGAATATTTTTGCGCAATCGTTAGCTCTCATGGTAGGAAAAAACAAATTTATGAAGAAGGGAAAGAGAAGAGGTCTTTTTATTACATTTGAGGGGCCGGATGGCTCAGGAAAGAGCACGCAGTCTCTCTTGCTGGCTCGTTACTTAAAGAGCCATGGACATAAGGTGGTGCGGACGAGGGAGCCGGGTGGGACGAGCATTGCCGAATCTCTGCGCAGGATAATTTTGAATCCCAAGAACAGAATTTCTAAGATTACGGAAGTCCTTTTGTATGAGGCTGGCAGGGCACAGCACACATCAGAACTTATTCTTCCCGCACTGCAACAGGGCAAGATAGTAATATGTGAACGTTATAATGATGCTACTCTTGCCTATCAGGGTTATGGAAGAAAGCTCGATA
>CAZTSA010000127.1:0-4002 GCA_964616885.1 uncultured Clostridia bacterium
GGACTCTGATGCTTCCTCAGGGAACACCATAGATGCCAGAGATGGCACAAGCTACAATAGTGGCAGGAATGTTAACTGGGATTTTAATCCTTATTACGATATGGTTGAGCCCAGGGAGCCTTGCGGGATAAAGGGAAGATTTCTGGATTACAACACATTTGAGGTGAGCTGGAGCAAGGTTACCAAAGACATTAAAGGAAATGGAGAAAATGTAAAGGGATACAATGTGTATAGAGCTACGTCGACAGAAGGCATTTGGGTGAGAGTAAGTTCTGTAGGGAATAATGTTTTCTCTTCCACAGACGTAGTTAATGGGCGGGTCTACTATTACAGAGTAAGGGCAGAGGATGTCGGCGGAAATGAGAGCAAGGGCTCAATGATTGTAGATACCACCGCAAACATAAACGTAATTGCAGTGGCTGATGACTGTTCGAGAAGTCAGATATGGATGCCAAAAGAGATAAATTCAGTTCTCTACAAGGGAAATGTTTATGAGGATGACATAAAGATAGTTCTGGTAAGAGATGGTAATGAAGAAAGAGATGTTAACACCATAACCTGCTATAGCATAAAGGCAATAAAGGCAGATAGTGAGGAAGAGATAGCAGTTTTCAAGTTTTCTGGTGGAAGAGTTCAGATTAGCATCCATTATGACATAAAAGAAGGAAAGATAGGCGGTGATATTGCGGCCAACGAGGCGCCTAAGAAGCTGGCAGTCTTCTGGTTTAATGGGATTGAATGGATAAAGCTGGGAGGAGTGGTAGATAGCGAAAGGCAGACAGTGACAGTTAAGACGAGACACTTGAGTAAATTTGCTATAAAGAAGACATTCAATTCTGCAGGTTTCAGGGTGACCAGCGTGTGGCCTAAGATATTTACGCCTTACGGAGAGGGCATTCATAAGACTGTAAAAATATACTTTGAGGGAGCAAACCCTGACGAGGCAGTTGTAGGAAGGATATTTGATATTACAGGGGCTCTTGTGTATGACAACCTTTTGCGTGGAGATGATGAAAATAGTCTGGTTTGGGACGGAAGGTTCAGGAATGGTAGCATGGCGAGAAGTGGCATCTATATATATCAGGTTGAATCACGAGGTAAAGTCATAAACGGGACAATAGTCCTCGCGAAATAATGATAATAGGAACGTAGGGGTGGTCCCGATGAATCGGGACGCTTTGCTGCAACAAATTGGGGTTAAGGATGAAGTGGTTCAATAAGAAGACCATTTTTATAGGGCTGGTGGCTATGGTCTTGAGTCTGGTCTCTGACGCCTCTCTCGGGGATTTTGAAGACCTTGGTGTGGGAGCAAGACCTATTGGCATGGCCAGCGCTTTTGTCGGTTTGGTCGACGACGTCAATACTATCTACTATAACCCAGCCGGGTTGGGCCAGCTCAGGGAGAGGGAATTCACCTGTGGCTACGGCAAACTCTACTGGGGACTGAACGGCCCTGGAGAGACAAATCTGGCGACCGGGTCCATAGGATACGCACATCCGCTAAGTTGGGGGACTCTGGGAGTGGGATGGCTAAATCTAAGCTTGACCAGATATTACCAGGAGAACACATTCATCTTTTCCTATGGCAAGGAAATGTCTCCAAAATTACATATGGGAATAAACCTGAAACTTCTATCCAAGAGATACGGAGAAGATGCCTATACCCGTCTAAACCCAATATTCGTTACCCATGGCTATTCTGCGAGTGGATTCAGCATGGATTTTGGAGGGTTGTATCACCTTATGGGGAAGCTATTTTTGGGGTTAGCAGTAATGGATGTTAATCAGCCGAATGTAGAACTAGCTCACAAAGGAAGCAGAGTACCTCTTTCTGTTAAGGTAGGATTTGCCTATAGAAACGGAACGCTAAATCTTGCCCTGGATACAGCATACAAAGACAGAGATGCAAATCTCTATGCGGGAGCAGAAAAGTGGTTTTTCAGCAAAATGCTGGGGATAAGGGGTGGGATAGGCATTGGCAGCCGCGAGTACCGGAGTCTTTCTCTGGGTACGAGCTTCAATATCTCACTACTTGAATTTGATTATGCTTTTATCTACCCGCTTACGGGTATAAAAGATATTTATGGTTCCCACCGGCTTTCACTGACTGTTCGTCAGGCTGTCCCGACAAGTGAGCCACAGGCTATAGAAGAACGAGAGAAGGTAGAAGTAAAACCAGAAGTAGAAACAGAGGAGATTGCAAAGCGCTTCAGTCAGGGAATGGACTTTTATCAAAGAGGAAAATTGCGAGAAGCCATAGTAGAGTGGGAAGAGGTATTAAAGGATGCACCTTCTCACGAGTTAGCTAGAAAATATCTTGAAGCCACCCGGGTTCAACTGGATAAGCTCGTAGCAGAACATTATGGGAAGGCGGAGGAATACTATAACGATGATAGATGGCAAGAAGCAATAAATGAGTGGAATGCTTTATTGGGCTTGCTGCCCGGGGATACCCAGGTTATGGAAAAGATAAAGACAACAAGGAATAAAATAGATGAACATTTCAATATTGGAATGGAACATTATGAACAGGGAAATTATTCTGAGGCAATTGAGGAATGGCAACAGGTCCTAAAATGGGACTCTCATTACTATGGAGTCACAGAAAATATCGAGAAGGCTAGCCTAAAGATTAAAGAGACGGGAGCGGTTTCTCGTGAGGAAATTGTTGCTGAGTATCTCAATGAGGGTCTGAAGTATTACAGAGCCGATGATTATTTCAGTGCAGTGAGGGGGTGGCGAAAGGCATTGGATATAGATCCTCAACAAAAGGAAGCCATGGACTATATTGACCTGGTTGTAAACAAATATTTTCAGTCAGGGATGCAAATGTACAATAATAACAAATTTATAGAAGCAATCGGGGAATGGGAAAAAGCCCTGGTGATAAATCCTGATTATCAGAAGGCGAGGAGTATGATTGAAATAGCAGAGCAAGCAATGGAAGAGAAAATTGATAAGTTTTATAATCAGGGGATACAGAGCTATAATGAAGGTAACTATATAGAAGCCATTGAATCCTGGAAGAAGGTGTTGGAGGTAGACCCTGCGCATCTAAACGTAAAACAACTATGTATCGAAGCTCACCTTGCTCAGGGGATTATTTATTATCGAGAGGACGAATTAGAAAGAGCAATTGGTCAGTGGGAACAGGTTTTGCTGTTAGAGCCCCAACACGAAAAAGCACAAAAGTATCTGAAGAGGGCAACCATCAAGCATAAACGGTTGGAGGAAATAGGAGAGACTAGCCTTGAGGAGGGGTAAAGATATGAAAAAACATAACTTATGGCAAGATTATGCACGCACAAGTCATTACGCCAGGTGTCTCAGCAATTTGGCATTTTTCTTATTCCTAGGATGTTTTACAGGATGGTTGGTACTGTCAAGAGGAATCAGCTATGCTGCTAAAGAATGGATTAGTTACACTACGAAGGATGGTTTAGCCAGCAACGTCGTCAAATGCGTTGCTGTTGATGGAGACGAAGTTTGGATTGGGACGGACATGGGAGTGAGTCGTTATAATAAGAAGAAAAGTAGTTGGACGACTTACAACACTAATACAGGTTTAAGTTCCAATCTGGTCAACGCTATTCTGGTAGATAAAAACGCAATATGGTTTGGTACAGACGCTGGAGTTACTCTTTTTGATAAAGAAAAAAATACCTGGACTTCTTATACTACCAGAGAGGGTCTAATTAATGATAAGGTGAACGCATTAGCAGCAACTGATAGTGATGTTTGGGTGGGAACAGAGGGTGGGCTGAGTGCGTTCAGCAAAAGGACCCGCACCTTCACTTCCTACAATACTGAGAATGGACTTTTTGATAACCGGATTAGAGCCATAGTTGTAGATGGTGGGCGTCTTCTGGTCGCCACAGTAGGTTCCACCCTTAGCGTTCTGGACCTGGGGAGAAAGGAGTGGGCTCTCTATTCGCCAGGAGAATTGCTATACACTAATGTCGCTATTGCCGGCGAGGGAGGCATAATTTGGGTGGGAACAAA
>CAZTSA010000128.1:0-3899 GCA_964616885.1 uncultured Clostridia bacterium
CGTCCCCGCTTTTGATTCACAGGAAAGGGATTTAAAGGGTCGCTGTCCCTATTTTAGGAGGAGAACTGGAATGGAAGAGAAAGAAGTTGATTTGAGGGACTACATCAATATGGTAAAAAAGAGATGGAAAATTATCCTGATTATCTTCTTGGTTTTTACCATAGGTAGTGCAGTGGTGAGCTTCCTTCTGCCCAGGATTTATGAATCCACAGCAATGATTAAAATTGGAAAAATGAGAAACATGGATCTGGAAAATCCTTCTACAGTCATAGAGATTTTTAGGACAAAACCGATGGTGGAAAAAGTAGCACAAGAACTTAATATCCCCGCCGCACATGGGCAATTAGGGAAGTTGATATCTAAGATAAGGATGAGGGAGAAATCGGGGCTTCTGGAGATAAAGGGAAGAGGAGAAACTCCGGAGGAAGCTTTGACATTGGTAAATGCAGCGGCCACTGCTGTCCTTGAGAGACATGAGGAAATTTTTGAACAGGCGAAATTAATTTTAGAAGAATATCTTGCCTCTGGTAAACAGAGATTGGACGAAATGGAGAAAGAGATTAATATTCTTCAGAAGAAGATAGATGAACTTGAAGCTACCAATTCAGAAGCACAGGCTTTGGTGGCGCAGGGATATATGGAAAGCCTGGAAAGAATCCGCGACAGGTATGAACAACTTGAGGTAGAGCTTAGGCAGAAAAAGATGGAGGAGTCCTACGGCACTGTTAGCACGGAGTTGGTAATTCCTCCCACAACTCCTGAAAAGCCAATCGCCCCTAAAAAGAAACAGAACGTGCTGGTTGCCGGAATTTTAGGATTGTTTGTTGGGATTGTCTCAGCAGCCATAGTTGAATATTTTGAAAAACCTCCTGCAGTTTATTAATTCTCAGATTGCATAAGTGTTAAGGAGCTTAGATGAAGGCTCTTATATTGAGTGGCGGTAAAGGTACACGCCTCCGTCCTATCACCCATACAAGTGCCAAACAGCTCCTGCCAGTTGCTAATAAACCAATCCTTTTCTACGGAATTGAAGCTGTAAAAGAAGCGGGAATCAAAGATGTTGGCATTGTTGTAGGCGAGACAAAGAATGAGATAAAAAATGCTGTGGGGACAGGGAAAAAATGGGGAGTTAATGTGACCTACATCGAGCAAGGAGCCCCGTTAGGACTGGCGCACGCGGTAAAAATTTCTGAAGATTTTATCGGAGATGAAACCTTTGTTATGTATCTGGGGGATAATCTAATCAAGGACGGCATTACTTCCTTAGTAAAGGAATTCCAGAAAACGAGGCCAAATGCTCAGATTCTTCTGGCTCGCGTTCCACATCCTGAACAGTTCGGCGTAGTTGAATTGAAAGGTAAAAAAGTCCTACGGCTGGTAGAAAAGCCAAAGAAACCCAGGAGTGATTTGGCTCTGGTCGGCGTTTATATGTTTGATAAGAATATCTTTGAGGCTGTGAATAATATTAAACCTTCCTGGCGCAACGAATTAGAGATTACAGATGCCATTCAGTACCTTATTGAGCATAACTTTACTGTGCGTCCGCACATTATTACTGGGTGGTGGAAGGACACAGGAAGGTTAGAGGACATACTGGAGGCTAACAGGATTCTTCTTGACGATTTGAAAGTTTATGTAAAAGGAAAAGTAGATAAGGAATCTAAACTTTTCGGGAAAGTAAGGATCGAAAAGGGAGCGGAGATTAGAAATAGCGTAATCAGAGGACCCGTAATTATTGGGGAAAATAGCAGAATAGTGAATTCCTATATTGGCCCTTTTACATCTATTTACTACGAGGTAACTATTGAAAATAGCGAGGTCGAACACAGCATTATTCTTGAGAATAGCAGGATTAAAGATATCAAAAGGATTGAAGACAGTTTGGTAGGGCAAAATGTTTACATAGTGAAATCAAAAGCAAAACCCTCTGCCTATAGGATTATGGTAGGCGATTCAAGCCGGGTAGAAGTAGTTTAGATTGTGGTAGGATTTTGGAGTCCCCCGATTTCATCGGGGGGAGGTCATAGAGGAGAATCGTGATTGAAGGAGTTGAAATAAAGAAATTGGAGGTGCATGAGGACGAGAGGGGGTCTCTATTTGAGATTCTCAGGTCAGATGAGCCGATGTTCATGAAGTTTGGCCAGGTCTACATAAGTAAATGCAAACCGGGGTGGGTTAAGGGATGGCACTATCATAAGAAACAGTGGGACCATTTTTGTGTGATTAAGGGAAGGGCGCTGGTCGTTCTTTTCGATAATCGCCGCGACTCGAAAACATTTGGAGAAATTGGAGAATATGAGATTGGAGAAAATAATCTGATGGTGCTGAAAGTTCCTCCTCTTGTAGTCCACGGATTTGAGTGCCTTGGTGAAGAGAATTGCTGGCTGTTGAATGTTCCTGACCAGGTGTATAATCGAGAATTCCCGGATGAATATAGAATCCCTTTAAACGACCCTTCCGTCCCTTACGGACGCTGGAAAGCGAGGAAAGGTTGGTAAAAAGATATGCGCTTACTGGTTACGGGAGGAGCTGGTTTTATCGGTTCTAACTTTATTAGATATATTATAAAGAAGTATCCTCATTATGAGATTGTCAATTTAGATAAACTTACCTATGCAGGTAATTTAGACAATCTGAAGGACATAGAGAATAACCCAAACTACGCTTTTGTTAAAGGAGATATTTGCGATACAGTAATTGTGGATGAGCTGGCAAAAGATGTTAGCGCAATAGTAAACTTTGCTGCTGAATCCCATGTGGATAGGTCAATTGCCGATCCTTCAGAATTCATTCGGACTAACATAGATGGAACTTATAATCTTTTGGAAGCAACCAAAAGATACAATGTTTCTCGTTTTATTCAAGTCTCAACCGATGAGGTTTATGGTTCGATTGACGAAGGTTCATCTAAAGAGACAGACTCTTTGAGGCCGAGTAGTCCATATGCTGCTTCTAAAGCTGCAGCTGATATGCTCGTCCTTTCATATCGGGTCACCTTCAACTTACCAGTCATTGTGGCTCGTAGCTCGAACAACTTTGGTCCCTACCAGTATCCCGAGAAGATAATTCCGTTGTTTATAACAAATGCTCTGGAAGATAAGTTCGTTCCTCTTTATGGTGATGGAATGAATATAAGAGATTGGCTTTACGTTATCGACAATTGTCAGGGAATCGATTTGATTCTACACAGAGGCAGAGAAGGAGAAGTCTACAATATTGGCGGTGGCAATGAATTAAGAAATATTGACCTCACAAGAAGAGTGTTGAAGATACTGAGAAAACCGGAAAGTCTAATTCAGCCAGTAAAAGATAGACCCGGCCATGACAGAAGATATTCTCTCGATTGCTCAAAAATTGAAAGGGAACTGGGTTGGACTCCCCGCTTCGACTTTGAAAGGGCTCTTGAAGATACAGTGAAGTGGTATGTGGATAACCGGTGGTGGTGGAGGAAATTAAAAAAAGGCTCAATAAATTGAGCCCCTACAAATATCGTGGGGGTTCGATTCATCAACCTGCAAGAACGGGCTCAATAAATTGAGCCCCACAACTACTGTAGGGGCTCGATTCATCGAGTCCGAAAATATCATCTCCCTTTTGGGTAGAAGATATAAGGTGAGGGGAATTATGCGCATTCTTATTACGGGTGCTTGCGGAATGCTTGGAAGAGATTTGGTAGAAGTCCTTTCTCAAGGACAAGAGTTATACCTATTGGATACGGAGACATTTCCACCATTTCTGACCTCTCAGTTCTCGACTCTTAATCTTGATATCACGGACAGCGAAAATATTTACAAAGAAGTCACCAGGATAAACCCGGATGTAGTTATCCATGCCGCTGCTTATACTGATGTAGACGGTTCTGAAACCAACAGGGATTTAGCATTTAGGGTCAATGCCTT
>CAZTSA010000129.1:0-3781 GCA_964616885.1 uncultured Clostridia bacterium
AATTTAACATTTCAAAATAACAATAACCTTTAACATTTCAAAATCATAACATCAATTGAAATAGCATAACTTGACAAGATAGATGAAATCTGTTAGATTATACCGATGTAGGTATAATTGAGCGATGGAACTAATGCTGAAAAATCGGTTATAAGGGAGGGGAAATGAAAAAAGCATACCTTCCATTAATGTTATTGATAGGATTGGTTGTTACTTATTTTTCAGGTATTTATTCTATTTTATTGGCAGGAGAAGTAGTCGATCTAATAGATACTCCCACTCCTCAAATTACCGAACAAGGCGGGTATAACGTGAATTTTCGCTTCTATAGCATGGAGAGCGACGGAGGCAGTAATAAAAACGGACTTCTGGTCGGCTTATTCTTCGGCGTATTGGAGCATATGAACCTGGGGGTCTATCTCGATACTGAGAATATTATTGGGAATAATGATATCAAGCTCAGGCGTCCCCGGCTGTTTGTGAAATTTCGCCTTTTCAGTGGAACAGTGCACCTACCCGCAATCGGCGTAGGATACGACGATCAAGGTTATGGAGAATATGAGGATGGAAAGTATGAACAGAGAGAAAAGGGTTTCTTCATAGTCCTTTGTAAAGAGAATTTTCTTCCCAATTTGGAACTATGTACAGGGGTTAATGGTTACGATTTTGATAGATTCAGGGTTAGAGGATTCGTTAGCTTATTTTCTAAGGTGTATGAGAATGTAATCCCAATGTTAGAATTTGATAATCTGGGCGGGGGAAGAGAGAACAGGATAAATGTGGGTATACGTTATTTCATCACGCCAAGTTTAAACGTTGAAATCGACGGAAGAGATATAGGACATGAGTTTGACCGCATCTTTCGTATTGGATATATGAGTGCGTTTTGAAACAGAATGTAGGGGTTCGATTCATCGAACCGGTAAAGGAGATTGGAGTGGCTGAGATTGAAGGTTTAGATTTTGAAAGGCCAGTTGTGGAACTGGAAAAGAAGATAGAAGAGCTGAGGAATCTCGGCGCTCAGAATAAGGTCGACTTTAGTAAGGAAATAGCGGGTCTCGAAAGAAAATGTGAAAAACTTAAGATGGAGATTTTCGGTAAGCTAACACCCTGGGAGAAGGTTCTCTTGGCTCGTCACCCTAAGCGTCCCTATACTTTGGATTATATAAATTTGCTTATGAGTAATTTTGTACAATTTCGGGGAGACAGAAGTTTTGCCGATGATCCAGCTATAGTTGGAGGAATGGCCAAGTTTGTGGACGAAACGGTTGTAGTTATTGGCCATCAGAAGGGTCGGACACTCCAGGAGAACATGCTGAGAAATTTCGGGATGCCACATCCAGAAGGGTACCGCAAGGCATTGAAGATGATGAAGCTGGCTGAGAAGTTTTCAATTCCTGTCATTAGTTTCATAGATACTCCGGGTGCCTATCCGGGAATCGGGGCAGAAGAGAGAGGGCAAGCTGAGGCGATTGCCCGAAATTTGAAGGCCATGTCAGAATTGGAAGTCCCGATTATTGTAGTAGTTATTGGTGAGGGTGGGAGTGGTGGAGCGTTGGGAATTGGCGTTGGCGACAAGGTACTGATGTTGGAGAATGCTATATATTCAGTCATATCTCCCGAAGGTTGCGCTTCCATTCTCTGGAGAGATGCAGCAAGAGCTCCGGAGGCTGCTAAGGCATTAAAGCTAACTGCACAGGATTTACTGGGGTTAAGAGTGATTGATGAAATCATTGATGAACCTCTGGGTGGTGTCCATCGTGATATAAAATTTGTTGGCAGGCAATTGGAAGAAAAAGTAAAGAGATACCTGGCCGAATTAAAGAGCTTGCCTGTAGAAGAACTGTTGAGGAAAAGGTACCAGAGGTTTCGGATCCTTGGGGAATTTGCAGAGGCAAAGCCGACCAGAAAAGAGAAAACTAAAATAAACGAAGAGGAAAAATGAGAAGAATTGCTGTTACAACTGCTGGAGGAGATGCACCGGGAATGAATGCTTGTCTTAGGGCCGTGGTCCGCTCAGCAATCTATTATGGCCTCGAGGTGGTCGGATTCGAAGAAGGCTATTGGGGATTGATTAAAGATAAGAAGAGAAGAATGGACTTGAGGTCGGTCAGTGGGATTATAAGCTGGGGTGGAACGATATTAAGGACAAGAAGGTGTGAAGAGATAAAGACCAAGAAAGGGATAGAGCAGGCAGTAGCGGTCTTAAAGAAGAACGGTATAAGTGGTTTAATTACTATAGGAGGGGATGGCGCTTTTAGAGGGGGAATAGAACTCTACCAGGCCAGCAGAATACCTCTTGTCGGCGTACCAGCAAGTATTGACAACGATATTTCTGGCACAGAAGATACCATTGGCTTTGACACCGCGGTGAATACTGCATTAAGTTTCATCCAGAAAATTCGCGATACTGCTTTTTCGCACGAGAGAATCTTCATCATTGAGGTAATGGGAAGAGAAAGGGGCTTCATTGCTCTGGCCGTGGGATTGGCTTCTGGAGCTGAGATAATTTTGGTGCCGGAAATTAAATATAGTCTGAGTAGAATCACTCAGGAATTAGAAAAAGGCAGAAAGAGTGGAAAGAAGAGTAGTATTATTGTTATGGCCGAGGGAGCAGGGGCTGCCTATGCGATAGCCCATCAAATAAGCGATGTTACTGGCTATGAAGTTAGAGTAAGTGTTGTTGGTTATATCCAGCGAGGGGGTTCCCCTACCGCCCGAAGCGTAAATCTGGCTAATCTTTTCGGACATTCGGCAGTCAGGGTTTTGACGAGAACGAAATTGGCCAAGATGGTGGGATGGCAGGGAGGACAGGTTGTAGTTCTACCCCTACAGTATTCGGCAAGACATAGAAAAGAGATAGATAATAATCTTTATAGATTAGCCCAAATACTGGCAATTTGAGAGTAAAGGAGAAGGAAATGCCATTGGTGACGACAAAGGAATTGTTGAACAGGGCTATGAGGGAGAAGTACGCTGTGGGAGCTTTCAATGCTAACAATATTGAGATGGTGCAGGCGATTATCGAGGCTGCAGAGGAAGAGAATGCCCCGGTGATTCTGCAGGCTAGTCAGGGCGCAATTAAATACGCTGGCCTGGAAAATATCGCAGCGATAGTTAAGAATGCTGCGGCTGCGGCTAAAGTTCCGATTGCCCTCCATTTAGACCACGGAACGGATTACGAGCAGAATGTCAAGTGTTTGCGCATTGGATTCACTTCATTAATGTTCGATGGTTCTAAACTTCCGTACGAGGAGAATGTCTCTATTACCAGGAAGGTGGTAGAGATGGGGCATGCCGTGGGAGTTCCTGTAGAAGGGGAGATAGGCAAGATTGCGGGGACGGAAGACCATATTACTGTAAAGGAAGTGGAGGCAAGTCTGACCGAACCCGAAGAAGCATTGAGGTTCTTTAAAGACACTGGAGTTGATTCCCTGGCAGTGGCTGTGGGAAGCGTTCATAGGATGAAGAAAAAAGAAGCTAAACTTGACCATGAGCGTATCAGAGAGATTGCTGAATTCGTAAAAATTCCTCTTGTTTTGCATGGCTCAAGTGGGGTAATGGATGATGAGATGAAAAGGGGCATTATGGAAGGACTCTGTAAAATCAATGTTGCTACACAGTTGAATATGGCTTTTGTTGAAGGAATGAAAGAAGCTCTAAAAGAAAAGCCAGAAGAGGTGGACCCACGAAAGATACTTGGTGTGTCTAAGGGACTTGTTAAGAGAATAGTGAAGGATAGAATAAGGGTTTTTGGATGTTCGGGCAAAGCATAGGGAGG
>CAZTSA010000130.1:0-3744 GCA_964616885.1 uncultured Clostridia bacterium
ACAATTCCCTCTCAAAAGTTTGAATCCTTTTCTTCCCTTTAATCCATTCAATTCTATTTTCTGTGCCAGCGATTAACCTCTTTATATTGGCCTGGTGCCTGGCCAGTACCACCAGGGACGCAATACTGGCGAAAAAAACCAAAATCAACGGTTCCTGGAGTAATAAACAGTTCAAAGGAAATGCCAGGACAGCAGCGATTGAACCTAAAGATATATAACGCGTTAATATCACTACCACTGAAAAGATTGTTAGACTCACTAAAGTAGGTAGGGGAACCAGTCCCAGGGAAACCCCACACCCGGTAGCTACGCCTTTTCCTCCTCGGAACTTCAAAAATATGGTCCAGTTATGTCCTCCAATTGCCGCTAATCCAGCCCAAATCCTGACCAGATTAAAAGTTTGAGGCGATACTCGCATACTCCCGGCCAAATTGAATAGGTTTGCCAGGTGGACGGAGAGGAAACCTTTTGAAACATCGAGCAGGAGAACAGCGATGCCCGGCAAAATTCCTACGACGCGAAAGACATTGGTCGCTCCCACATTTCTACTTCCCACTTGCCGGAGGTCAATGTCCTTAATTAATTTCCCGGCCAGGTATCCGAAAGGAAGAGAACCTATGAAATATGCGGTTAATAAGACCAAAATTATCATTAATACACTCATTTCGAAAGTCAATCCCTCCCTTTCGGGAGGCCTCCAGAGTGGAATCTTTATATTATGCAGTATTCCTGCTTATCAAATTAATTCCACGAAGGCTATATTCTGCTCCCGACATTACCGTAAACAGAACCACAACATAGACAAGAAATGGCTTAATTGCCAGGCACTTTTCCTGTCCCAGATAGCCACTGCTACAGACAAGGACCAAGAATACTAAGGTCATCTGCAACACCGTAGTCGCCTTCCCCAATAGGGTGGGGACAGCTGTGGATATGCCTGTGGATAAATAGATTTTCAACCAGCCTAAAATCAGGATTAGGTCCCGGCCGAAAACAACAATCAATAGCCACACTGGGATTAGTTTAAGGATAGCCAGGGTTATATAGGCAGAGGCGAGCAAGAGTTTATCTGCCAGGGGGTCGAGTATGCTTCCCAATCCCGATTTCTGTTTTTGAACGCGGGCAATCATACCATCAAGCCCATCGGTGACGATTGCCAGTGTGAACAAAAAAAAAGGCAGGTTAGGATGGTGGTTCAGTAAGAGTATAACAAAAACTGGAATTATGACTATGCGAAAAATAGTAATAGAATTGGCCAGGTTCAAATTATTTCCCCACAGTAGCAGAACGGACCCCGCGCCCGCGTTTTTTCTTAATAAACTCCTTTAAGCCCTGAGCCGTCTTCAGGTCGAGTTGAGCCTGAAGCAGTATATCCTTACCATCATACTTACGGGAAAGAACTGTACCCTTTTCGTAGACCAGACTCACCAGGTCCTGGCGAACCTGGGGAATTATGAGGTCTATAAGGGTCCTTTCCTTGCCGAAATGTTCAATTATCCTATCGTAGAGTTTTTCCAATCCCCAGCCCATTTTAGCGGAAATACTTATACTATCTCTGTACTTCCTTTTCAGGCGGGGCAGGAGTGCACTATTCTTGATCAAATCTATTTTATTAAAAATAGTCACCATTGGCTTACCAAGAGCATTGAGTTCCTCTAGGACGCGCTCCACCGCAATAATCTGTTTTTGGAACTCGGGATGGCTGGCGTCAACGACGTGAAGAAGCAAGTCGCTGAAGGTGACCTCTTCCAGTGTCGCTCTGAAAGCAGCCACTAATTGATGGGGAAGTTTATGAATAAACCCTACTGTATCGACAACCAGTACTTTCTCTTTGTTGGGTAGAACTAGTCTGCGTATGGTGGGGTCGAGAGTGGAGAATAATTTATCTTCTACGAATACATTGGAAAAAGTCAGTGTATTTAACAGTGTTGTTTTACCTGAATTGGTGTAGCCGACGATGGCGATAATTGGCAGGGAAACTCCTCGCCTTCTCTGTCTCTGCTGCTCTCTGTGTTCACTTACTTTGTCTATCTCCTTTTGCAGCCTGGCTATACGCTCCTTTACTCTCCTTCTATCATATTCCAACTTTTTCTCACCGGGACCGCGTACACCAATACCACCTACTTGCTGGGCAAGGGTCACTCCCTTGCCGGTCAGGCGAGGCAAAAGGTAAGTTAATTGAGCCAATTCTACTTGTAATTTTCCTTCTTGTGTCCGGGCCCTCTTGGCAAATATGTCTAAAATTAAGCGAGTGCGGTCGATGACCTTACGGTTAATAATTTCTTCTAAGTTCCTTTGCTGCGCAGGCGAGAGGTCGTCATCAAAAATGACCGTACTGATTTCGTGTTCATCACAGAGATTCCTTATATCAAAGGCCTTTCCTCTCCCGATAAAGTGGCCTGGGTCGATTCGCTCCCTACTCTGGACTGTTTGGCAGGCGACTTCGGCATCGGCTGAATGCGTCAGTAGAACCAATTCTTCCAGGCTTTCCTCAACCGATCTGGTATCCTTACGCGGCAATTCCACCCCTACCAGAAGCGCTCTCTCCTTTTTGTAATATTCAGTTTCCTTAAGTTCTTTAATTAGTATGACCCCTTTCTTCCAACACTATTTGAGTAATTATTACGGTAGTGTAGCCCTTTATGGGCGTAATTTTCTACGGGCATAAAGCCCTACACTACAAATCTTACAAAACCTTCGTTTATTATACTAAAAATCGATTTCTTTGACAAATCTTTTTTATTTCTCGAGCAGCTTCTTTCGCCTTTTTCCTTCCATCCATCTCAATCCAGTGTATCCGTTCATCGTTCTTCCACCAGGTCAGTTGCCTTTTTGCATAGCGACGCGTATCCCTCTTGATTAGATACTTCATTCTGTCCACACCATATTTTCCTTCCAAAAGATCTACTACCTGTCTGTATCCTAGACTCTGCAAGGAGTTTAGCCTTTTGGAATATCCCTTACTCAATAACCTCTCAACTTCCCTGATTAGCCCTTCATTAAGCATCCACTCCACTCGATGGTCAATTCTCTCATAGAGAAGGTTTCTTTTCCAGTCCAGGCCGAATATAATTATTGGATAGGGAAGATGGTGCCTCCTGTTTTGCCAGTTAGAGAATGGAATCTTGGTCAAATGGTAGACCTCCAGCGCGCGAATAATTCTTTTCAAATTATTGGGGTGAATCTTCTCACAAGCCTTTTTATCAACTTTCTCAAGTCTCTTGTAAAGGTAACTTTTGCCATATTTTTCGGCAAGCTGCGAGAGATGCTTTCTAACTCTATCATTTCTGGAGGGTATTGGGCAGATGCCATCGGTTATGGTGCGAATATATAAGGCAGTGCCACCAACCAGAATGGGTAATTTACCTTTTTTGAAAATTCTCTCAATAGCTCTTATTGCCCTTAACTGGAATTCCCCGGCGCTGAACTCCTCATCGGGATACTTGATATCGATGAGATGATGGGGAACAATCTTTCTTACCTGTCTCGAGGGCTTGGCAGTTCCGATGTTAAGATACTTATATACCTCCATCGAATCTGCGGAAATAATTTCGGCGTTAATCTCCCTGGCCAGAGATGAAGCAACTTCGCTCTTTTCGGACGCAGTTGGTCCAAGTAGCACAATTATCACCTTTTTCATATTTGAGTGACCGAGCGGGCTTCCTCCCTTTCGAGAGGACTCCAAAAATTCTGGAGTCCTTGATATTATGAAAAGGCTACCTCCTGTAGGTGATTATTTGATAT
>CAZTSA010000131.1:0-3729 GCA_964616885.1 uncultured Clostridia bacterium
CGCTACGGAGAAATAGGTGTTCGCCTGGCTATGGGAGAACCCAAAGGAAGTCTCTATCGCTGGATGGTATTGGAATCGATCGTCACTGGATTCGTTGGCTCAGCCCTGGGGACAATCCTCGGTCTCGCTGGTTCCTACTACCTCCAGTTTAGAGGAATAGATTTTAGCGGCGCACTGCAAAAATCTACAATCCTTATATCCAGCGTCATTCGGGCGCGCGTTACAGGATGGAGCTATGTTATTGGCTTTTTCCCCGGCCTCATCGCCTCGGTAGTGGGAACTCTATTTGCCGGAATCGGAATTTATGAAAGGCAAACCTCGCAACTATTCAAGGAGTTAGAAGTATGAAAAAAATATTAATCCTTGGATTCCTTATAAATGCCTCTATCTTCTACGCTCAGCCACCATCAGGGAAAGAAATCCTGGAAAGGATTGACAATAATTTCTACGCAGAAAACAGGGTTTCAATCACAAGTATGATTATCAAAGGCGTGCGAGGAACGCGCACGGTAACGGCAAAGTCCTGGGTGCAGGGAATGGACAGGGCTTTTACTGAGTATCTCTCTCCAGCCCGGGAGAAGGGCAGCAAGATGTTAAAAATAGAAGATGAACTCTGGACCTGGAGTCCTTCTACAGACCGGATAATAAGAATAGCGGGACATATGCTCAGGCAGTCACTAATGGGCTCTGATGTCTCCTACGAAGATTTTATGGAAGACCCCGAACTAAGTAATATCTATGACGCGGTTGTTACAGGTGAAGAGACAATAGAAGGCAGGCCCTGTTATGTTCTGGATTTGAAGGCAAAGAAGGAAGGAGTTGCTTACCATTCAAAGAAATTGTGGGTGGACAGGGAGCGCTACATACCCCTGAGGCAGGACTGGTTCGCCAAGGCCGGCAAGCTTCTAAAAACTGTGACAATCCATGAAGTGTTCAAAGTGGACAATCGCTGGTATCCCAGAAGAATGACGTTTAAAGATGTACTAAAAAAAGGCGAGGGCACAGAATTCATCATCGAATCCATAGACTTCAACGTGGAAATCCCCGAACATATTTTCTCCAAAGCCTCCCTCCGCAGATAATTGGGTTGACAAAGTCTGGCAAATCCATTATCCACCAGAAAAGACAACATCCATAAAATATTTTTTTCCCATTTTTAATAATATCCCAGCATCCTCATTGCCTGTGGGTCTTTCCGCCAGTTTTCATAGACCTTAACCCATAAGTCCAGATATACCCGCTTCTTCAAAAAATCTTCAATATCTTTTCTTGCCATCTCTCCGATTTCCTTCAACATCTGACCTCTCTGGCCGATGACGATTTTTCTCTGTGAAGGCTTCTCTACAAATACTACCGCCTTAATATAAACCAAGTTCTTTCCAGGTCGCTCCTTAAATTCTTCAACCAGCACCGCCAATGAATGGGGAACCTCTTGCCGTGTCAATTCCAGCGCCTTCTCTCGCACCATTTCCCCTACCATAAATCGCTCGCTCTTATCGGTCAACTGCTCCCGAGAAAAATACTCTGGGCCTACCGGCAGATACTCGATTACCTTGTTCAAAACAACATGCATATTATCGCCTTTCGTAGCTGAAGTCGGGATTATCTGCTTGAACTCGTAAATCTTGGACGCCTCAGCCACCAAGGGCAGAATTAAGGACTTTCTGACCAGGTCAACTTTATTAATCAAGAGAAATGCCGGTCTGTTGACCTCCTTTAGAAGACCAAAGATAATTCTATCTTCATCAGCGATGCCACTGGTCACATCCAGAACAAACAAAATTAAGTCAACCTCTAATAGTGACTCCTCCGCGAGGCGCGTCATATGTTTGCCCAATAGATTTCTCGGCTTGTGAATGCCCGGCGTGTCCACAAAAATAATCTGCGCATCCTCCTGGTTCAAAATTCCTAAAATCTTATCCCGCGTGGTCTCTGGCTTTTCAGCGACAATCGCAACTTTCTCGCCCACCAAAAAGTTCAAGATAGTAGATTTCCCTACATTAGGCTTTCCCACTATCGCCACATAACCAGATCTAAACTGTCTTTCATTAGCCATATATCTCCAATAATCACCTTATTCCTTTCCCCTATGGGGAGACCACCCAACTTTACTCCTCTCCCCTATGGGGAGAGGGATGGGTGAGGGGTTCCCTCTACCCTCCGGGGAGAGGGCGAGGGTGAGGGGCTATTTTCCTCTTGAGGTAGGAGTTACCACTGATACTGTATCCCAAAGTCATACCGCCCAACCGATGTATCTGTTGACCTGGCTTCATATTCCCAGGCGATTCTAATCAAAAAAGCACTTGAGGTTCTGTGCCAAGCTTCAATCCTTCCCACATGGGCCGAGAACCTTCCGGTCTCATCCGGGGCGCCTGCCTCAAAGCTTTCTCTATAGAAAGAATACGAAGGAATGATAGTGAACCTGGAATTCAACAGGAACCGTCCCTGGAGCAGGAACGCAGGATTCCATTCAGTTGTCCCGTTATGAAACCGCGTTGCGCTTACATATGCCCGGCCTATACCTTCAAAAGTTCTCGTGACAGGCCAGACGGCGCCGAGCGCGAAAAGATGCACATCCGCTCTTTCAAATCGGGAGAAACCGTAGTGTGGCATAATTTCTATGGCGGCAAGACCTCGATACAATGACCAGGAAGTGGAAAACTCAGGTAGAACCTCGGCGCCCGGACTCAGGCTTATCTCTCCCTCAAGCCCCGTTTTCGCGCCAAGGCGAAAGGAACCCCCAAGAGTCCCCTGAATGTCAAATTCCTGGAAGCGGCTGAGCGCACTTAATCGTCCAAGTAAAGAGAATCTCTCTGAAGCGGGAATCACTGCCTGCACCCATTCGCTATGGCCCAAATCGGCGAAGCTGAAATCCTCAAATATTACCCCGGAATCCACGCGTATCTTCTCAGCAGCCGCTATGGGACAGAACGAAACCAGAAGCACCACCGCAACACATAACCGACTAATGCGAAGCTTCAAGGCCTCTCCTTTCAATAAATCCCCAGGCATTTTCCTTCCTTGCAAAGTCATATAGCCCCTTTAACCTGAAGAAAGCAGTCATTTGCCTATAGCCAAAATTCTCCAGAACCGCACAAAAGAGGAGCTTCACAAGGTTACGCACTCTGGGATACCGATGGAGTGTGAACTCCTCTAATAAGACGGAAAGTAGAGACAGGAATATCCCCATCCATACCGCCAAAATAAGAAAGGTCGCCACCGCTTCCCAATACACCACACCCAGATATAAGGCGATGCCAAAGAGTGCGTAACCGAATAGTTCCACCGCCGGGCTTAGAAGCTCCACCATAAAAAAATATGGCATAGCTACCATCCCTATGGAACCGTACTTAGGATTGGCGAACATGGGAAGGTTACGGTATAAAGCCTGGCCAAGTCCCCTCTGCCATCTGTTCCTCTGTCTTGCCAGCATACGCCATTGATGGGGGACCTCGGTCCAGCACACGGGGTCCGGGATGAAATGAATGTGGTATCTCCTCTTTTCCCTCCTCAGATTCCGGTGAAGGCGCACCACCAGCTCCATATCCTCGCCCACCGTTTCCCTCGAATAGCCCCTAATATCCATAACCGGCTGCTTTTTGAACACCCCAAAAGCTCCGGATATAACCAGAAGGGCATTCCAGGCACCCCAGGCAACCCGACCTGAAAGGAAGGCCCTGAGATATTCGACTACCTGGAAATTGGGAAGCCATTTCTTGGCAAGGCCTA
>CAZTSA010000132.1:0-3715 GCA_964616885.1 uncultured Clostridia bacterium
AAGAGCCACACAAAATAGATAAGAAAATTTGTATTAAATGTGGAATCTGCCTTGAGGTCTGTAAATTCGATGCTATAGAAGTGGGTTAAAGAAAATGGTGAAGTTAACTATCAATAATCGAGAAGTCGAGGTTGAGGAAGGAGCGACTGTTCTTCAAGCAGCCAGGAGTTTGGGAATAGAGATTCCAACCCTCTGCTATCATGAGGCCTTGGCGCCCTATGGCGCCTGTCGTGTATGTTTGGTGGAAGTGGCAACCGGCAAGAGGTCAATATTGACTACTTCTTGTACCTACCCGGCAGGGGAAGGCATAGTGGTGAGGACGGATTCAGAAAGGGTGATAAAGGCACGCAGGTTTGTAATAGAATTGTTGTTGGCTCGTTGCCCAAATGTAGCACAGATCCGGGAACTAGCCGAAAAGCTGGGAGTTAGAGAGACCAGGTTCAAAACTGCGGATGAGAAATGTATTTTGTGTGGCTTATGCGAAAGAGTCTGCGGGGAGATTATAGGAATTTCTGCCATTAGTTTTATTAATCGGGGAATAAAAAGGGCTGTGGAAACACCGTTTGAGATAGATTCTGAGGTGTGCATTGGTTGCGGAGCCTGCGCCTTTGTCTGTCCTACAGGGGCGATAAGGATTGAGGACATAAAAGGTTATTGCAAATTAGATACTTGGCATACCCAACTTGAGTTGGCCAGATGCAAAGGCTGTGGCGACTACTTTACACCTGTGGTGGAGATGAATCATCTAAAAAAGAAGGTAGAGCTTCCTGAAGAGGTCTTTGAACTTTGTAGTGGTTGCAGGCGGAAAAGATTAGGCAAAGAGCTGGTCAAGATTGTCAGGAGTAGCTCCGATTCATCGGAGCGTTTGGAGTAGCAGACTAAACCTGAAAAAAGCGTGAAAGTATTACTTTTTCAGGAACATCACGACGGTGGAAATTTTTGAACTTTGATAAATTAATAAGAATTGTAGTGTAGCCCTTTATGGGCGTAATTTTTGTTTATTTGTAGTGTAGCCCTTGATTTTTCAAAGGAGAGAAATGTGTCGAAGATAGTGGCAGCAGCAGCAATTAGAGGCGCACATAAAGTAATAGGAAAAGCAGAAGAATTCCTAAATAAGGCAATTAAAGAGAAAGGAAAAGACCAGAGAGTTGAGTTTCCCGAGACAGCTTTCTTCCTTCCCATGGCTTATGCTCTCGTGGGAATTGAGGTGAGGACCTTGGGTGATATGGTGCCAGTCTTGGAGGAAGCGAAATCGCTATTGAGGAAGGAGCCGAGCGAATCTCTCTGGCTCCCCTATCTCGGCGATGCTCTCGATTCCGGCATAGCTACCCTCTTAGGAGAAGAGATTATTGTTGCCATAAGGTACCTTTATGGTCAAGAACCTCAACCCGATTGCGTGGGTTTCTATACAGATACCTGGATGAGAAGTTATGGAATACAGCTGGTAGACGGGAGGATGCCGGGCTTTGCTGCGATTTTGGGTGCTGCTCCCAATAGTAAAGTAGCAGTTGAGATAGTTAGAGAACTTCAGAAGAGGAATATCATATGTTTTGTTGGTTCTAATCATAATGGCAGGAGTATAATTGACCAGCTTAAAGAAGAGAATGTTCAGATGGGCTGGGAAACATATATAGTTCCTTACGGACGGGATACTATAACTGGAATCTATCCCCTCAATTGGGCTATCAGAGCAGCTCTCACCTTTGGTGGTCATAAGAAAGGAGAGGCACTGAAGTGTCTTAAGTACTGTCAGAATAGAGTATTTGCCTTTGGTTTAGTCTTAGGCGAGGTGGATGATGTGAAGTACGCTACTGGTGCAGGAGCTATGAATATGGGCTTTCCTGTAATTGCCGATACGGATATCCCCGAGATAAGACCCAGTGGTATCTGCACCTATGAGCATTTAGTGAAAGAACTCGACCACAAGAAACTGGTTCCCACCTGCATCCAGGTGCGTGGTGTTAAAGTGAAGGTTACGGAGATTCCCATTCCGGTTGCCTATTCTGCTGCTTTTGAAGGAGAGACTGTCAGAAAAGAACAGATGTACGTTCAGTTTGGAGGGAAATATTCCACCGCTTTTGAATATGTCACCAGCAAAGATTTAGATGAAGTAGAAGATGGAAAGATAGAAGTAGTCGGTCCGGAAGTAGATGATGCTCAGGAAGGGAGCGCAATGCCTTTGGGAATCTATGTCGAAGTAGCTGGGAGAAAAATGCAGAAGGATTTTGAGCCCATATTGGAACGGCAGATTCATACGTTTCTAAATGAGGCTATGGGAATATTCCATATGGGGCAGAGAGATCTATGCTGGCTAAGGATTAGCAAGGAAGCGAATAAGAAGGGTTTTAAGATTCGGCATTTCGGGGTAATCATTCACGCCAGGCTTCACGATACTTTCGGTGCTATAGTAGACAAGGCTCAAGTTACCATTTATACTCAACAGGAAGATGTGGAAAAATACCTTCCCGAGGCTAAGAAGGCTTACGAGGAACGCGATGAACGCATGGCAGGAATGACCGATGAGAGCGTGGATACTTTCTACTCTTGTTGTCTCTGCCAATCGTTCGCGCCGAATCATGTATGTATGGTAAAACCAGAAAGATTGGGACTATGTGGCGCTTATACCTGGCTGGATGCTCGTGCATGTTATGAGTTGAATCCCACAGGGCCCAATCAGCCGGTGAAGAAAGGAGAATGTCTTGACCCGGTAAGGGGGGAGTGGAAAGGGGTAAATGAATTCATCTATCAAAAATCGAATAAGACCTTAGATCGCTTTCACGGTTATTCCATAATCAGTTGCCCGGAGACTTCATGCGGGTGCTTTGAATGTATAATTGCCATTCTTCCTGAGACCAACGGTTTCATGATTGTAAACAGGGAATTTGGAGGGATGACCCCAATAGGAATGACTTTCAGTACACTTGCTGGTTCGGTGGGAGGTGGAGCGCAGACGCCAGGATTTATGGGTATTGGAAGGCTGTATATTGTGAGTAGGAAATTCATCTCGGCTGACGGCGGGATAAAGCGCATAGTCTGGATGACAAAAGAGCTCAAAGAGGCATTGGGAGATAAATTCAAGAAGAGATGTGAAGAAGAAGGGGATCCTGACCTGATAGATAAGATTGCCGATGAGACAGTTGCTACCACAACAGAGGAACTTCTCTCATTTTTGTGGAGGGTGAAGCACCCGGCTTTAGAGATGGAACCCCTGGTATAATTTGGTTTGGTGAGAGCTGTCGTGGATGAGGAGAAAAGGCTCGATTTGTTCGTCGCTGGGAAATTTTTTCACGCTCGAAAACTTCGGCCTCTGGGAGGCGCAGAATCGAACTCCTTTTCGGGTCGGGCAGGATTCTGCTTGGAAGCCAGACTGGTCGGCCTCGTTTTCTCGCTAAAATTTCCAATGCTTCTCACAAATCGAGCCTCTTGCTTCGAGTTGGTGAGCGCAGGGCTTTAGAAAATAGTTTGTTCATTGCTGCGGAATTTTTTGACGCCAAAAAACTTCGGACTCGCGAAGGCGCAAAAATAAACTCCCCCGATAAATGGGGGTCGAACAAATTTTTGCTTGAGAGCAAATGGGTCGTCCTTGTTTTTTGTCTGAAATTCCAAACGTTATTCACAAACTATTTTCTAATTGTGAGGAAGGAAATGCGGTTAGGATAAGAAAGGAGGGTCGCTGTTCCGACGAATAAGGAGGAACGTGTTAGCGACGCCTGCG
>CAZTSA010000133.1:0-3701 GCA_964616885.1 uncultured Clostridia bacterium
CGAGGTCTGGTACGACGAGGGAATAGTTGGACTGGGGATATTCCTCTGGCTATTGACAATATTCTTTTACACTGGATTAAAAAGGTTAAAACAAGTTACAGGCTATTCGGTGCAAGCTCCTCCTTCTTCCAAGAATTCCCGGCCTAATCCAACCTCCAAGAAGGCTTCCAGATTAGGGATGGGCTATCGGCTGGACAAGTTAGGCAGACGTCAATATCTCCTCTTGGGGTTACTCTCAGGTCTATTTGGACTTCTGGTGCACAACCTCATGTGCGTGAATATGAGATTTGTATCTTCAGGTTTTGTTTTCTGGCTTTTTCTGGGATTGCTTGGTGCTGAGATAGTGGGTGAAAGGGATAATCCAGGCACAGAAAATAACAGGACATCTAGCTTCTTGCGTAATTTATCATCCCGAAGGATAATCCAGGGGATGGTTATAATTCTTGCTCTATTTCTGGCCCTGTTCTTCAGGCGATTCTTCATGGCTGACATCTACCATAATGTGGCTATCGCTTACTCCAAAGCAGGTATGTGGGAAAATGCTTTAGCGGCTTATCAGAATGTCTTGAAAAATAACCCCTATTATGCAATGACTCACTATTTTATGGGCAATGTTTACAACGATAGATGGGATATGAAAAAAGTTTATGACTCTCGATGGGATTCTGTAGACCCCGGGCAGAAATATTTCTTCCCTTCTATTCATAAATTGTTGTACGGGCCAGGAGAGGACCAAAAGAATCCGCGGACCGATGCCGAAAGGGCCCTGGCGAAGTATGCCGATTTGAAGAAACTGGCTCCCAACTATGTCCAGGTGCACTTCCAGGAAGGAACAGTGTATACCAAGTTGCAAGAATGGGATAAGGCTATAGAGGATTTCGAGAAATACCTGGCTCTCGATCCTGTATACGCTCCCACTTACTTTAAGATGGGCTGGTGCTATGTTCAGAAGAAGGAATGGGCGAAGGCAGAGGAGGTCTATAGGAAGGCTGTAGAATGGAATCCAAAGTTTGGTGAGGCTTATATGAACTTGGGCAATGTCTACTTTATGCAGAGTAAGTTCCGAGAAGCTGAAGACTGGTACAAGAAGGCGGTGGAGCTGAACGATTCTGACATTGGTGCCCACAGGAGCCTTGCAGTTTTCTACTGGAACGGAAAAAGATACGACTTAGCTCTTAAAGAGTGGAGAAAGATATTGCAATTGGACCCTGAAGATAGACAGGCAAAATCAATACTTGAACAGGTGAAAGGTAAAAATCTGAAAGTGGGAGATTAACCTTAGTCTGCTCTTCTCTCCGCCAGGTTGCGAGCACTGTTGACCAGTGGCGGTTTTTTTCTATTACGGGAATGGATTTCGATCGCAATATAAAATACATTTTTTTTCTCGTCCTTTTGATTTGCCCTCTAATCTTTCTTACCGATACCACTCGCAATCCTTATGTAATTCAAGGTGTTGTGCTGGGGATAGGTCTATCTCTGATTTTGGCTGCCTGGTTGATAAGGAGTAATCTCCAGCGGCAAATCATTTTGCCCAGAACATACATCGACAAACCGCTTTTAGTCTTCTTTTTGTTCTCTTTCCTTTCTGTCGCTTATTCCTTCTCCATTCATCCGGAGATGAAACTGGCTATTTTTTCCTTTGCTGGGAGAAACCTCCTATTCCTATTTCTAAATTGTATATCGGTCTTTTATATAACTGTATATCTCCTTCATGATGAAAGGAATGTCAAAAGGTTACTCTATATTGCCTTTGTAGTGGGAACGCTTGCTTCCCTCTACGCAGTTCTTCAGTATGCAGGAATTGAGCCCATATGGCCAGGGAAAATAGAGCCCTTTGGCACTCGTAGCGTGTCCACTTTCGGCAATCCCAATTTCCTGGCAAGCTTTCTGATTGTTCTCTTACCCGTGATAGCAGTTCTGGCGCTTTTGGAAAAATCTCCGATAAAGAAACTCTTCTTAGGTGGACTTTTCGGAATTAACCTCTTTGGACTCCTGGTGACCCGCACTCGCAGCGCCTGGCTGGGGTTTTTTGTCGCTTCGATTTTCATTGCTTTCTTCCTCGTCTTTCATCAGGTCTCTCTACTTTCGAGAAATAGAAAATGGTTAATCTTTATAACCGTACTTCTATTTCTGGCTATGCTCTATCCTGTAAGCGTTGAGCGACAAGGGGAAAGGAAAGTTATGGTGGCAAAAGTGGCTATGGAGAAAGTTAAGAGCATTGCCGACTTTGAACAGATGGCTTATCTTCAAAGATTTCTAATCTGGAAGGCAGCCTACTCCATGTTCAATAAAAGTCCACTTTTGGGCCATGGCTGGGGAAACTTCGAGATTATTTATCCCTTTTATCAGGGGAAATATCTCAACATAAAGAAGTACTCTCCTTTTCGCACCCATGCCAATAATGCTCACAATGAAATTCTGGAGATAGCTTCCCAGACAGGCATTGTGGGGCTGGGAATATATATTTGGTTATTCATCCTCTTTTTTAGAGTAGGAATAGATGGTTATAGAAAACTTACTGATGAGTATCATAAGACCGTTACTTTGGGCCTTTTGGGAAGCATTTTTGGCATGCTCGTTGACAATTTGTTGAATGTATCCCTCCATTTCCCAATGCCCGGCCTTCTCTTCTGGGTATGGATGGGAATGGTAGTGGGAATATCCCAGAGAAGGAGCACGCCAGGACATGGGATTTCCCTTAAGAAATTTCTTTTTTACCCGCTAGATTTTCTTTTTGGAATAATTATTCTGGGAGTGATTATCTTTAATCTCAAATACTTCCGAGGGGAAATTCACTATTTTAAGGGTTTCAAATATGCAAAAAATAACGCTACATTGGGTAATGCAGTTAAAGAGTGTGAGCTATCCTATAAGATTTATCCCCTGAATGTGGACAACAACTATGAACTGGGCAACGCTTACGCTCGCTTGGGTGAGAAGGAGAAAGCGATTTGGGCTTACCTTAAGGCAATAGAAGCAAATCCAGGCTATGACGAGATATATTCAAATTTAGGAATTATGTATGGAGAGAGTGGGCGAATTGAGGATGCCATTGAGTCTCTAAATAAATCGATTCAGATAAATCCCCTCTCTGTCCCCACCCGGTCCTACCTCGCGCAGATGCTTGTTAAAAGAAGGGAATGGGAGAACGCTGCTCAGCAATATAGAGAAATATTAGAACTCGAGCCGGAAAACTCGAAGGCCAGAACAAATCTCTTGTTTGTCCAGGCGCAGACAGAAAGGAAGCTCCCTCTCGGTTCACAGACTGACGAGCTAAAGCTTCTATTTGAGAGAGGAGAAAAATACGTAAAGAATAAAGATTGGAATAAAGCGGAAGAAACATATATGAAAATTGTAGAGCTTACCCCTGGAGACATAAAAGCCCTCCTCTATTTGGGTAATATATATTTTAGCCAGGGTAAGATAAAGGAAGCTATCAATCAATACAATAAAGTAATCGAGTTATCTCCCGCATTCGATATCGGCATTCACAATAATCTCGGCCTTGCATATTTAGAGTTGAAAGAGGTTGACATGGCAAGGGAAGAATTCCGGAGAGTTTTGAAAGTGGACCCTGAAGACGAATTGGCCAACAGGAAATTGAGAGAGATAGACTCAGGGCTTAAAGGGAAATTGAAATAGCATAACTGTTATTAATATGTCAAGATGTTAAACTTTTAATTTTTTGAAATGTTAAATTT
>CAZTSA010000134.1:0-3627 GCA_964616885.1 uncultured Clostridia bacterium
ATTATATCAAATAATCACCTACAGGAGGTAGCCTTTTCATAATATCAAGGACTCCCGTGTCTAATTGCTTACGGCATATTCTAAAGATGAATGATTATTGAAACCTTATTATCTCGCTTATAACCGACCATTTCGCCTGCTGGCACATTGGCCCAGTCAAATTGATAATTCTTGATTTTAATCCCAATTCCGTAGGTTTCTCCTCTAAGATTACCCGCCTTTTCATAATAACCAAATCGTGCGAAGACTGTGTCTTTGAATTTGATTTCTCCTCCAATATGTGGGCGCCAGTGGTCGTCAAGAATTTTGTCAATATCGCCTGTGATAACCAACGAATCTCTACTGTAAGAAAGACCTAATTTTATTGTTCGTGGTAAATCGTCCTTTTTAATTTCTCCTTCCATTTGTAGCTTGCTTCCCACATTTAAGATAGAAAATCCCAGGTTCAACCCCTTTCCGAAAGGAAATTCGTAAATGAGACCAAAATCTCCTGAATACGCTGTTCCGCTAGTAGTTCCAAAAATAGGGTCACTTTCTATTCGCTGGATGAGCTTAAATCCAACGCCAAGGGAAAGATTTCTCATAGCCTCTTTACCATAGGATAATGTAAATGCCCAATCTGTCCATCTTAGATTCCCTAAAGTTTCGCCATCGGTGCCTGTTATCGGGATAGGGTTAATAAGCAACAACACCCCGCTTACCTCGTAGGTTCCCAAACCCTTTACCGGAACCGCTAAACCAAGGAAGTTAAGGAAAGCGTCCTTTACCGCTTCACTGTACATTGCTCCGCATTGGGCCCTTCTTATTTTTGCTAAACCCGCAGGGTTCCAGTAGGCGGCAGTCACGTCAGAATGGAGGGAAACAGAAGCTTCTCCCATTGCTGAGGGTCTAGCCCCTATTCCAAACTTTAGGAAATCAGCACCGGTATGAATATCGCCAGGATAGGCGACTGTTCTGAATAAACAGAAGAGAAAAATCAAAAATAGAATTTTGAAAGTTGATTTAGTCATTTTTGTAGACAAATTTCTGAAAAGATCGCAGAATCTGTGATAAATTCCTCGGCTTATAAATAATAAAACCCCTCAGTATAATAATTATACACGAGACTTACATACCGAGAGGCAACATATATCATTTGAGAACGACCATTCTCTTGGTATTTACAAAATCACCCGCTTTTAACTGATAGTAGTAGATACCCCGCGAAAGTTTCTCGCCACCATCAAAATATTTCGAGTGACTACCAGCGTGCTGATACTCATCCACGATAGTGGCTACTAGCTGACCACAAATGTTGTACAGTTTTAAGGTAACATGGCAATCCTTGGAAATAGTATAGTTTATTGTCGTCGATGGATTGAATGGATTTGGATAATTCTGGCTTAGAGAATTTTTGAAAGACCCATCAGTTGTTGATTCGCCAGGATCAGTCTGTCCAGATGAAGCTTGTGAAACGCACATAATCTGAAATATGCAGTATCCTGTCCTTTTCGTAGTGACACTTTGTTCTCTAAGGTCTAATGTGGAGTCTGGCATAACTTCCCATTGGGACGTTGACTCATTCCATCCGCAGATTACGATATTTTCTGTATCCATTCCCTGAATATCTTCATCCCTGAAGAAAAGTTTTACAAGCTTTCTTCCTTTAGGGAAAATAAATCTGGGAGCAATTGGCTTGAGGTTTTGTTTCTTTATAGCAGTTTCCAAAAGGGCGCTTGCACCTTCATAGGTGACTATGAGCGCAGGGCGCCCGTTTGCAATTTGCATATCATAGTCTATAGAAATGGTAACATAATAAATTCCCTTGTCCCAGTTTTCCTTTACGATTTCAGTAACATCCCATTCATAGCCGCCGCCCTCAACCAAAGGTAGAAAGTAGTATTTCGTAAATTTATTCTCGAAAAATCTCACCCACTTCCGGTTGAAAGTTCTCCTGAGCCATAAGTTAATTCTCCATTTTTCGCTACGGTAATTTACCCAGAGTAGCGCCTTCAGAATCCTGGAATCTGTAGACAAGTGCTTACCCAGGTGGAAAGCAAAACTCTTTTCTCTGGCATTCACGTGAAAGCCTTTTCCCTGTTCAATGACTTTTATGGTATCGACCCCGACGAACTTTTCTCCACTTGTTAGCAACCCTTCAATGGTTATCTTAACCTCATCTCCAGGAATAAGAACATTTGTTAAATCCTTTCTCTTAAACTTCACTATCAAGCAATCACTTTCTATCTCTAATTCGATCGTTCTATCTGCACATATTGGTTCTATGGGATGCCCATCAATTTCCGAGATTTGTACGGTATTTCTATCAATTTGATTGGCATTAAACCCATCCGGCAATCCAATAGAAGCAGTAATGAAGTTACCCATACTCTTAAGATTTATTGTCTTTGGGGTTATGTTAACAGTTGCCAATATTGGCTCAGGTTCAGGTGCAGGTGGAGGCTCGTCTTGCGGAGGCTCGTCTTGTGGAGGCTCATCTTGCGGAGGCTCTTCATCGATAGGCTCATCTATAGGCTCTCCCATCACCACGACTGTATCGGCTTGGACAAAGCTACTGAAGACAGGTAAACTTGTTAGGACAAGAAACCCAATTAGAAATGGTATGAGGGTCTTGTTCATTATCATCACTCAAATAAAAAAACCGGCTTGCCTACTCTTTTCGAGTTTTCGGCAACCCGGCTAGCATGAACCGGTATTTTCGGCAGCCTGCTAGCATAGACCAAACCGGTCTTTAGCCCCGTGGCTTTGCGTCCTCCAATTTCTTGGAGTTTGCCTTTATCGAATACCCTTTTTCTAATAAAATTGTACCACACAAACTGGTATTTGTCAACGCCAAAAAAATAGAAAGATTTGCTCTATTTTGCCCGCAAGAACTCCAAAAACGGGTAAGATTTCCTGCTTAGAAGTACCCAAGTTCAAAATGGTACGAGAGAACCAAGTGTAGACACAATTTGGACGAGCTCTGAGAAATGAGACAATCGAACTTCCTAAAGAGATTTCTGAAAAACCCAGAAATCTCTGATTTCACAGATGAAAGATAACATTACACGGATTAAAGTTCCGTCCCGAAATCTGTGTAATCATTGTAACAATCTGAGTAATTAGAAGTCTCTCGCTATTTTTTCAGAGACTTCCTAAAAACGCTTGACAGAAAAAAGGATATTTTATAAAATTAACGGACAATGGAAACTCCGATATATAGACAGATTGCTATGATAATTGGCGCGTATCTTTTAGGCTCGGTTTCCTCAGCCTACTATGTTACAAAGTGGAAGAAGGGGGCGGACATACGAGAGCTGGGTTCGGGTAATGCCGGAGCCAGAAATGTGATGTTAATGGTCGGAAACTCCTTCGGGATTGCAGTGGCTGTTTTCGATGTGCTTAAGGGTGCGGTTCCGGTAATTTTTGCCAAGGTTCTCAAAATGCCTCCTCATACCATTACTCTAACAGCTCTGGCAGCAATTTCCGGACATAATTGGCCAATTTTTCTCCAGTTTCGCGGGGGTTCTGGCCTGGCGACTCTGGGAGGAGTGATTCTTGCTCTGATGCCTCGCGAGGCTTTTCTTCTCTCGTTGGTGGGGATGGCAGTAGGTTGGACTTGGTTACGTTTTCCTGCCTGGTGTCGGA
>CAZTSA010000135.1:0-3618 GCA_964616885.1 uncultured Clostridia bacterium
GGGCAATGGACTGGTTGGAGAGGGAGAACAGGATACGAAAAGAGATCAGAGAAGGCGGGACTCTGGGGAAAGTTACGGAACTTTTGAAATGGGAGAAGAAGTAAGAAAAGGGGAGGGGAGGAGGATGGAATTTAAAGGAGAGTGTACAGCGATTGGAAGCTTACCCCACCAGGACGTTGAAAGAGCCTGCGAGATAGCCTGGGAGAGTTTCCCTCAAATACCAGCCTGGCCGCAGCTTCCTAGACTTAACTTACGGGAAAATATGTATATACAGGTGAGCGAAGGGATGCCCTGCCTGGTCTTAGATGAAAAGAAAGGGATAGTCTACTTCCAGACAAAAGGAGATATGACCGGGGAGTTAGAGAAATTCTATGAGAAAATAATAGAGAATAGAGTCGATTATTTCAAAATTGGTCAGGATTATGCGGCGGGGTTCTATTCCTTTATGGAACTTCTTAGAATGAATCTTTTAAAACAGGAAGCAAGAGCTGGTATTCTGGCACTCAAGGGACAACTCATTGGCCCTATTAGTTTCGGGCTAACTGTTACTGACGAAAATAGAAAGTCCATTCTCTATCACGAGCAGCTTGTAGATGCTGTAGTGAAGACCTGCGGAATGAAAGCGCGCTGGCAGATTACAAGGATGAAAGAGGTCTTCCCTCGAATTATTATTTTTATAGATGAGCCTTATCTCTCCTCCTTTGGCTCTGCTTTCGTCTCCGTGGGCCGCGATGAAGTAGTGGACTATCTGAATCAGGTTATAGACTCTATCAAGATAGAGGGAGCCATTGCAGGGATACACTGTTGTGGAAATACAGACTGGTCAATTCTTATGGATACAAAAGTGGACATTATAAGTTTCGACGCATATGACTACCTGGAAACTATCAGTTTGTACCCCGAAAAATTGAAAGAATTTTTAGCGGAAGGCCGCTATTTAGCCTGGGGAATCGTGCCCGCATCCTCCAAAGTGATGGGAGAGGAAATAAATAGCTTAGTTAAAAGATTTCAAGAGGGATTAAAACTCTTAAACAGTAAGGGTGTAGAGAGAGAAAAGATTCTGGAGAACTTATTGATTACTCCCAGTTGCGGTACGGGAACTCTACCGATAGAGGTTGCTGAAAAGGTGGTGAAATTGACCAGAGGAGTTTCCGATGATATTAGAGCCAGATATTTCCTAGGGGTGAGTGAGTGAAGGAGTTGGTAAAACCTTTAGAATGGGCAGGAGAAATTTCCACGCTACCTCCTCCACATAAGATATTCAGGCAATTTAAGAATAGCCGCTACAGCTTCTTTCTGGAAAGCGGAGGTTCCGTAGGCGATTTCAGCAGGTATTCATTCATGGGGAGGGAGCCCTTTCTTGTATTCAAGAGTAAGGGAGAACAGATTGAGATTTGGGAACAAGGCCAGAGTCAGAGACTCTCGGGAAATCCCTTTGATGTCCTCAAAAGCCTCATTTCCCGGTACAGGTTATTCTCTTCTGGGTATCCTCCCTTTCATGGTGGAGCAGTAGGATATTTTGGCTATGACTTATGCCATTTTGTGGAAAAATTACCCAGAGAAAGCATTGACGATTTAGAACTTCCCGATTGCTATCTGGGTTTCTATGACTTAGTGTTATCATTTGACCACTTGACGGGTGGACTTTTAATCTCTTCTTCGGGTCTTCCGGAAAGAAAATTGCCTGAAAGAAAAAAGAGAGCCCGGGCCCGCTTGGAGGAGGTGCTGGAGATATTAAAGAAAGCTTGCATAGAAGATTTTTCAGCTGAGAAAGAATACAATATTCCAGAAATAACCTCGAATTTTTCGCGTGCAGATTATCTCAATGCTGTAGAAAGAGCACGGGAGTACATCAGGGCGGGAGATATCTTCCAGGTTAATCTTTCCCAGAGATTTATGTGCTCCCAGATTGCTTCGCCTTTCATCATATATGAGCGTTTATGTCGGATTAATCCGGCACCATTTGCCAGTTTCTTAAATTTTCCTGAAGTCACTATAGTAAGCGCCTCTCCCGAAAGGTTCTTGCGCATCTCGGGGAGAAAGGTCCAGACTCGTCCTATCAAAGGCACACGGCCGCGAGGTAGAGATAGTCTCGAAGATAAGAGGTTATCCAGGGAACTCCTGGACAGCGAGAAGGATAGGGCAGAGTTGATAATGATAGTTGACCTGGAAAGAAATGATTTGGGGAGAGTCTGTGAATATGGATCTGTAACAGTGCCCAAACTCATTACTCTGGAGACTCATCCCACAGTATTTCACCTGGTGTCCACAGTAGAGGGAGTCCTCAAAGAAGGCAAAGACCACATTGATTGTTTGAAAGCCTGTTTTCCGGGAGGCTCGATAACGGGGGCGCCAAAGATCAGGGCTATGGAGATAATTGATGAGGTGGAACCAAACCAGAGGGGTATTTATACTGGCTCTATTGGATACATAGGATTTAATGGCGAAACCGACCTCAACATTGTAATCAGAACTATGGTAATAACCGGTGGAAGGATATACTTTCATGCCGGCGGCGGAATTGTAGCCGACTCCGACCCCGAGAGAGAATACGAGGAAACACTACACAAGGTCAGAGCCTTGATAGAAGCTTTGACTCTGGGGAAAAGAACATCACGGGTCGTAGTGTAGGGTTTTATGCCCGTAGTGATTCGGACAAGATGGAAAAAATCTTTCTCAACGGCTCTTTTGTGAATCTCAGTCGCGCAAAAATTTCTGTCTTCGATAGAGGCTTTCTCTATGGAGATGGTCTATTTGAGACAATGCGGGCGTATTCGGGTGAAGTTTTTCGTCTGGAAGACCATTTAGATAGGCTTTTCCGCTCGGCAAAGGAAATAAAGCTCACTTTTTCCCATACTCGAAAAGAGTTAAAGAATATAATTAAAAGAATACTAAAAGTAAATAGTCTTTCCGAGGCATATATAAGAATTACTCTTTCCAGAGGAATTTCGGAGCCCGGCTTAATTTCTGAATGTAAATCGCCAGCAACCCTGGTGATAGTGGCAAGAGAATTCGAGTCGCCTTCGCCTGTAGAATATAGAAAAGGATGGAGAGCTACATTAGTCGAGACCAGACAGAATCAGGCGTCCCCTTTATCCAGATTGAAGTCACTCAACTTTCTAAATAACATATTGGCGAGAAAAGAGGCGGAAGCGAAACGAGTTGATGAGGGAATCTTGCTCAATACTTTAGGTGATGTTACTGAAGCCTCTACGAGCAATGTCTTCTTGGTAAACAGGGGTCTGATAATTACACCGTCGGAAGAATCGGGATTATTACCAGGGATAACGAGGGGAGTCGTTCTTGAGTTGGCTCCCAATCTGGGAATGGAAGCATTTAAGAGGAGGGTCTCCTTAAATGATTTGATGGGAGCAGAGGAGGCTTTCCTTACCAATTCTTTAATTGAAATTATGCCCCTGGTGGAAATCGATGGTTGCCAGATTGGCAATGGAAAGCCGGGCGCCGTGACTGAAAGAATTCATAAGGCATATCAAGACGTGGTGAGAAGGGAAATCAGGGAAACGTAGTTTGGAGTCCTCCCGAGAGGGAGGGATAGTAAATGCAACCTTGCTTTCGCATCTATGAAAAGGCTCTGTCAAGTTAAATTTTAAGGTGTTC
>CAZTSA010000136.1:0-1162 GCA_964616885.1 uncultured Clostridia bacterium
CTAAAGGTTGCGACTACCATAGGAAGGGAACACAATGAGGGCGATGATTATGTCTGCAGGAATAGGGACAAGGCTGCGTCCCTTGACTTATAGCATTCCTAAACCGATGTTTCCTATTGCGAATAAACCTGTCCTGGAACACGTTCTCGACCTATTGAGAAAGCATAACATCACCGAAGTGGTAATAAACCTTCATGCTCATCGAGGGATGATACGTGATTATTTTGGAAATGGTTCAAGGTTAGGAATGAAAATAAACTATTCTGAAGAGAAAAAGTTAATGGGCACAGCGGGTGGTGTCAAGAAGGTGGAACATTTTTTTGACGATACTTTTCTGGTGATGAGTGGTGATGGCTTGACTAACGTTAACTTGACAAATGTCATAAATTTTCACAGGAAGAGAAGAGCTTTTGGCACGATGGTTCTTAAACGCGTTGATACTCGCTTTGAGTATGGCATTACTCTGACAAAGAGGGGAGGAAGAATTAAGGAGTTTATCGAGAAGCCAACCTGGAGTAGTGTATTCAGTAATACAGTGAATGTGGGCATTTATGTATTCGAGCCAGAAGTTTTTAGCTATATTCCCAAGGCAAAATTTTGTGATTTTGCCAGAGATGTCTGGCCGAAACTTCTACAGCGAAATGAGCGGATATTTGGTTACGAGACAGAGGGTTACTGGTGCGATATAGGCAATTTGCTGGAATATCGTCGGGCTCAGAACGACGCCTTGGCCGGCAAAATAGAATTAGACATTCCGGGAGAAAGAAAGGGTAGGAATATCTGGATAGGTAAGGGAGCTCAAATTGCTCCCAGTGTGAAAATAAGAGGTTCCTGCGTAATCGGCGAAAATTGTCGGCTTAATAAGAAAGTTTCAATTGAAGGGTTTAACACAATAGGAAACAATAGCATAATCGGAGAGGGAGTTGGATTGAGAAATTGCATTCTCTGGAACGGCGTCCATGTGCGGAAAAATGTCGAACTGGCGAATTGCATTATTGGCAATAATGCCGAGATATCAACGAACATATCTGTTTATGAAGGCTCGGTAATTAACATTCGAGGGGTGTAGGGTCGGATGAAGGGATAGTTTTCGGAGTCGTTTGGTAGTGTAGGGTTTTATGCCCGTCCCGATAAATCGGGACGCCCATAAAGGGCTACACTA
>CAZTSA010000136.1:1262-3600 GCA_964616885.1 uncultured Clostridia bacterium
ACGCCCATAAAGGGCTACACTACGAACAAACAAGGTTGAAAAATGGGTGCTGTCCCCATTTAATAGAGGAGGCAAAGATTGCAGAAGAGAGATTTCCTTTTCACCTCTGAATCTGTTACAGAAGGACATCCAGACAAGGTTTGTGACCAGATTTCAGATGCCGTCTTGGATGATGTTATTAAGCAAGACCCCAAGGGGAGGGTTGCTTGCGAAACATTTATAACTGTAGGTTTGGTGGTTGTGGGAGGAGAAATCACTACGATAGGCTGGGTGGATTTGCAGAAACTGGTACGTAATGTCTTGGCAAATATTGGATACACAAATGCTGCTTATGGATTTGATGCTAAGACCTGCGCTATCTTGAATGCTATCGGGAGGCAGTCGCCCGATATTGCCCAGGGAGTGGACACTGGTGGAGCTGGTGACCAGGGCTCAATGATTGGCTATGCCTGCCGTGAAACTCCTGAACTGATGCCCTTGCCAATCATGTTAGCCCACAGGTTGACCCGGAGACTCGCTGAAGTCAGGAAGAAGGGCATAATTGATTATTTGGGTCCTGACGGAAAATCACAGGTTACAGTCGAATACCAGAATGGAAAGCCTGTTGTGGTTAATAGGGCGGTTATCGCTGCCCAGCACACTGCAAAGGTTGTAGATAAGACGGGAGAAAAGATGACCCAGGAAGCGAAACAAGAAATTGTGGAAAAGGTCATTATTCCTGCTCTCGGCGAATTCTATGACCCTAAGAAAACTAAATGTTTCATTAACGAGACTGGCAAGTTTGTTATTGGTGGCCCGCAATCGGATACCGGAATGACCGGGAGAAAAATTATTGTAGATACTTACGGTGGCATGGCTCCTCATGGCGGTGGGGCTTTCTCGGGCAAGGACCCAACCAAGGTTGACCGTTCTGGCTCGTATGTGGCAAGGTATATTGCCAAGAATATCGTAGCTAGTGGTTTAGCTGATGAATGTATGGTTCAACTGGCATATGTTATCGGCGTAGCTGAGCCGGTCTGTGTAGATATTAACACATTTGAAACTGGAAAAGTGCCCGAAAAGAGGCTTGAACAGTCAGTCAGAAAACACTTCGAACTTACGCCACAGGGAATGATTAGAATGCTCAATCTTCTAAGACCCATATATCAGAAGACAGCAGCCTATGGACACTTTGGGAGAGAGGAAGAAGAATTTACCTGGGAAAGGACAGACAAAACAAAAGACCTGAAGAAGAGTTTATAGTTAAATATGTGGGGGTACAATTTATTGAGCTCGGATTGAAAATCGGGGTTTGATAAATCGAACCCCTACAATATGAATTCCAAAATCCAAATGCCAAATTACGGGCATAAAGCCCTACACTACCAAACCATCGCGGGTAGTGTAGCCCCTTGTGGGCGTAATTCCTAATAATGTAAGGGCTCAATTTATTGAGCCCGACAATCACGGGTTTGATAAATCGAACCCGTACAAATTATGGAAATTGGGGGAATTATGAAATACCATATTAAAGACATAAGGCTGGCGAGGGAAGGGAAGTTGCGTATCGAATGGGCTGAGAGAGAGATGCCTGTTCTGAGATTGATTAGAGAGAGATTTAAGAAAGAGAGGGCATTGAAGGGAATGCGCATCTCCTGTTGCCTTCACATTACAAGTGAAACTGCCAATCTTCTCGATACTTTGAAGAGTGGCGGAGCAAGTGTAGTTGTTTGTGCCTCCAATCCTCTCTCAACGCAAGATGGAGTGGCGGCATCGCTGGTAAAGGACTACGAAATTCCAGTCTTTGCCATCTGTGGCGAGGATAAGAAAACTTATTACCAGCATATCAAAGCAGCCCTGAATCATCGACCCCACCTGACAATGGACGATGGAGCCGACCTGGTATCTACCTTACACTCTAAGGCTGAGCGCGCGGGGCCTCTTATAAAGAATGTAATCGGCGGGACTGAAGAGACTACAACGGGAGTGACCCGTTTGAGAAGTATGGAAAAGTCTGGCGTGTTGAGATATCCCATTATTGCAGTAAACGATGCCCAGACCAAGCACTTTTTTGATAATCGCTATGGCACAGGGCAGTCTACCATTGATGGGATAGTTCGAGCAACTAATGTCTTACTTGCCGGAAAAAATTTTGTTGCCTGCGGGTACGGGTGGTGTGGAAGGGGAGTGGCAATGAGGGCAAAAGGGATGGGCGCCAATGTCCTTGTTACCGAAGTCGACCCTTTAAAAGCAATGGAAGCAGTAATGGATGGTTTTCGGGTGGTGCCGATTTTAGAAGCTGCCAGAATTGGGGATATCTTTGTAACTTTGACTGGCAATATCAATGTAATTGGACCCA
>CAZTSA010000137.1:0-3583 GCA_964616885.1 uncultured Clostridia bacterium
GGTCCGACAGGACTCCGAAACCCGATGGAGGCATCGGACTCCTTCGGAGCTGATTCGCATAGGGAGGAAAGAATGGGGGAGGAGTTGGTAGGGGTTTTTGAACAAATAGAGAGAGAAAAAGGCATTCCCAAAGAGGAACTTCTGGGAATGATTGAGGCAGCTTTGACTTCTGCCTTTCGTAAACATTCTGGTAAAAAGCAGAAGTTTGAAGCACACGTGGACCCGGAATCCGGGGAGATTACTGCCTATGTAAAGAAAAAAGTAGTGACTAAAGTTGAGAACGCCTATACTCAAATAGCTAAGAAAGAAGCAGTGAAGCTCAACCATGCAGTTAAGGTAGGTGACGAGATAAAAATTAAGGTCGAGACAAAGGAGTTCGGGAGAATTGCCGCCCAGACTGCAAAGCAGGTAATTGTCCAGCGCATCCGGGAAACCGAAAGGGAGAATCTGTTCAAGGAATTTAAAGACAAGGAAGGCACTGTTATGAATGCGGCAGTTCAGAGGTTTGCCCGGAAGAATATTATCGTTGATTTGGGAAAGGCGGAAGCTATCCTGCCGGAGTGGGAGCAGATACCCGGCCACAAGTACGAGCTATTTGAAAGGTTCAAGGTGTACGTATTGAAGGTTGAGCAATCGTCCCGAGGTCCTCAGATTAGTGTCTCCCGGACGCATCCGGGTCTGGTAAAGAGACTTTACGAACTAGAAGTACCGGAAGTAAGAGACCATACAGTGGAGATAAAACAGATCGTCAGGGAACCAGGATACCGCTGCAAGGTGGCAGTGGTTTCCAATAATGAAAAAGTCGATCCTGTAGGTGCCTGTGTAGGAGTTAAAGGTTCGAGAGTTCAAGCAATTATTAATGAGTTGAATGGAGAAAGAATGGATTTGATTCCTTACAGTAACGAGCCTACTACCTATATTGCTAGTTCCCTGAGCCCGGCTAAGGTATTGAGCGTTAATATAGAAAAGGATAAAAAGAATGCTCTGGTGGCTGTTGCCGATGACCAGCTCTCATTGGCCATCGGGAAAGCGGGTCAAAATGTACGCTTGGCTGCTCGGCTCACAGGCTGGCATATTGACATTAAAAGCGAATCGCAGCTGAAAAAGGCAAAAGAAGTGGAGGTCAGCGAGCTTACTAAACTGCCAGGAGTGGGCAAGGTTACTGCGCAGCTTCTTTCCCAGCATGGATTTACAACTTTAGAGAAGATAGCTACATCTTCCACTTCGGAACTAACGAAGATTTCAGGAATTGGACAGAAATTGGCAGAGAAAATTTATAATGCTGCTAAGAAAGAAAGTGGTAAAGAATGAAGGTAAGAGAACTGGCTAAAAAACTGAATATTTCAACTAAGAAACTATTGGCAACAGCTTCCGAACTGAGAATTAAGGTGAAGGGCCCCGAAGATTCTCTGGCTCCTCAGGAAGTGAAAAAAGTTAAGAGTTTGCTGGCGAGTGAGAAGAAGAAGGTTGCTGTTGAGAAAAAGGTTCCCCGGAAAAAAGCAGTGACCAAGGTAGTGAAAAAGAGAAAAGTCAAGATTGAGAAAAAAGCGCCAGCTGTGCGGCGAAGGAAGGTAGCTAAAAGAGCCGTTGCTGAAGAAAAACCTTTCGCTCTTCCTCCGGTCTCTCGTCCCGTTGAGGCTATCAAACCGGCAGCAGAAAAAGTTCCTGAGGCGGTGACTCCAGTGGTTGAAGAGGTTAAAGAGGAAGAAAAAGTAGTTCCCAAAGTAAAGAAAGAAGTTGAGGAGAAAAAAGAAGTTGCCCCACCCCCTGCCAGAGTGGTTAAGATAGACGAAACGATTACAGTTAGTGAACTGGCCAGCAAGATGGGAGTAAAAGTAAATGAACTGATAAGGAAATTAATGGACCAGGGAATTCTGGCTACAATAAACCAAAGGCTGGATATCGATACAGCTACCCTTGCCGCAGGAGAATTCGGTTTCGGAGTGGAAGTAGTTCCTTTATATGGGGAAGAACTTCTCGAGGAGGAGGAAGAGGATGAATCGTTACTGCGGCTGCGTCCGCCGATAGTAACTATAATGGGACATGTGGACCATGGTAAGACGTCGCTATTAGATGCGATACGTGAGTCCAAGATTATTGCCAAGGAATCGGGTGGAATCACTCAACATATCGGGGCGTACCATGTTAGCTTGGAACGGGGAGATATTGTATTTCTGGATACGCCAGGCCACGAAGCTTTTACTGCGATGCGAGCTCGTGGAGCTCAGGTGACGGACATAATCGTTTTAGTGGTGGCTGCCGATGAAGGAGTCAAGCCTCAAACCGTGGAAGCCATAGACCATGCCCGTGCGGCGGGAGTACCGATTTTGGTTGCGGTGAATAAAATAGATTTGCCCAATGCCAATGCTGAGAAGGTAAAACAAGAGCTGAGTAAATATAACCTTGTTTCTGAGGACTGGGGAGGTAAAACTATCTTTGTGGAAGTTTCTGCTAAAGAAAAAATTGGTCTGGATAATCTCTTGGAAATGATTCTTCTAGAAGCGGAAATGTTGGAATTGAAAGGGAATCCCAATAAGAAAGCGCGGGGAACGGTCATTGAGGCGAGACTGGATAAGCAGCGGGGTCCTGTGGCCACTGTGCTGGTGCAATCTGGGACATTAGGAGTTGGCGATGCTTTTGTTTCTGGCTTCTCGGCAGGTAAGGTAAGGGCTATGATTAATGACCGAGGGAAGAAGATTAAGAGTATCGGGCCTTCTTTGCCTGCGGAGGTCCTGGGATTTTCAAGTTTGCCGCAGGCCGGAGACAAATTCTACGCCTTGGATAGTGATAAAGCAGCAAGACAAATTAGTGAGATACGGCAGAGGATTAGACGGGAGGAGGTTCTATCCCGGAGGAGGAGAATTACTCTCGAAGATTTGCATGAGCAGATTGCATTGGGCAAGCTCAAAGAACTAAAAATAATTGTGAAGGCCGATGTTCAAGGTTCTGTTGAAGCGATCTGCGATTCTTTGCAAAAATTGAGTACTCAGGAAATAACTCTAAATGTGGTACATAGAGGGGTAGGCGGAATAAATGAGAGCGATGTGATGTTAGCCGCTGCCTCTAATGCAATCATTATTGGCTTTAATGTTCGCCCTGAACCAGGCGCTGAAGAGTTAGCTGAAAAAGAGGGTGTAGATATCCACACCTACAGAATTATCTATGAAGCGGTAGAGGAAACCAAGAAAGCGATGGAAGGGCTTCTGGAGCCTGAGTTCAAGGAAATCCCATTAGGCAGGGCTGAAGTAAGACGCACGTTCAGAATTCCAAAGGTAGGTATGGTGGCGGGCTGTTCTGTGGCTAAGGGAAAGATATCACGCCAGAGTAAGGTGCGCCTCTTGCGGGATAATGTCATAATTTATGAGGGTAAGATATCTTCCTTGAAAAGATTCAAAGACGATGTGCGGGAAGTGGAGTCTGGCTTCGAATGCGGAGTAGCACTGGAAGGTTTTAACGACATAAAGGAAAACGATATTCTGGAAGCCTTCACCCTGGAGAAGATTGCGCGCAAGCTATAAGAACTGAATATAGAAGCGTAGCGAAGCGCTGCCTTGATATAGGTAGTGTAGGGGCTTGTCCCCGT
>CAZTSA010000138.1:0-3557 GCA_964616885.1 uncultured Clostridia bacterium
GCCCGAAGAAGCACAGATTGAATCTGTGCCTACAACGGAGTGGAGTATTTGTAGGCACGGTTTTAACCGTGCAAATATAGGGGATGGTCGTCCAATCATACGCATCCTTCATATCTTTAAGACAGGAGAAAAATAGGATGGTTAAATTGTCCAAAAAGAAAAAGATTAAAGAGAGGAAGAAGGGCAAGAGTGTCAGCATAATCGGGACTGGCCATGTGGGACTGGTTACTGGAGCTTGTCTGGCGGAATTGGGAAATAGAGTAATTTGCGTGGACAATAATGTTGAAAAAATAGCCTCTTTGAAAAGGGGAAAGATGCCCATTTTCGAACCTGGCCTGGAAGAACTTGTAAAGAGAAACGTGCTGGCTGGCAGGCTTTCTTTTACTACCAGCGTCAAGGAAGGAGTTAACAATTCGGAAGTTATCTTTATCGCCGTAAACACTCCTCCGAAACCAAATGGAGAGGCGGATCTCTGTTATGTTGAGGCGGTATCGCGAGAAGTAGCTCAAACGATGAATGGTTACAAACTGATAGTCGAGAAAAGCACAGTGCCAGTAGAGACAGGCAAGTGGATTTCCCGCACAGTAAAGTTAAACAATAAGAAAAATGTCAACTTCGATATTGTTTCTAACCCAGAATTTCTGCGTGAAGGTTCGGCAGTATATGACTTTATGCATCCAGACCGTATCGTCCTGGGAGTTGGTTCTAAAAGAGCAGAAAGGATTATGAAAGAATTATACCAACCCCTGGGTGCTCCAATCGTTGTCACAGATATTGAGAGTGCGGAGATAATCAAGCACGCCTCCAATTCATTTTTAGCATTGAAGATTTCCTATATTAACTCTATTGCAAATATTTGCGAGAAGGCAGGTGCTGATATAAAGAAAGTTGCTGAAGGGATAGGTTACGATGGAAGGATTGGCCGCGACTTTCTCGACGCCGGGGTCGGTTTTGGTGGAGCCTGTTTACCTAAGGATTTGCAGGCATTTCTAAGAATTACACAGAAGTTAGGTTACGACTTTGAGCTTCTTAAGGTTGTGGAAAAGATAAATCGCGAGCAAAAAGACCTTCTTGTAAACAAGGTCAGGGACGCTGTATGGAATATAAAAGATAAGACAATCGGGATTTTGGGACTTGCTTTCAAGCCCAATACCGACGACATGCGAAATGCTCCCTCAATTGAGATAATTCAGATGCTCCAGAAAGAAGAGGCAAAAATCAAAGCTTACGACCCGGTGGCAATTCCAGTTGCCAGGCAAATCCTGAAAGAAGTTATCTATTGTAAAGACTCATACGAGACGGCAAATGGAACTGACGCCCTGGTAATTCTCACCGAATGGGAAGAGTTTAAGAGACTCGACTTTAACAAAATTAAGAGATTGATGAAAGCTCCCATTGTAATTGATGGGAGGAACATCTTCGAGCCTGAGAAGATGAAACATCTGGGCTTTATCTATAAAAGCATCGGGCGTTAACGCTGTAGTGTAGGGCTTTATCCCCGTCCCGATAAATCGGGACGCCCATAAAGGGCTACACTACTTGGTTATTGTAGTGTAGGGGCTTGTCCCCGTATTAACCGGTAATTTTTGATTTTTGATTTGTACTATAGGGCTTTATGCCCGTAATTTGGAATTTGAAAAATGGTCGCTGTCCCTATTTAAGGAGGAACGATGAGAATAGTGGTGACGGGTGGTGCCGGTTTTTTAGGCTCGCACTTATGCGACTTCTTGATAAATGAAGGCCATAGCGTTATTTGCATAGATGACTTGATAACTGGAAATACTGATAACATTGCCCATCTTATGGGAAATGATAAGTTCAAGTTTATCCACCATGACGTGACAAATTATATCTTCATTGAGGGTAAACTCGATGCAATACTCCATTTTGCTTCTCCATCCAGCCCTATAGACTATCAACAACTACCCATTCAGACCCTCAAAGTGGGGTCCTTAGGTACACACAAGGCACTCGGATTGGCAAAGGAGAAGAAAGCAAAATTTCTGTTGGCGTCTTCATCAGAGGTCTATGGAGACCCTCTGGTTCGCCCTCAAAGCGAAGATTACTGGGGCAACGTTAATCCAGTGGGTCCTCGAAGCATTTATGACGAAGCTAAACGCTTTGCCGAAGCAATGACTATGGCTTACCACTATACTCATAAAATTGACACAAAGATTGTCAGAATCTTCAACACTTATGGCCCGAGAATGAGGAAAGACGATGGTCGTGTTGTTCCCACTTTTATTAATCAGGCGTTAGAAGGAAAACCTCTTACTGTATTCGGTGATGGCACACAAACCAGGAGTTTCTGTTATGTTTCAGATATGATTGGAGGCATCTACAAGCTTCTCCTTTCTAATGTTAATGACCCCATTAATTTAGGTAATCCTCAAGAAATGACCATTAATGAATTTGCCAAGATTGTGTTGGAGCTAACAAAGAGCAAGAGCAAAGTAATTCATGAGGCGCTTCCTGTAGACGACCCTAAAATCAGGCAGCCGAATATAAGTAAGGCAAAGGAACTTTTGAATTGGTCTCCCAAGGTTTCTTTACAAGAAGGCCTCCAGAAAACAATAGAATATTTCAAAAAGAAACAACGGGTCGGATAAATCCGACCCCTACGTTATTAATTGTAGGGGTTCAATTTATTGAACCCGTCCAATATGTCTTAATGAAATCACTAGTCATAATTCCTACATACAATGAGAAGGAAAATATTGAAAGACTGATAAAAGAAATAGAGAAATTAAACAAGGATTTCCATGTCCTGATTATTGACGATAACTCTCCCGACGGTACAGGTAGAGTAGCTGATGGTCTGGCAGTAGAGTATTCAGAAGTATCTGTAATCCATCGCCCGACCAAACTGGGTCTGGGAACAGCTTACATTACCGGATTCAAGTATGCTCTTGAGAATAACTATGACCTGGTATTTACGATGGATGCCGACTTCTCCCATCAGCCGAAGTATCTAATCGACCTTCTGGAAGAAGCAAAAAGATACGACCTGGTAATTGGCTCCAGATATATTGAGGGTGGTGGAATTAAGAATTGGCCCGTTCATAGGCTCATCCTCAGTCGAGGAGCCAATATTTATGTAAGGATGGTAACCGGGCTTCCAGTTCTCGATTGCACGGGCGGATTTAACTGTTATCGGAGGGAAGTTCTCAAGAAGATAGACCTTGATAGAATTATCTCAGATGGATACGCATTTCAAATAGAAATGAAGTTTGAATTGTGGAAAAAGGGATTTTCCATTAAAGAAGTTCCCATCACATTTGTTGACCGCACCCGCGGCAAATCCAAAATTTCGAAAAGAATCATTTTTCAAGCCTTCCTCCTGGTCTGGAAACTCCGAAGATTTCTTCAGTAAATTGTTGAAAGAGAGATAGAAAATATGAGAAAAATATTGAGTGGCTTATTAATTATTATCTTATTTTTTAGTGCAGGAATTGAAACGAGCCAGTCGGAACTAAAAGAAGAGGAAATGGAAGGCACTAATTATGTCAGGAGCCTGGGCACTTTATCCCATGGCGGTTAAATGGGCTGAGGAGTTC
>CAZTSA010000139.1:0-3524 GCA_964616885.1 uncultured Clostridia bacterium
ATAGCTGAGTCCGCTCTTTACTTTCTTTCACCTCTTTTCTTTATGTTTGGCTCCGGTTCGGCTTACAAAACCGAGGTTAAAGCAAAATCCTGAATATTCCCAAAAGTGAAGTAAGAATTATTGATTAGGTAAAGGTTACGGGGTTGCCGAAGTCACTGGGTAAAAGGAGGCATTGGGATGAAGCCAAAAGCGAAGTCAGCAACCCCGTGTTAGACCATGTAGCGACAACCAGCTTTGAAAGTTCGTAACCTCTCTCAGCGGAAAGGGATACTAAAGAAATTACTTCTTGCCCTTCTCCTCCGCAGGGACCAACTTAAGGCCAAGCTGTTGCATGAGGCCCAGCATATCCTCATGATTCCATATCTCGACGACTTTGTCTCCCACCCAACGGCCTATGTCGCATCCCCTCCCTGTCAGCTCCTTGCCGGTGGGAGGGCCCAACCCTTCACCTGTGTGTTTGCCCCGCCAGATCCACTGTGAAATAATTGTGTCCCCTTCGACGTATCTCTTGAGAACCGTGACTTGAAAGTCCGGCATGGCGCAACGGACATTTCTAAGCCATTGTTTGTAGGCCTCGAGGCCTTTACGATCCGGCTCGGGATAGTTGTGAAGGACAACTTCGGGAGCGAATACTTTGTCCAATAGGTCCGTGTTGCCTGTGTTCCAAGCCTCCCGGACAAACTGGTCGAACTTGGCCTTCTTTTCTTCTGCTGCCCTTCTCCGTCTCCCGGCTCCAGTCATAAATACCACCAAAGCTACTAGGGCAATGAGAGGAATTAAAAACCTGAAGATTTGTCCAATTCTACGCATGTTTTACCTCCTTATTTGATGTGTGACTCAGCACTTGTCTGAGTTCGCTCTTGATTTTCTTTCACCTCCTTTCTTTGTATTTGCCTCCGTTTCTCCGAACTGCCTGATAAAGCACTCGGGACCCTCTTTCCATATTCAAGGAATAAAAAAGCGGGAACCGGCACGGACAGATATAGAATCTCAAAATAATAAAGAACTACGGCGTGCATATGGAGCTGCGTGAGTAAATTCTCTTTATAGCTAATTGAGGGTTTCTTCCAGCAATGGGGTTGTCTGTTTCATTCTGCTGGAGATGATGCTCCGTTGTGCCATGTGTAATATTGATGTCTATACTTCGAGGCAACAACAAAACTAACAAATATTTACCGGTATGTCAAGTGCAAACTTCGTGATTTTTATCGTCGGGAATTTGCTTTTCAGACAGGAAACCCTGGGAAGGCTCTTCCGGAAATAGGGTGAGACACTTTTTCTCAGGCGATTTATTTTGGGAAATGGGGAATCTGGTTCCTCTTTTGAATCACTTGCAAAATCTTTCGCGATAAATAGAGTCCAACACTAAAGGCTATGATTAACGGTATGCCCGCACCTACCATTCTTAAAAGAAACGGGGCGATAAAAAGAAATATCCCTGTGCCTTTGAAAGTTGCCTTTCGACCCAGATGGGAATTTACAAACTTTGCAATTTCCGCGGGCCATCTAAATATCCAATAAACATTATACAATGGAATGAAATGGTATCCAACTGCAGCAGCAGGGCTTATTGGATATGTTGAATTTGTAAGTTCTGCAAGTACATTATGCATTTGGTAGATGCAAATAAACCAATAGATCCACCCTGCCACTCCAATTGGAGAAATCATAGGATAGACTTTCTGCTTCACCAAGATTAATCTAGCAATAACTTGTATAATTTGTCCAATAAGAAGGAGCGCTGCGATGACATAGCCAAGTGAAAAATTGGGTAGCTTTGCTGAGATTTTCTCGGTCTCTCTTTGATTATTGTTCGTCATTGACTTTTTGAACGAATTCTTTTTGCACGCTCTTCTAGCCTTTTCGCTTCATCTTCGTTTCCCATATTCTTATAAAGCTCTACCATATTCTCCAACATACTTGCCACATCGGGATGTTCCGGCCCAAGGGCTTCTTCCAATATTTCCAGCGCCCGCTTGTAGAGTGGTTCGGCTTCGGCATACTTGCCCTGCGAATGATAAAGTATTGCCAGATTGTTCAGGGTTGTTGCCACATCGCCACCGTACGGATCAAGAGCTTTCTCATCTATTGCCAGCGCCCGCTTGTAAAGTGGCTCGGCTTCGGCATATTTGCCCTGAGCTCTATAAACTTCCCCCAGGTTGTTCAGGAATGTTGCCACGCGTGGATGGTTAGCCCCAAGGACTTTTTCACCTATTTCCAGTGCCCGCTTGTAAAGTGGCTCGGCTTCGGCATATTTACCCTGGGCTCTATAGACTTCCCCCAGATTGTTCAGGGATGTTGCCACATTTGGATGGTCCGGCCCAAATGTGCTTTCTGCAACTTTCAAGGCTTCTTCAGCTACATTGGTCGCTTCTGAATATTGTCCTTGTCTATAAAGCTCACCAACCTTGTGATTTAGTTCATACCACAAATTCTCCTGGGAGTGAGCGGAAACAGTAATGAAAACAGCCAGCATTATTGATAAAACAATTCTTGCTAATGCCTTCATTGTTCTATTTCTCCTTTGTTAACGACAATTTCGCAGGAGCATAAATAAACACATCATTACATTTTTACTTCTATTTTTCCATCTTAACCGCAGTTTGCGGATATTGTCAATTAACATACTATCTGCCATAAATTAAAAAGCGGGGCTACAACTTCTTCTCCATCAAAACCGAATAGAAGTACCGCTTATAGCCGTCTCCTTCAAGAGAGGCTATGTGCTGGATGTTTTTGATTTTGAAGTGACCCGAGAAAAGCTGGATTATCTGTTCTTTAGTGAAGTGGTTCCATGCGGGACCGTTCCTGTAACTAAAGAAGACCACGAGATAGGAGCCACCTCTTTTTAAGACTCGATGTATGCCCCCTATGAAGGTGCTTCTGTCCTCGACCTTCACGTGGTGAAAGCAGCCCATGTCGAAAATAAAGTCGAATTCTTCGTCTTCAAAGGGAAGATTTAGAAAATTTTGTACCTGGAACTGGATCCTGGCGCTTGCCTTTCTCGCCTTTTCCTTTGCATATTCTACGGCTTTAGAAGATATGTCTATTCCAGTGACTTGAAAGCCTTTTTTGGCCAGGTAAAGTGCGTTCGTTCCAGCCCCGCAACATACGTCTAAAGCTTTCCCCTTCTTTACTAGCCCTTTCTCCACAAGGTCAATTAGAACTTTCCTCGGTTTACCGAGTTCCCAGGGCAGGGCTCGTAAGGGATACCCTCTATAGATTTGGTCCCACTCATTGTAGTCCGAGTCCATACTACTGACTCCAGGGCAATTTTTTTCATCATCGTCTTTTTCATCTGATAATTACTAATTTTCCGGTTTGACGTTTCTTCTCGCTCTCAATACAATAAAGATACAACCCACTGGATACGTTATTTCCTTCAATATCTTTTACCTTCCACTTTGCTTCCCCGGCTTCCCCTTTCAGAGTTGTAATTATCCTACCTTCAATATGAAATATTTTTACGTATGCACCCGGGGGAAGGTTAGTAAATGTGATTTCCGTGTGACCCTCACTCGGTT
>CAZTSA010000140.1:0-3522 GCA_964616885.1 uncultured Clostridia bacterium
AGTATCGTTTCTGGTAAATTTTGACATCGTGGGTGCAAAAAGATTATTACATTTGTGTATTCAAAATAGGGAAGTTTTAGCCGGGTTTGCCACTTTGGTAGCAAAAAAGAGATTGGTCTCTTATGATTTTCCCCTTTAATGCCCAAGGAGCTCCTTGTTAGGGACAAGGGTGGGAGGCGGTGAGGGTCCCGGGTCCGAAGGACAGCGCAAGTGGGTGCCCAGCCTGATGGATAGGGAAGTCAAGTCTAAGCTAAGAATGCCGGCCCCGCCTGGGGACCGATGGGGACGGTTTCGTTTTCAAGGCAGTAAAATAGCGGAAATCGCTTGCCCTCCGTAGTGGGGCATTTTAATGAGTCTTCACGGTATACTTTCCTAAAAATATTCTGACGCATAATTACTTGTAGAGGGGGAAATAAGGTAATTTGGCTCCAAATGGGTTAACGTAATGGGTGTTATAGGATTCAGGGATGGCAAAACGATTTTATTATAAGTTTAATAAAAAACATGCTCAGTATAATAATTCCAACAAAAAATGAAGAAAGGTATCTTCCAAAATTGCTGGATTCAATAAGATTGCAGGGCCTAAGCGACTTGGAAATCATAGTTAGTGATGCCCATTCAATAGACAAAACAAGAGATATAGCTTTGGGTTATGGATGCAGAATTGTTAATGGAGGAGAACTTTCTTTTGGAAGAAATAATGGAGCAAAATACAGCAAAGGAGAGATACTTATATTTATAGATGCAGATTCAATATTTCCTCCTTATTTTTTGAAAAAAGGCCTTCAAGAATTTTATGACAGAAATTTGGATGTAGCAGGAACATTGCAGGCCCCTATTCCAACAGGAAGAAAGATAAAAGACACTCAGTATAAGTTTTTTATTGAACTCGCAAACAAATTCATGAAACTAACACAGTACACAAAAAAGCCATTTATGCAAAGTTGCATATTCGCAAAGAAAGAAATTCACGAAAAACTTGGTGGATTTGATGAAGAATTGGTCTTTGGAGAAGACTCAGACTATGCAAAACGAGCGAAAACAATTGCAAGAGGAAAATTTGGAATTTTGGAAACTCCTGGAAAGGTTTGGTTTAATATGAGAAGATTTGAAAATGAAGGGATTAAAGTAACTTTGAAAAATATTTATTTCATAACAGGTAAATTCTTTGGGCATGAATTTAGAAAAGACAGCAGAATAAAATATTTTAACTAATCAATAAATTTTCTTTTAACAAAACTCGTGGATGATTATCTAATCTAGAAACAATATCCAGATAAAATCCCTCGCTACCATCGTTAAAAGATATCTATCATATCAAAAAAGTTTTTCTTCTTAAAATCAACTATTTTCATGCCGACAATATCTATGGTAAGATTAATCAATCCCAGGGATGAAATGTCGGCCTTTCAACGGGTATCACATCATACTTACACAATATAAGCAAAATATTTCTGATAATTACAATGTTTATAGGAAAGGTTGGTCCTTTAACAGTTGGCTTTGCGCTTATCGGAAAGAGAATTTACGGAAGTTTTAGATATCCGGTTGAAGATGTTTTTATTGGATAGCAAAAAAGTCAATTCAGCAAAGGACCTAATGCCCCTTGCACTCTTGTCTGATAAAATTCTTGATTTATTGTCCCTGCCAAATTCTGCCCCATTTCTCCAAGCCACCATTGAAAGTCGTTTACTAATTTGAGGGAATATGCTATATTATGATTTCGGATTCTTTGAAATAATTACGAACTCCATCCCCGAGACGGTGAGCGTTCCGGATCCGAAGGATAGTGCAAGTGACCGGCCAGCGTGATGGACGGAGGAGTACAGGGCAAGTAAAAGAAAGTGGGTCTTACCCTGTGCTGCCCGGGGCTATTTGGTTTTCAAGCCGGTAGAATATCAAAAAGCGCTTGTTTTTCCTCGTGCTTTGAAGGCCAAAAATGAAGACAAGGGAAAAAGTTCGGATTCTTCCCCCTCTCGGGGAGCAACCACAAAATGGATTCGCCATCGAGGGACTGAAAGGGCTGACTATTCTAATGCCTTGTTAGGGAATTTAGAAATTGGACAAAACAAAAGAAACAAGGTTAAGAGTTAGTTGACCCAAAGGATAACATCCGAGAAACTTCGGATATAAATCAGTTAGCCGTTATGTAGTTGAGGTAATAAACCATGATAGCTGGGCAAGCATTAAGTTGGCTAAAAAATAATTGGTTTTTTGCGTTAATTGCTATAATTTTAGGTGCCCTAGTCTGGGTCTGGCTTGTAAAAATTTCAAAGGCCGTCCGCGATATTACTAACAATTGGAAATCTATTAGGAAATCTGTTAAAGAACAAATTAAGTTTAACCAAGAGGACCTTCAACGAGAGACCAATCGACGTTTTGGCTTTTCTTTTCTTTACCCTAAGACATGGGATAGAAAAGACCCGATGAACGCGGACGGAAATACTTTTGTTGACCCCAAAAATCCTGAAGTAAGTGTGGTTGCTTGGGGAGAACATGCTGTGTCTGGGGAAACGTTAGAATACTGGATTTCAGAGGTGCTGGAAAAAGCTAGTCTCAAGGCAGGCTATCGCCTAATTCGCATCGTAGAATGTAGCAGGCATATTATGGTTTGGGACGAACGGGAGGGAAAGTGGGTCCCGAGTTGGGAACAAATTGAGGGAGGGCGGCTACAGTACGAGTATTTAGAGAGAGGAAAGAGAAAAACCATCGTGGAAATGCTGACTCAAGTTGAGGACACGCAATTTGCTGTGCGCTGTGAGGCACCCTCGGACCTATATCCAGCTTATGAAAAGCTCTTTCTCGCCTTGTTGGCAGGTTTTTGGGTTGTTAAAGTGTGACCTGTATCACGAGGAGGTGTAGTAATCTACGGAGCTGGCGGTCTTAAATTAAGGTTTCAACATGGGGCAGACTTTCACGGTGCAAGAAAAGAAGGAAGGTATTGCTCGATAACCTTTGCTTCAGGCGAATAAATCCAGTTGCGAAATTCGTCTAACCTGGGGAGCCAATTTTTTGCGGGGCAAAAAATTAGAGGAATCGATATTAGAGAATCGAAAATGGATTGCGGTTTAATTTCTATTCTCGATTTTCGAAGTTAAGATACTTAGAAGCAAGCGGCATTTGTAGGTGAGATTACACTCCTTCGGCTCCGCTCAGGACAAGTTCATTTAATGAAGTGAGTCCTACCCGGGGAGCAAAGCTCCCCAAGACCCCTCTCTTTTATATTTCTGTCGACGAGAAAAGATTGTACTTGACAAGGAATAGTGAACCGTGTAGAATTCGCTCCTAAGGTAAAATTAAAAGAGGAGGTATTCTTTATGAGAAAAATAACGTCGCTATTAATCGCGTGTACGCTTGTATTATCCCTATTTTCACCAGGAAAAGCTGAAGAACTCACTTATCCAAAGGAAATTCCACCTGTTATTTATGAGGTTTATGACCTGGTCATCAGGGATAATCCGCTTAAATTTATTCCGGATGATCCAAATGATTACTGGCAAAGTCCAGCCGAAACTGAAGCTC
>CAZTSA010000141.1:0-3521 GCA_964616885.1 uncultured Clostridia bacterium
AATTTGAAATTTGTAAAAGAGCTACTCTCCGAATAAACAAGAATAAATTCTTCCTCATATTTACCGCAAGAGTGCAGTATGAGTAAAGTTACTTTTGTTCAGCCTAGAGCCGATTTCAATGCTTATGGTCTAACCAGAGTGCCTCTCCTGGGCGCATTCTATCTGGGTGCAGTTCTAAGAAGAGAAGGACATGAGGTTTCGGTTCTATCGGAAGATTTCAAGGAAGTTTATAACCAAAATACAGGAAAGCTTGATAAAGAATTATTAAACTCAGATGTAGTCGGGTTTTCCACTATGACTTGTACCGCAAAGAGAGCTTACCGTATCGCTGATGCCCTGAAGAAAGCGAGACCCAATATGAGAATAATTATGGGGGGTCCCCATGCCACGTTTATGGTTGAGGAAGCGCTGCAACATGCTGACATATTAGTAAAGGGAGAAGCAGAAAAGGTAATCTCTGATGTCGTAAATAGTAACACAGGATTTTCGCATATAGTTAAAGGGATTCCCGTCGAGAACCTGGATACACTTCCTTTCCCGGATTTGAGACTTCTCCGTGATGGGAGGGAGAAGTTTAAATATATACCAATCCTGACTTCCAGAGGGTGTCCCTATAACTGCATTTTCTGTTCAGTTACCAAGATGTTTGGAAAGAAGTACCGTTTTCGAAGTTCTGAAAATGTTCTTGAGGAACTAGAATTTCGTATTTCTCAGGGTTTCCGAAAATTTTTCTTCTCAGACGATAACTTTACGGCTGATAAAGAGAGGATAAAAGTCCTATTACAGGAATGTCTCAGACGTAAATTGAGGTTTAAATGGACAGCAGAAGTTCGGGTGGACGTAGCAGACGATAGTGAGCTTCTGGAACTTATGAATAGAACTAATTGCCGGGTTCTTATGATTGGCTTTGAATCAATCAACCCAGAGACATTGAAATTGTACAGGAAAAACCAGGGCCTGGAGGACATCAGGTATTGTATCAGGAGACTTGCTGAGCGAGATATAAGAGTTCACGGTTTTTTTATATTGGGGTCTGATGCCGACGATGCCAATACTATTGATAGGACAGTCAGATTCTGTCGGCGCACGAAATTGAACACCGTTCAGTTCGCAATACTTTCTCCTATCCCGGGAACGGAGCTTTTTGAGCAGCTGAGTTCTCAGGGTAGAATTTTTACCAAGGATTGGTCGCTATATGATGGGACTCATGTAGTATTTGAGCCAAAGAAGATCGGCGCCTTCGAACTACAAAATAAAGTTTTGAGAGCATGGAAGAAATTCTATAATATTGGCAGATTTAGATGGTTTTTCATCAGCAGGTATTTAATCATGAGCTGGGAGAAGGCAAACAAAAAATTCTTGAGAAAGTTCGGGCAGTTTACTTCGATAATCGCCAAGCAAAAAAGCCGGCAACTTGTCACAAACAATAGATTTTTAACTTGACAAAAGACAAGATATTTTGTATACAATTTTAGGAAGTAGGCTATGCCTCACCTTAAGGAAGTTTCCGAAAAGGTTGCTATTTCTGAGATAGAAAAACATTGAGGTCCGTCTACGGCGGACTTTTTTTATTTCCCGGGAGGTGATGTGTTATAGTAAAAAAAGTAAAGCTCCGAGTAAACGAAGGTATCAAGGCTAAAGAAGTTAAGTTAATTGATGAGGAAGGTAAGTTGACAGGGATTGTAGAGACTAAGGAAGCTCTGCTTGCTGCCCGCAATAAAGAGCTGGACTTAGTGGAGATTGTTCCAGGGGAGACTCCTCCCATTTGCAAAATTATGAATTACAGCAAGTACCGTTATGAACAAGAAAAAAAGGACAAGGAGGCTCGCAAGCGCAGGAAGATTGGTCAGTTAAAAGAGGTGAGGATGCGCGCCACAATAGGGGAACACGATTTGGATGTAAAGTCGAGGCACATCCAAGAGTTCCTGGAGACTGGGCGAAAGGTAAAAATCACAGTTAATTTTAAAGGAAGGGAAACCAGTCACGCCGATTTAGGGGGAAAGCTTCTGGAAACAATCAAGGAAAATTTTTCCTCAATAGCCAGCTGCGAGCAGAAACCCCGTTTGGAAGGGTATCGTATGACGATGTTGCTTGTTCCCAAGAAAAAGGCGGAGTCCCAACGAAAAGATGAAGAAAATTTGGGAATCGAAAAGTGACGACGAGTTGAATTTTGACTGCCTGTGCTGAGAGGAGGCGCTTTTGCCAAAGCTAAAGACTCACAGTGGTGCCAAGAAGAGGTTTAAAATTACGTCCAAGGGCAAGATTAAACACAAGAGAGTGGGTGCCCGGCACAGATTAACGAAAAAGAGTTCCAAAAGATTAAGAAAGCTGAGAAAATTGAGCACCTCTATTCACAGAGATAAAAGATTGGTAAAGAAACTTTTACCATATGCATAAAAATTATGTTGTCACTCGGAAGGACGAAATCCCGTGGTAATCTCGTAGTTCAGAACGGGGTTGCCACGGGCCAATTTACCCCCCACTTTATTTCCTCCGCCTCAAGGAGGAGGGGGTATGTGCGCTCGCAAAGACATCTGGAGCAAATTATGCAGGTTTTTAGGATGAGGCAATGGTAAGGATAAAAGGTGGTGTAACTACCAGAAGGCGAAAGAAGAAGATCTTTCGATTAACTAAGGGATATCGTCTGGGCAAGAAACATCTTTATCGCCATGCGACGGAACAACTGGACAAAGGCTTGCAGTATGCTTACAGGGATCGGCGAAGGAGAAAGAGAGAATTTCGTTCTCTCTGGATTATGAGAATAAATGCTGCTTCTCGCCTGAATGGTATGTCTTATAGTAATTTTATGAGCGGCCTGAGAAAGGCGAAAGTTCAGATTAATCGAAAAATCTTAGCCGATTTGGCGGTAAATGATACAAATACCTTTTCCCGTTTGGTAGCTATTGCCCTTGAAGCGAATAAGAGAGAAGTCTCCGGGCCGGAAGGTTCTTAGTTAATTGGTTGGTCGGCCTTTAGGGTGGCGGAAGATGGCACTCCCAAGAGTGGTCGCCCAGGCCAAGATAGAAAATTTATGGCTAAAAATCACTGGTTTTCTCCTCCTCAAGTAGTTGTCCTTGGATTCTTAACCGTGATTCTAATCGGCACGGCTCTTCTGTCCTTGCCCCAGGCCACTGCTGGAGGAGAGAGGCAACCACTTATAGATGCTCTGTTTACGGCAGCTTCAGCTGTCTGCGTTACGGGTTTGGTAGTTCATGACACGGGCGATTATTTTTCTTTGTTCGGGCAGATAGTTATTCTCCTCCTAATCCAGATAGGCGGTCTGGGTTATATGACTATGGCTACCTTTCTCCTTTTGCTTATTGGCAAGGCAATAACTCTTAGAGAAAGGTTAATAATGCAGGAATCTATGCCTCAATTTAGCCTGGGAGGCGTGGTTCAGTTTACAAAATATGTTCTAAGGGTTACTCTTATTGTGGAAGGGATTGGGGCGACGATTTTGAGTTTACGCTGGATGGGAGACTATCCTGTTGTTAAGGCGATATATCTGGGAATTTTTCATA
>CAZTSA010000142.1:0-3497 GCA_964616885.1 uncultured Clostridia bacterium
CAATTGTGCCCACATTTACGTGTGGCTTGGTTCGTACAAATTTCTCCTTTGCCATCTTGTTACCTCCCTTTAGTTATTTTAAAGTACCTTCGATAATTTTTCTCGCTATCTCCTCCGGAACCTCATCGTAATGAGAGGGTTCCATACTGTAGGTTGCCCGACCTTGCGTTAGCGAGCGCAAACTGGTAGCGTATCCGAACATCTCTGCCAGCGGCGCAAAGCCATCTACTATCTGCACTTGGCTTCGCCTATCTATCTTACTTATTCTTGTCCGTCGAGTGTTAAGGTCGTCAAGCACATCTCCCAGGTATTTCTCTGGGACTACGACCTCCAACTTCATCACAGGCTCTAACAGAACAGGAGAAGCTTTCTTCATTCCTTCGTGTAGTGCTATGGCAGCAGCATTCTTAAATGACAGGTCAGAGGAATCCACTTCATGGAAACTACCATCCACCAATCTCACTTCCAGGTCAACTACTGGATACCCAGCCAGTATTCCAGCTTCCATTGCCTCAAGAACTCCTTTCTCCACAGAAGGAATGTATTCTTTGGAAATTTTCCCCTCTTTTATCCCGTCAATGAACTTGAACCCAAAACCTCTTTCCCGAGGCTTCACTTCCAAGACAACATGCCCATACTGGCCATGGCCGCCCGTCTGTTTAATATATTTCCCTTCTTGCACAAAAGCTCGAGTGATACCCTCTTTATAGGCCACCTGCGGCTTACCAACATTTGCCTCAACTTTGAACTCTCTCAACATCCGGTCAACAAGAACCTCAAGATGGAGTTCTCCCATCCCTGAGATTATATTCTGTCCTGTTTCGGGATTAACTCTTACTTTGAAGGTGGGGTCTTCGCTGGCCAATGTATTTAAAGTCGTAATCATCTTCTGCTCATCAATCTTAGTTTTTGGCTCAATCGCCAGGAAAACAACTGGTTCAGGAAAATGCATGGGCTCCAGAACTATCGGACGATGCTGGGCGCAGAGAGTATCTCCTGTGAAAGTATTCTTGAGCCCCACCACTGCAGCAATATCGCCAGCATACGCCATCCCGATATCTTCTCTGTGATTAGCATGCATCCGCAAAATGCGAGTTACTCTCTCTTTCATATTCTTGGTGGCATTATATACATAAGAGCCCGCTCTCATTGTTCCCGAATAGACACGAAGAAAAGTCAATTTTCCAACATAGGGGTCAGCCATTATTTTAAACGCCAAAGCACAGAACTCTTCTTTGTCGCTGGGTTTTCTCTTTTCCTCTTTTTGCGTCCGCGGATTAACCCCTGATATGGCCGCCAAATCTTCCGGGGAAGGCAGATAATCTATCACTCCATCTAAAAGCATCTGGACTCCCTTGTTCTTCAATGCCGACCCACAGAAAACAGGCACTATCTTGACTGCAAGCGTTGCCTTGCGGAGAGCCTTAATTATTTCATCGCTTTCTATCTCTTTGCCGTGGAGGTATTTCTCCAATAGGCTATCATCCACCTCAGAGAGAGCTGCCAGAAACTCTTCCCGATACTTTCTCGCTGAAGCAATAAATTCCTGTGGAATATCTATTTCCTCATAGGTTACTCCCAGGTCCTCTCCCTTGTAGACTCGAGCCTTCATCCTGATCAAGTCGATGACTCCCCTGAAATCCTCCTCTTTACCGAGAGGTATTTGCACGGGAAAAGCCCTTGTCCCTAATCTCTCCTTCATCCTATCTACTACCCAAAAGAAATCACTGCCCACGCGATCCATCTTATTCACAAAAGTTATACGGGGAACCCCGTACCTATCTGCCTGTCGCCAGACCGTCTCTGACTGGGGTTCAACACCCTCCACCCCACAGAAAATCACTATGCAGCCGTCTAAGACTCTCAAAGACCTTTCTACTTCCACAGTAAAGTCAACATGTCCTGGGGTATCAATGATATTTATACGGCAATCTCGCCAATGGCAAGTAGTCGCTGCCGAGGTAATTGTAATACCTCTTTCCTGCTCCTGCTCCATCCAGTCCATTGTCGCCGTCCCTTCGTGTACCTCGCCCATCTTGTAAATCTTTCCAGTATAGTATAGAATCCTTTCAGTAATCGTAGTTTTGCCTGCATCAATATGGGCTACAATTCCTATATTCCTTACTTTTTCTAAGGGAAAATCTCTTGTCATAATCACACATAATCCAAAAAATAAGAATCAACTCTCTTTTTGAAAAAAAAGTCAAAAAAAGCTTGAGAGTCATTTTTCAAAAAAATCGGCCGAGTCAATTTTGAGAATAGGACCGTATAAAGCAATAAACATAATAAAGTAGCTGTCCCCTTTTTATGGTCGGTAGCTTGAAAAAGAGAGTTGACCCCTCTTATCTTTACCAGCGATAATGAGCAAAAGCACGATTGGCCTCAGCCATCTTATGCATGTCTTCTTTCTTTTTCACCGCCGAGCCTTCGCTATTTGCAGCCGCAACCATCTCCTCAGAAAGTCTTTCGCACATGGGCTTGCCCTTTCGGATCCTGGCAAACTGGATTATCCAACGCATTGCCAGGTCAATCGACCGTTCTTGTCTTACCTCAACCGGAACCTGATATGTTGCTCCGCCAACCCTTCTTGCTTTTACCTCTAAAACAGGCCTCACCATACTCAAAGCCTTATTGAATGCTTCTATAGGGGACAGGTTGAGTTTCTTTCCTGCACTATCCAGAGCGCGGTAAACAATCTGTTCAGCTACCTTCTTATTTCCCTTTACCATTACCTTATTTATGAATTTAGCTACAAGAAGGCTATTGTGAGCATAATCTGGCTTTATTAGCCTTCTTCTTACTTTTCCTTTTCTGGGCAAGGTACTAACCTCCTGTTTAAGCTGCCTGTGCTACAGCCTTTACTCTCTTTGCACCGTAGCGAGAGCGGCCCTTTTTCCTATCGGCTACCCCGGCAGTATCTAAAATACCTCGCACAACATGATAGCGGACCCCAGGCAGATCCTTCACTCTCCCCCCCCGAATCAAAACTATAGAATGCTCTTGCAGATTATGTCCTATCCCGGGTATATAAGCCGTCACTTCCATGCCGTTACTGAGTTTAACGCGAGCAACTTTTCGGAGTGCCGAATTTGGCTTCTTCGGCGTAGTAGTATAAACGCGAATACAGACCCCTCTCTTTTGAGAACACCCGCCTAAGGCGGGTGTCTTTTCCTTTTTCCTAATCTTTCTTCTACCCTTTCTTATCAATTGAGTAATTGTAGGCATCTTAGTTCCTCGTTTCGCCTCCCTTTTCTTTCTGTGACAAAGACCCTTTCTCTAATTTTGCAAGGCCCCACCAGGGATTTTGAGTGCCATATCTCATGTCCCCAGTACGTAGCCCGATGTCTATCCCCTAATGTCCGCGGCCTTGATCCTTCAACTCTCCAGCATCTTCTGATAGTTGGACATCCCCGTTCCCGCAGGAATCAATCTTCCGATTATGACATTTTCCTTCAAACCTTGCAAATTATCACTCTCGCCAGAGAGACTGGCGTTTG
>CAZTSA010000143.1:0-2272 GCA_964616885.1 uncultured Clostridia bacterium
CGAAAAAAAGACCTATTCCAGAGGCCTATTTCCAGACGAAAAAATCGGTTGTTAAACAACGACAGAAGAGACGCTCTCAATGCTTGCTAATATAGTTTCTGTTCAGCCTTTCCTAATTCCCGCAAAATGCCCTAAATTGCAATAATCTTAAATAAAAAGAAAATCCCGAATCGCCTTGATTTTTCAAGTGGATTCGGGACTTTCGTCTACTTTCGGGGCCTCTTTCTTTCCCACCTTTCTCTATCTAATCGCTTTGTTGCCCCCTCCCAATAATATAGGAGTCCTAATCCCTGAATTGACGCTGGATTTCCTTATCTTCCCAGCATGCACAAGCCAATTAGAAGAAGTATTATAAGAATTAATAAGAGTTCCATTATGTTCTCAAACGGCTCCAATCTAGCGCAATCTGTTTTTGTCAGGCATTGCCTTAGCCCTCTACCGTTTGCCAGCTCCTGTTACACTCCGCTTCTTGGGGGAGGAAAAAGCTGGTCCTAAATGGGAAAAGGTATTCCGCGACTTCAAAATGCCCTTCGCACTCGCCTCACGGATATTCCCCCAGCCAAAGGTAAGAGCAAATTTGTGGAGATTTCCCATATCGTGAGTATTAAACGCATAGTCAACAGATAAAGACTTTATCTTCAGCCCCAGTCCGCAGGTAAAAGTCTGCAATTGGTTGCATCCTACCCTCAAATCGACCCTTTTCAGAGAAGAAGCAGTCTTCTCCCAGGGAGAAATTTCCATGCCAACCGAGAAGTATTCCTTCTCGTCAGCGAGCTTATTCACATCTCCGGTCAAGATGAAACGGTTAGAGAATGCACTCAGTGCCAGACCACCTTTCAAATTTATTTTATACACATTTGGGTCATATCTTAGAGTCACCTTTGGCTCGAGAACATTTTGCACTACTAATCCAATGCTCAGTCCATTTGAAGGTTTGAAAAGCATCCCCAAGTCTATTCCCTGACCATTCCCTGAATATTTCATCACTCGCTCATGTACCAGTTTCAAACTTGCTCCTAAAAAAATCCCTCCGGAAACCTTATTTGCATAGGAAATACTTACCGCATTGTTAAATATCGACTGACTGGTGTCAAGTACATTCCCGCCGTCGTCGACTTCCTCATACCCTTCCGCATAGAGGAAAACATCGGAAATGGCGAGATTCCCCATCTTTCCCAGGGGATGAACATAGGAGAGAAAGTTATAACTCGTCTTTTCAAAGAAGGGAGCATACATAGCAAGGAACTGATGTTCATCAATCTGCGTTAGGCCTGCAGGGTTCCAATAAGGAGCACTAGCCTCATTTGCCAGCGCCACATATGCTCCCCCCATGGCTAAGGACCTCGCCCCAGCCCCGTACTGCAAATAGTCATTGGGCATTCCGTAGTAATTGTCTGCCCTGGCAACTTGCCAATCCAGCGCCAAAACTAGAATAGAAACAAAAAATATTTTAGATAACCTTTTTTCCATTGTCCCGCACACTCCCTATTTGGCAATAGCAATTTTCCTTAACATAGCCCTCTTTTCTCTCTCGACCCAGATGCGGCAGATATAACCTCCATTTCCCACCACTTCCCCAGAGAGATTTCTTCCATCCCAGGGAACGCTATTGTCTTCTCTTCCGCCGTTTTCTCCTGCCCTGTAAGTTTCACTCCATACTTCTTGGCCCATTAGGTTGTAGATTGTAACTGTTACATTCGAAGGTTGCTCAAGATTATATTCTATTAGAGTTAACTGTTTACCTGCACGGAACGGATTCGGCCGATTGCGCACTCCATCTTCTTTATCGCTAGGACGGTCATCATTAACCGGTTCGCCGCTAAGGGGTTTCGATTCTCCCGGATTATTATCGGGCGGGTCGGGGACTTCCGGGCTGGGCACAATCATAGATACTGAAACATCCTGATTGCCTCCATCACTGGTAAAACTTATTGTCCCATTATATGTTCCAGTTGATTTCCCTGTTCTGGAAACTGTCGCTGTGACATTCTCTGAAATGCCAGCTCCCAGGCTTCCTGACGTTTTACTTAAACTCAACCAGTCTAAACTCTCACTTCCATTCCAGCTAAGTGTCGCTCCTCCTGTATTCTTTACCGTAAATTGGTAATTCGTCTCACTGCTCCCAAAATCATGGGAGGTAGGGCTCACCGATAGCTGCGGTTCTGGCTCCACTGCTGGCACAATCATAGATACTGAAACATCCTGATTGCTTCCATTACTGGTAAAACTTATTGTCCCATTATATGTTCCAGTTGATTTCCCTGTTCTGGAA
>CAZTSA010000143.1:2372-3429 GCA_964616885.1 uncultured Clostridia bacterium
AATTGGTAATTCGTCTCACTGCTCCCAAAATCATGGGAGGTAGGGCTCACCGATAACGCCGGTGCTGGTTCGGATCCCACACCATAAGCTCCCATATCTACCCCTCCTTCGCCAGCACCAATACAGGGCGAATTAGATTTTAAATGATAGTCATTGCCTGCTATATTAACAAATAAAGGGTCGGCGACTATATCATTTGCAGCGACCTGGGAAGCTTGTCCTTGCTGATTCCACCAACAGTTATAATTAATATTTCCTGTTCCACCTCCAGTAAATAATTGCATATCTGCAGCATTCACATAAATAATATTGTTCTTGAAGGTATGATTAGAACCCTCAACCCAAACGACATATCCCCATTTCGCCCCAGAGACGCCTATAACAGTGTTATTCTTTGAAATGATGCCCGCGCTACCATTAACCCAAAAAGCTACACCTTTACAGTTATATACTAAATTTCCTGAAACTTCCGCCTTACCATCATCAAAGAGATGAATTCCGTCATCATCACAATCATGAATTACATTTTCAATTATTTTCGTATCATAGGCAGAAGGACTTACATTTATTGCATCGCTATGATTATAACAATGATTCCTCCTGAAGATATTGCCCCTACATCCGCTGCCACTGGTATGAAAGGCATACCAGCAATCGTGGATCACACAGTCTTCAATTATATTGTAATCAGAGCCGCCGGTCACATCAACACCGATACTCCCGCATTCGTACATCTCACAATTTCTAATAATGTTATTTTTATTGGCATGATTCAATATGAAAGCCCCGCCTTGATTACCGGTCGTAACCACAAATCCATCTATTGTTACATTACTAGCGCTTTCAAAGTACCATTGTCCTGTTTTTGGTCTTGTTGTATTCGATGGATGGGATTTATAAGTGATACCTGATTTTGTCACGCCAAGACCAGAATATGTCCCTTCCTTGACATAGACAATATCACCTGAAGATGTAGCGCTGTCAGCCTTATCCAGCGTCAACCAGGGTTGAGCTTCTGTTCCAGGATTACTGTCATTGCCATTAGTTGCCACATAAT
>CAZTSA010000144.1:0-3423 GCA_964616885.1 uncultured Clostridia bacterium
GAGAACTACAAGCAAAGCTAGCTAAAGCGCAAGAGGAGCTAGGCAATACCCAGGTGGAAGCAAGCGCTGGGGGAGGGGCAGTAACTGTTGTTATTGACGGACAGCAAAGAGTTCAATCGGTGAAAATCTCCCCTGAGGCAGTTGACCTACAAGATATCGGTCTCTTGGAAGACCTAGTGCTGACCGCAGTCAACGAAGCCATTAAAAAGTCCCAGGAGCTGGCTCAGAGTCACCTTGGGGCATTAGCCGGAGACTTCAAGATTCCCGGCCTGATGTAGGATATTATCATCTCTTATAACTCCAGACTTGATTAGGTAGAGGCACTGGTAAAAAAGAAAGAGCGTTGAAAAGAAAAATGCTGAAGGATTCTGCATCGGAGAAGTGGGAATACAAAGAGCATACTAGAGTGAAACATATCTTGTTGGGGAAGTATCTTGCAGCTTGGATACCAATCCTGGGAAAACACAATTCCAAAATTTGCTATTTTGATGGGTTCGCTGGCAGAGGCGAATATATCCATGAAAAAACGCATAATGTTATTCAAGTAGGCTCGCCCCTTATCGCTTTAAGAGTAGCTGATAGGCTCAGCAGCTACTTTGATAAGTTAATATGCTTCTTTGTGGAAAAAGACGAAGGCAATTTTAACAACCTTGAAGAGGTCTTAGAGCGTGAGAAACCGAATATCAAAAACTGGCAGAAGATAGCAATTATAAAAGAAAATGATGAATTCGCTAATGTTGCTGGAGAAATCTTTGACTATCTGGAAAGGGAAAAGAGTATTCTTGTCCCCTCTTTCTTCTTTGTAGACCCCTTCGGATTCAGTGGGGTTCCCTTCAGCACCATAGTGAAGATTCTATCTAATCCAAGGACAGAGGTATTCTTTACCTTCATGGTGCGAGATATAGCACGGTTTATGGAGCTACCTCAATTAGAAGACACCTTCAATAGCTTATTCGGGACAGAAAAGTGGAAAGGCATACTAGACTCTTCACAGAAGCCAGAGATTGCCTTGATAGGCCTCTACAGGCGACAGTTACATGAGGTGGGAAATGTAAAATATAGCTGCCCCTTTAGAATATGCACACCTGAAAAAGCACAAACTTTATATTACTTGCTTCACGTCACTAATAACTACAAGGGTCATTCCATAATGAAGGGCATTATGTTCAAACAAAGTGCCCAGGGCAATTTTGCTTATTTAGGTCCAGAAGACATCGCTGCACGTTCTCAAATGAGGTTATTCGATGTCAACAGTATTGAGGACTTAAAGAAATATTTATTGGAGCGGTTCAAAGGAGAAACTATCACTTATGACAAAATCCAAGAGGAAGTTTGCTTGCCTTGGTATTCTGAGCCACCTTACATTGACCAACATTATAGGCAGGCTTTAAAGGAACTTGAGAAGGAGAGGAAAATCAGGGTAGATAGGATCACATCAAAAACTCCAAGAGGATTAAGCGGAGAAGATAGAATAGCTTTCCCTCAAAGCAATCCCGTATCTATTCCTCTATTCTCTATCCCCGAAACAGCCATCAAACCCAAGGTTTATTATAAAGAATATCTACAACTTACTGGTAAAAGGGAAACCTTGGTGGAGAAGGTAAACGATGGCTTGATTATTCAGAGATTTGATAAAACACCCTTACCAGAGAAACTGACCGACGTGGTTTGTCCCCATTTTCTGGAGCTGAAATGGGCTTACGGCTGTCCCTTTGATTGCGCTTGGTGCTATCTAAAAGGAACTTTCAGGTTTCGCCCTGAGGGCACAAAACCTGTGATTAAGGATTATGAGAAGATAGAATTACACACCAAAATCTTCCTAGAAGAGGTTAAAACCCCTGAGATATTAAATACTGGTGAAATTGCTGACTCATTGATGTTTGAATCTGGGGAGTTACCCTTTTCTAAATTTATTATTCCAATCTTTTCCTCGCAGAAGCTGCATAAAGTTTTATTTCTAACCAAGTCCTCAAATGTAAATAATCTTCTAGAAATTGAACCGCATAATCAAGCAATAATGAGTTTCAGCCTTAATGCAATACCAGTAGCCGAAAAATGGGAGAAAGCTCCACCCGTTTTGAAAAGAATTGAGGCAGCAAAAAAGGTTTATCAAGCGGGATACGAAGTTAGAATCAGGATAGACCCCATGGTACCTGTAGAGGAATGGCAGGAACATTATTTACACCTAATTGATACTATTTTCCAAAATCTGATGCCAGAGAGGATTACCTTGGGGTCATTAAGAGGGCTTCAAAGCACTATTAACGGATGCACCGATAGAAGCTGGGTCAAGTATCTGAAGGAATCCTCCAATTGGGGTAAGAAGATTGATTTCCAAACTCGCTATGATATGTATTCCACAATGATAAGGCAATTGGAGGCAAGATATAATTTCACCAAAATTGCGTTGTGTAAAGAAACTGTGCGGATGTGGAATAGCTTAAAAATGGATTACCAAAAAATGAGATGTAATTGTCTGCGGTGAACTAGACACGCAAAAGGAAGGTTAGTTTTGGGCATTGATTTTATCCCTACGGCACAGCCAATGGCTCGTTTAATTGAAGAGCTGCATAGGTTGCCTGGCATCGGTCCTAAAGGTGCTCAGCGGCTGGCTTATTTCCTGTTGCGCGCCCCGGAAGAGCAAGCTAGAGCTTTAGCTGAAGCTATTGTAGCCGTAAAAGAGAGGATTATCTTTTGTTCCATATGTCAAAACACCACCGAGAGCAATCCCTGCCCTATCTGCCAGGATAAGGAGCGTGACCACACCAGAATTTGTGTTGTGGAAGAGCCTCTAGATGTATTAGCTTTAGAGCGCACTCGGGGGTACCATGGTTTATATCACGTCCTCCATGGTGTGCTCTCCCCTATGGAGGGGATAGGTCCTGATAATCTGAAGATAAAGGAGCTTTTGGCTCGACTCCAGACTAGCCCAACCCAGGAAATCATCTTAGCTACTAACCCTAATCTGGAAGGGGAAGCCACTGCCATGTATCTTCACCGCTTAATAGCCCCCCTAGGGATCAAGGTTACCCGCCTGGCTCGGGGACTCCCCTTCGGCAGCGATATAGAATATGCTGATGAGGTTACCCTAACCCGTGCTCTGGAGGGAAGACAAGAAATTTAGATGGCTGTCGAGTTCAAAAGGGAGATTCTATACTTCCGATTTTTAGACCCAGCGAAAAATTTTGCGGAAGACCTACGCCCCTTTGAACTCCGCAGTGACCCTTTAACTCACCATACCTCCATCATCTACACCTTTAGATACCGGGTGCCTGATAAGCCTGAGCTTTCCCTGCTAGTGGAAAAGTCTCTCGCTAGTGGATGTCCCTTCTGTCCCCAGGCTATCAATAATACCATGAAATTTCCCCCCGACCTTGTGCCTGAAGGCAGGATTCAGGTGGGGGAGGCTTGTGTTTTCCCTTC
>CAZTSA010000145.1:0-3392 GCA_964616885.1 uncultured Clostridia bacterium
ACTAATTATATTATGCAGGAAGTAGACCGCCTGGAAAGAATTGTTAAGGATATGCTCACTGTAACCCAGCAGCCGAAGCCAAATTTGGTCAAGGAGAATGTTAACAGCGTGATTGAGGAGATTCTACTCCACATGGATGACGAGATTCGAAAGAGCGGAGTGTTCCTTATCAAGGAATTCGACCAGAATTTGCCCCCAATACCTGTTGACCCTGCTCTTTTAAGACAGGTCGTTTTGAACATGGTCAATAATGCGCTCTTCTTCATGCGTGACAGGGAAAAAAAAAGAATTGAAGATTGCGACTCGTCAGGATAAGAGATTCGTCCAGATTATTATTAGCGATACAGGTCCTGGTATTCCTATCCAGAACCGCAAGAAGATATTCGAGCCTTTCTTCAGTACAAAACCTCAGGGGACAGGACTGGGTTTAGCCATATGTCAGAGAATAATTGTTGCTCATGAGGGGAAGATAGAGCTGGAAAGTGAATTGGGGAAGGGTAGTATATTTATTGTAGGTCTACCTATAAAAGGACCAAGAAAAAAAGAGGAAGAGGAAGGCTTGGGGGAATGATGAAGACGATATTGATTGCAGAGGATGAAGAGGTTCTGCGCGAGGTCTTTAAGGACGAACTGGCTGAGGAAGGGTATGATGTCCTGGAAGCGCGAAGCGCGAAAGGAACGCTCGACTGCCTGAAGAAAGAGAAAGTCGACCTTCTCATCTTGGACATTAAGCTTCCGGACATGAGTGGACTGAAATTGCTTGAGCAGATCGGGAAACAATATCCTACTCTTCCCATTGTCGTCTGTACTGCTTATGATACTTTCAAGACCGACTATGAGATATGGGCTGGACACATTGCAGACTACATTGTAAAGCCCGTAGACCTGGAAGTGTTGAAGGAGAAGATAGGAAGAATAATTGGATAGGTGGGGATATGGGAAGAATTTTTAGGACGACTGCATTTTTGATTTTCATTCTGGTTGGTATCTACATTGTGTTGGATATCTTTTTGGTTTTAGATAATAGGGCAAAGTATGTCCTTTTGGCATCGCTTACCCTTCTGTTCATCTACAAGGACATTCAGAGTTATCGCCAGAATAGAGACTTAAGAGTTGCCCATCAGAAGCTTAAAGACATAAACGAAATTACGGAAGCTATGCGCAGTACTATGGAACTGGAGGAGCTTCTGGGACTAATTATGCGGGAGATAAGGAAAGAGCTCGATTTGGACCAGGTTTTCCTGTACAACTTTGAGGAGGTAGAGAATAGAAAATTATTGAGATGTATTGCTTCTCCCTGGGCAGTTTCTATAAAGGGGATTAGCCCACTCAATATTTCCATTGAGGAAACGCCAGGAATTCTATCTCTTTCCGTCAAAGAAAAGAAGCCCTATATTGTTGAAGATGCCCGGCGTGACCGGAGAGTTGAGCCGACGCTTATAAATCTTCTTAAGCTCAAGAGCTTCGCTGTTATCCCCATTGTGGTTAAGAATAATACCTTGGGCATACTCATTGTATCTAAGAGCAATCTGAAACAAAACATAACAGAGGAGGAATTTGCTCCTCTTCTTCTTTTTGCAAACCAGGTTGGAATAGCCATTGAGAATGCAAAATTGCATAGGGAGACCCAAGAATTGGCTATTATAGATGAACTTACGCGGGTGTATAATAAGAGGCATTTCCAGCAAAGATTACCCACAGACATAGAGCTTGCCAGGAGATACGCACACTTCCTGTCTCTGGCAATGGTGGATATAGATGATTTCAAGCATTACAATGACACTAATGGCCATCTGGCCGGAGATAAAGTTCTTAAGCAAGTGAGCCAGATACTTATCAGTAACCTTCGCAGAACTGATGCTCCTTTCCGCTATGGAGGTGAGGAGTTTGCAGTAATTCTTCCAGCAACTAGCCGCGAAGGAGCTCTCATAATATTAGAGAAAGTTAGAAAGGAAATAGAGGATTTCTCCTTCGAATTTAGAGAGAGGCAACCCGGCGGAAAAGTAACAGTAAGCATCGGGATCGCTACCTACCCGATAGACACCAAGAATGCTCAAGATTTGGCTAACTGTGCCGATAGGGCCTTATATCAGGCGAAGGCGAACGGGAAAAACAGAACATTCCTGTACAGAGATTTAACTGAAGAAACGGAAGTGACAACTGATAATTGAAAGAAGGGAACTATCGACTTTGTTTCCTTCTAAATCTGAGTTATGTCTTAGAGGGGACTTTTGTGCTGAGCGGGGGAGATTCAATAAGACACAGGGAAGCTGAAAAAAAGCTGAAGCAAAAAATTATAGAGTTAAAAAGAAAGAGTAGCGTAAGGGATGAGTTTCTCACCTTAGCTCTCCATAAGCTTCGTTCTCCTCTCACACCCATCAAAGAGTATGTCTCTAAGATACTGGATGGAAAGGCAGGAGATATTAACCAGCAACAGAAGAAATACCTGGAGATTGTTAAGAGACAAGCGGAGCGGCTTGTACGATTGGTGGAAGAGCTGTCAGAACTTTCTCCTGTGAAGTCAGGACGTTTGGGGCTAGAGAAAGAACCTATAAGTATCGTGGATGTCATTGAGAAAGTTGTTAAATCTTTAAGGAGAGAAGCTGAAGATAAAGGGATTTCTCTTTATGCGGAGCTTCCCGCAAGTCAACCAATTGTTCGGGGCGATGAGAGAACTCTCAGGGCAGTTTTCATCAGGCTTATAAAGAACTCTCTTAATTATGCTCCACGGGGTGGAAAAATTGTTTTTTCAGTTAGGGGTGAACCGAAAGTTGTTGGCCACGATAAGTTCGTGGAAATACTTCTTCCTGATAGTGCACAGCGATCGGGCAAGGGACAGATAGGAAAAAAGGAGGACACAGGCCTGGGGCTATTTATGGTTAGAAGTATTGTGGAAGCTCAGGGAGGAAAGGTTCGTTTCGAAGACGGGAGTAGTAGACTTGCCATCCTTCTCCCCCTGGTGGGATAGAAAATAGAATTGGAGAGAAATAGCATGCTGGAAAAAGTTCTTGTAGTGGAAGATGAACCAGATACACTTCTGCTTGTGAAAGAGAGTCTGGAATCGGAGGGATATGAAGTCATAACGGCTACCGACGGCATAGAAGCTGAAAATAGAGCGCACACAGAAAATCCCGACATTATAGTTTTGGATATTTCCCTTCCTAAAAGAAATGGTTATGAGGTCTGCAAGAGGTTACGAGAAGACGAGAATTCTTTCGGTATTCTCATCGTTATGTTAACTGCCAAAGGTGATTACGGGAGTCGATTAAAAGGATTCCTTCAGGGAGCCTGCGATTATATTGCTAAGCCATTTAGTACAGAAGATCTGATAAACAAGATAAGAAAATTATTGTCCACCAGAAAAAAATAGAATACCTCCATAAATTTTCTCT
>CAZTSA010000146.1:0-3376 GCA_964616885.1 uncultured Clostridia bacterium
TGGATCCATACCGCAGATGCAGCGGTCCATTACGGTTTTCATCTGGGCGCTCATAGTGTCTGTATACACCGGCGTACCCATCACAAAGAGATCCGACTCTCTCAGGAACGGATAGAGCTGATCCATATCATCCCGTTGGGCACATTGACCTGGTGTTTTATGCATACACGTAAGGCATGCCCGGCAGTATGAGATATTCAATTCCTTGAGCTGGATGTCTTTTACGGTAGCCCCTCCCTCCGAGAGCCCCTTCAAAAGCGAATCCAGTAATCTCCACGTTACTCCTTTCTTCCCTCTCGCGCTTCCATTCAATGCAATAACCTTCATAGTTCCCCCTTTAGACGAAATACTTATTTCTCCCCAATTTCAACTTTACCGTATCATAAGCAATAGGAAGGTTCAATCCTAAGTATTTTTGGACAATAGAGATTAATTTTTACGCTTTTCGCGTTTGGTTTGTAATAGTTATAGGAAATTCGTATAGTATGAATTCATTCCCAGTCTATATTATGCGTTGATTCCTGGTTTCAATCTTCTATCCTGAGCAAGGGTTACCAGAGGCGTGTTTCAGGAAGCAGTCTTCAAGAAAGGGAGCTGAAAGCTAACCTACAAAGAGTGAAGATTGGCCCGTAATAAAGGTTATCGGTTTTAGATTGAAATGTTGCGTAGACATCCTCATTGAAGAGAAGTAACAAAGTAGAGCAATTTGGGACCTTGCCTTCAATTTACTCAGGAAGCACGAAACTCCCTGGGCAAGTTGGGATCGATAATGTAGTAACCGTGTAGGGTCCTTTTGCAGCGCAGTTCCTGGTTGGCTCTTGGTTGTAGAAATAATTCAAAAACATTAAGAGAAAAAGATTATGATTACCAATCCGTCAATTAGCTCTTCAGCGCCCAAGAAACTTCTGTCATATTGCGTCTTGTTTTCCTTCGGCTCTGGTTTTCTTACCCCCCTTAATGATTAAGTGCTTAACCGCCACCCTTTCCCGGCTAAGCAAGAATTGGACATTTTGGTGAAAAAGCTTACATTTATGTCTCATTTTTAGGGCAATATAGGTCGGGAAATTACAGCATTGAAAACTCCTCTTTAATGTCAATAGGTTACCTGTATATACTAATGACAATCCCACTGGCAAGAAAATTGCTTACAATCTGTTAAGATTGCTAAAAGCAGTGCATTCATAGTGGCTTACAAGTTTGCGGGGCAGGGAACGTTTTATGAAACAATTTTTCGGAATGATCTTGATGTTATTTCTATTTTTTGTTGCAAGTTCTGCGGTTGCAGGGCAATTTGGGCCAGCAGAACCTATGGCTAAGGGTGGAAAGTTTTCTCTTGGGATGGGTTATTTCTTTGACCAAAAAAAGTGGGAACCGGACAAAGAACTCTCATTTGATGAAGGTAAATCGAGATCGAATCAGATTTATGTTCAAGGAACTTTTGGGCTCATGAGAAACTGGGAAATCTATGGAAGGTTTGCTACAGCTGATTTAGAACTGCCTGGCTGGTCAACGCACTTCTCCGCAGATTATAAACATTCTGGCACGTTAGGCATTAAAGGAGTCCTCTTTCCATCAATTGATCCCAAAGGTTATATTAGCATTGGCCCATTTTTACAGAGTAGTCTCGGTTCAAACTATAAAGATACGAATATAATTGAAAAAACAGAAGTTAAAACTCCGTGGGACGTTAACTTTGGAGTGGCAATCCAAGTGAAAAACCAGGGAATATGCTTCTACTTTGGTCCTGTCCTTTACTGGCAAAGGGCAAAAATTGAGGTTGAGAGATCGTCAGGCCAACATCTCTCAACCACACTTAAGGAGAGAAGTAATTCCGGTGGTTTTATGGGAGTTAAATTCACTCTTTTTGATAATATAAACATAGAGGGTGAAGGGCAGTATAAGGGAAAATTCTCTGGGGGAGGTTTAATTACATACTCTTTCTAAAGCGTATGAGAATCATTCCTTTTTGACCCTTACTTGAAAAAGTGAAATGATGAAGCCCAGGATGAATGTCCTGGGCTTTTCTTGTATTAGCAATCACCATCCCCGTCCATATAAAGACTCCCCAAGATACTATTAAAGCAAACCTTATCCTTTTTTACTTCAGACTGTCTTGCTGACTCTTATATAGAGATTAATGTGGGATTCCGTTAATTTCAATTGGAGTGTATCAAATAAAGTATTGCGGACTGATAATAACCTCAGCGGTTATATGTAGAAATATGCATTCGGAAGCCAAAATAATTTGACAATGTTACGTATAGCGGGAAGGAATGTTCGAGGGAGGATTCAGCTGGCCTTGAAAAATTTCTCCAACAACAAGGGACAAGAGGGGCGATGGGACATCCATTGGAAAGGGATTTCTTGCCTATTCGAAGAATATGAAATTTGGAGGGAAACCCTCAACAGGTAATATAGGAGAATAGGGCTAAGACAGAGTCGGTTCTTTTACCTGAAAAGGCTTATTCTGACTGAGATAAGCAGATTCATTTTCAATCCTCCGCAGGTAGACGGCAAACAGTTAGCTCAAAACGTCCTCGCAGCCAAGATATTTGAATAACCCTGATACATAGTTCCCCCACATGGGGATGGCCTTATCAATTTCATAAGCCAGTAGAACGATTTCCCGGCGATGGATCCTGTTGTGAACTTCGACCAGTTTTTGAAAATCTAAAGGCCATGTTTTTTTCCCTTCTCGGGTAATCATATAAATCGTTTCATCCCTTTCGTTAACATCCACGATCCGCAATCGGGTAAAACCATCCCCCGCCCAAAATTCAATTTGGTTGTCTTTCATTTCCTTTATTTTCTCCCAACCGAAGAAACACCCGTGCAAATGATTCTTGATGCTTGTAAAGCGCTTCTTCTCTTGGAGGACCCTGCGAAGGCGAGCAAGCGTATCATCGAGGTCAAAAGGCTTGGTGAGGTAATCACTTGCGCCCCTCTTCATGGCTTCCACTGCCGAATCGATACTGGCGTGGCCTGTAATCAAGACGGTAAGAGTTTCGGGTTTGAAGTTAACGATTTCAGTAATTAACTGGAGACCATCCATATCGGGCAGTTTCAGGTCCACCAACACTAAATCGAACGTCGCGCCTCGGATTTTTTGGAGAGCTCCTTCGGCAGTTTCTGCAACCTCGACAGAAAAACCGCCGACATTACCCAACATATTTGACAGATATTCTCTCACCTGTTTATCGTCGTCAACAACCAGGATTCTGGCTTCCATAGATCACTCAAGAAGAAACTAATACAGACGCATTAAAGTAAATGACATCACCCCCACCCCGGCTATCGGCCCTGGTCCCGACCTAGGGTGGGGCAGGCAGGCTAAACCTCCCCCCTGGGGGGGGAGGGGTGGGTGGGGATAAAGTAT
>CAZTSA010000147.1:0-3354 GCA_964616885.1 uncultured Clostridia bacterium
CTCTTATGGAGACAGGGTCGGCCTCTTCGGGATTGGTGGCGCCAGCAATCTCTCTAACCTTTCTTATCGCCTCTTCTCCATGATAGACCATAGCCAGAACTTTTCGCCTTTCGTGCAGTTCTCCACGGATATATTTGATAAGTTCCTCGAAGAATGGCTTGCCTTTCATGTGGCAATAATGTTCTTCAGCCAGCTCTCGGCTCACTCGCATAATCTTAGCGGCAGCAATTTCTAACTTTGTTTCCGATAGGCGAGTTAGAACATTCCCTGTCAGGGACTTCTTTAAGCCATCCGGTTTTATTAGGACTAGAGTCTCCTGAATCAATCCATCTTCTCCATTTTTCGCTGTTGTTGTACCTGTTTTATACTAAAAAAACCGCTCTATGTCAAGAAAATTCTTGACTTTAGAAGCCATTTTGTTATATTCTACTATAAAATTCTTATTTTACTGAATTTTTAGCATACCAATTCCCTGTCCCCAACAAAGATGGGGTCTTTTTGATTTGGGGTTAGACTGAAATGGTGCGTCCAGCGATTGAAAAGATAAAAGAAGTGGAGAAAGATTGTCAACAGAAGATAAATCAGGCACGCCTTGAGGCAGAGGCTATAGTGCAGGGTGCATTGAAGAAAAAGAAAGAACTAATCGCCGAAGCCAGAGAAAAGACATCGAGGGCAATGGAAGAATTAGCTACTCGAGCCGAGGAGAATGCTCGAATGGAGAGTAAGAAAATCAATGCCAGAGAAAAAGAAGAAATAGAGGAGCTAAAGGAGAAATTAAAGCCTGTTCTACACAGGGCATTGAGTCGAATACTCGGGGAGATTGGAATTCAACTGAAATAGAATGGCAATTTCCAAAATTAAGAAGATTCAGATAATAGGGCATAAGTCCGTACGGGAGAATGTAATCGAACTCCTCCAAAAATGGGGAGTTGTGGAAATCAATGACCTCAGGAAAGAACTCGCCGAGGACTATTTTGTGGAATCGAGGGAAGGTAGCACCTTCGAAGATAGTTTGAGAAAAGTTCAATACCTCCTCGAATTTCTTGCCGATTTCGAGGAGAAATCCGTACTTCTAGAAGGATTGACTCAAGAAAAGTTGGTTCTCGATCGAGCTGAATTGGGCAACGTTTTGGAGACTTTTAGATTAGATGAAGTCTACTCTCAATGTAAAAGTCTGGAGGAAGGAGTTCGCAAATTGGACGTGGAAAGGAAGAGACTCCATGAAGAAAGAACCATGTTAGCCCCCTGGAGAGATTTATCGGTAAACTTGTCTGCCCTTGCGGATACAGATAAGACACGCGTGGTTGCGGGAATCGTCCCCGTGAGAAGTTACGAAAAGTTCTCTAGTGAACTGGAGAAGAGTTCATCAAGAAGTTACTTGTGTCGAGCGGGAAGAGACAAAACTTTAGTATATGCGCTGCTTGTTTTTCTAAAAGAAGAGGAAGAGACTATCACCCCTCTTCTGAAGAAGTATGAATTTCAGGAAATTCTTTTGCCTGAAGGGAACCGTACGCCCGGGGAATTTCTTGCCCAGATTGATAGGGAAACTGGGGAAACAGTAAAGAGGGAGGAAGAATTGAAAAGAGAAGCCTCTTCTCTTTTGCGACACAAGAGCCGGCTTATGGTTTTATATGACCATTATCATAATCTGCACGAGAAGGAACAGGTGGGAAATTTTTTGGCTCGGACAAGTGGTTCCTTCATACTTTCTGGCTGGATTCAGGAGAGTAGAGTGGGTCAGTTAAAGCAAACTCTGGAAGAGAAATATCCCGAGATAGAAATAACAGTTTCTTCACCAAAGAAGGACGAAAAAGTGCCTGTGGTCCTGGAAAATAGTAAAGCAATTCAGCCCTTTGAAGTTGTTACAGACCTTTATGGTCGGCCTGCATATGGAAGCATCGACCCCACACCCTATCTGGCAGCATTCTTTGCACTCTTTTTCGGTCTTTGTGTTACTGATGCAGGCTATGGTATAATTCTGGTTATCCTTTCCTGGTTGGCTTTGAAGAAGTTGAAGATGGGACCGACAGGGAGGCGTTTTTTCCGTCTAATTAAATATGGGGGCTTCGCTTCTATTTTTTGGGGCGCAGTGACTGGTGGCTGGTTTGGGGATATAATTGACAGATTACCAGAGGGCTTCAACTTCCTGAAAAGTATCAAGGAAGCAGTTGTTGCTTTTGACCCCGTAAAAAATCCACTCTTTTTCTTAGTATTGGCAGTAGCTCTGGGCTTTATCCAGGTCGGGACGGGAGTAACCATAAGATTATTAGGAGAGATAAAGGGGAAAGACTGGCAAAACGCCTTCTTTAGAGAAATGCCTGCCTTAGGCATTCAGGTTTCACTTCCCCTTCTTGTAGCCATCTACCTATTCAAGGTTTTGCCTTCCACGCCTATTCTGGTCATAATCAGTGTGGGGCTATTTTTTCTTAGCAGCTTAGCAATCTTTTATTATCAGTGGACCTCAAACAGGGGAGTGTTGTTTAAGCTCTTCTGGTGCTTGTTTGGCTGGTACGGAGTGGTCGCAGGCAATTCTTTAGCCGATATACTTTCTTATCTGAGACTGTTCGCATTGGGCTTAACGTCGTGCCTTTTGGCTTCTGCAATTAATGAAATCTCAGCTCTCATTTCCGGGATCCCCTATGTTGGACTTCTCTTAACAATTGTGATCTTTGCCCTGGCACATCTATTTAACGTAGCTATAAATGCATTTGGAGGATATGTTCATACTTCAAGGTTACAGTATTTGGAGTTTTTTATGAAGTTTTTTGAAGGGGGAGGGGAGGTCTTCCAGCCTTTTGCCGAGGAGAGAAGGTATACGATAATAAGATGAGAAGATCCCCCGATAAATCGGGGTCTTAGGTCAGGATGTAATCAATCCCGATATATCGGGACTTTTTCAGGAAGCTATGTGCTTTAGCACATAGAGGAATCATATCATAACCTAAATTTCCGCTTTAGCGGAAGGGTTGTGTACTAAGGGGGTTGAAATGGAAGGATTGGTAGTAGCCATTATTGGCGGAGCGACGGCAGTATTTATGGCTGGTATCGGGTCGAGTATCGGGGTAGGCCTGGCTGGTTCGGCAGCAAATGGTGTCCTATCCGAGAGCCCGGAGAAATTTGGCAGGATGTTCCTCTTGGTGGCACTTCCAGGAACTCAAGGATTTTATGGTTTCGTGATTGGGTTTTTGGTTATTGTCAAATTGGGCCTTCTTACCGGGCAAATTCCTGTCATTACCTTATCTCAGGGCCTGCAAATCTTTGGCGCCTGTATGCCAATCGCCCTTTCCGGGTGCATTTCGGCTATTCACCAGGGAAAGGTTTGTGCTGCTGGAATAGGGGTGGCGGCAAAACAGC
>CAZTSA010000148.1:0-3350 GCA_964616885.1 uncultured Clostridia bacterium
AAAGAGAGGAAATCCCACTACTGGTATCTTGCAGGATTGGCAATGGGTCTGAGTAGCCTGAGTAAATATAATGGTCTCCTTCTGCCAGGACTCATATTTCTCTATTTGATTTTTTCGAGGCAGCATAGATTCTGGCTTTTGAGAAAGGAACCCTATCTTGGACTATTGGTTGGGCTAATCATTTTCTCTCCGGTAATCATCTGGAATTATCAACACGATTGGGTATCTTTTCAGTTCCAGTTTCTCTCCCGCCATCGGGGAGGTGTCTCTCTTATTCGCTTCTTACAGTTTGTAGCTGCGCAATTTACTTACCTCGCTCCCTTAGCCTTTGTCTTTGCGTGCGCGGGTTTTTATCGCTTGGCGAAAATAGGATTTGTCAAGAAGGCGTGGGAATATCAGTACCTATTTTTGACCTCTTTTCCATTAGTGGCTCTATTTGCTATGAACAGTTTCGTTTCCCGTTCATTTAAGCCGCACTGGCCTGCACTTGGCTATATCGGAGCACTATTGGGTGGAGTGGCGGCAGGAGGGCTTTCCAAAAGGGAGAAAAATTTTTTGAAGGTAAATTTCTTGGTCTGTATCCTCCTTATGGGGGTAATGGTTGGTCATACATTTTATCCTTTTCTTCCCATTCCTCCCAAACAGGATATTACCAACGACCTTTATGGATGGGACAAAGTTAGTCAGGCGATAGATGAGATAGAGAAGGAAGTCCCTAACCCCGTTTTCCTTCTGACCGACAGATACCAGAATGGAGCCCATTTGAGTTTTGCCACCCGAAAAGAAGTGTACACTTTTCGACCTCGTCGCCTGAGTCAGTTCGATTTCTGGCAGGATATAGATGCGCTTAAGGGGAAGGATGCAATCTATGTAACGCACAGTCGGTATTTTAAGGACCCAAACGATATATATAGATTTCAAAAAATTGACCTTCTGAGAGAAGTAAGACTGGTTCGTCGTGGAAAGGAAATGCGCACCTTCTACCTCTACTATTGTCAGAATTTCGAGGGGCTGAAGTGAAAAGAGAGAAGATTCTCCTCGGTATTGGATTGTTGGCCCTGGCGGTCATCATCCATCTCTTGCCCACGATAAATAGATTTCTCTTTTACCACATAAATGGGTTCCATTTCCACTGGCTGGACACTATAATGCTTCCCATTACCTATTGTGGAGATGGGACGGTACTATCTATCGTGGCATTAGGGTTGTGGAAGTTGCGCGGGGGGAAGAAGTTTCTGCGATTGGTTCTAATCCTGATAAGCGCAGGAATTCTGGTTCAGGTGATTAAGCACTTTTTCCCGGCGCCTCGCCCGAGTCTGGTCTTTTCCGATATCCACATTTTGGGCCCGGCTTTGAGGGCGCAGTCCTTCCCCTCAGGACACGTCGCTTCAACTTTTGGTCTGGTCAGTTTTGTTTCTGGAGAGTTTCCTAAACTGCAAACGCTTCTCTGGATATTAGCTATATTAATCGGTTTCTCCAGGGTCTATGTGGGAGCCCATTTTCCTGCCGATGTTCTATTTGGAGCAGGGCTGGGATACCTGCTGGGGAATATTTATCTGACCGTCTGGGAACATAGAGAAAAAGAGGTAGTGTAGGGCTTTATGCCCGTAAGAATTACGCCCATAAAGGGCTACACTACAGGAGGTAGAATATGACAACAATTACTGATGTCTGGGCGCGAGAGATTTTGGACTCTCGGGGGAACCCCACCATTGAAGTAGATGTAGTTTTAGAGGGGGGTGTGATGGGCAGGGCGGCCGTTCCTTCCGGAGCATCGACGGGAGAACATGAAGCAATAGAACTCAGGGACGGTGATATGAACAGATATCTGGGCAAAGGGGTTCAGAAGGCAGTAGCGAATGTAAATGATGTAATCGGCCCGGCTCTATATGGTTTGGATGCCACTGAACAGGTATCCATAGATAAAAGAATGATTGAGTTGGATGGGACGGAAAATAAGTCAAAGCTGGGAGCAAATGCTATTCTGGGCGTGTCGCTTGCCTCAGCCAAGGCTGCCAGCGAGGCAGTGGAACTGCCTCTGTATCACTACATAGGGGGTCCCAATGCCAAAATCATCCCGGTTCCCTGTTTAAATATTCTCAATGGTGGTAAACATGCTGACAATAATCTTGACCTCCAGGAATTTATGATTATACCTGCCGGTGCGCCTTCCTTTCGCGAAGCGATGAGGTATGCCGTTGAAATCTACCATCACTTAAAAGCAATTTTAAAGGAAAGGAATCTGTCCACAGCTCTTGGAGATGAAGGTGGATTTGCCCCCGATTTGAAGTCCAATGAACAGGCTCTCCAATTAATAGTGCAGGGTATGGAGAAGGCGGGGTATAAACCCGGAGAAGACATTTATATAGGCATTGATGCTGCAGCATCCTCTTTTTATGAAGGTGGTAAATATGTGCTTAAGGCAGAAGGGAAAGAAAAGGACGCTTCAGGGATGGTCGATTTCTATGAGTCTCTGATCAAAAGATATCCTGTAATTTTCATTGAGGATGGTTTGGCTGAAGACGATTGGGACGGCTGGAAACTTTTGACTGGAAGGTTGGGTGAAAAGATACAGTTGACTGGTGATGACCTGTTTGTCACAAGCAGGAAGAGGCTGAAGAAGGGAATCGAACTAAAGGTAGCAAATTCTATTCTTATCAAACCGAACCAGATTGGAACCTTGACCGAGACGCTGGATACTGTGGAGATGGCTAAGAGAGCGAGATATACCTGCCTATTCTCCCACCGCTCTGGCGAGACAGAAGATGACGTATTGGCGGACATAGCAGTGGCAACCAATGCTGGACAGATTAAAAGTGGTGCCCCTGCGAGGTCGGAACGGCTATGCAAGTATAACCGACTTGTGAGAATAGAAGAGGAATTGGGGGAAGAAGCAGAATTCTATAAGTGGCAAATAAAGTCCCGGTGAAAAATATGGGGTTTAGAAAATGCGCATAAGTATCCAGAAAAAGAAAGTTCATAGGAAGATAATAATCCTGATTGTTATCGTTGGCGTAATCATTTTTCTTTTTGCAAATAAGAATTTTCAAACCTTGTTAATCTTGAACAAGGAGATTGCTCAGTTAAAGCAAAGAATAGCAGGTTTGGAGGGGGAGAATAGAGAACTAAATGAAGAATTGGAAGCAATGAAAAATGACCCCGAATATTTTGAGAGCATGGCACGGAGAGAGCTGGGATTGATTAAGCCGGGAGAAACCAAGTATAGATTCATGGAATCTAAAGAAGAAAAATGACTTGACTCAATCTGATTATTTTTTTACAATATTGTGGCGGTTTGCCGGAGTGGCGGAATTGGCAGACGCCTTGGACTTAAAATCCAATGGGTATTT
>CAZTSA010000149.1:0-3323 GCA_964616885.1 uncultured Clostridia bacterium
AAATTCCTTAGTGATGAACAAACTATTTTTTCAAGTCCCAACCGAGCGACTCCGATAACTATCCCTTCATCCATTACTTTACCCTACCACCACTCCTTCCTGGTGGCCCTTCCCTCAAAAACTTCTTCAGTCGCAATAGCGCATCGTGAAACCTATTGTAGTGTGTAACTAACGCTATACGCACAAAGCCTTCCCCATAACTGCCAAATCCAACCCCGGGAGCAACAGCAATCCCCGTCCTTTCTATTAAAAGTTCTGCAAATTGAAGGGAGGACATTCCTTCAAATTTCTCCGGCAACTTGGCCCAGAGGTACATAGTGGCTTTCGGTCTTTCTACCTTCCAACCAATTCTATTCAGTCCATCCACAAACTTGTCTCGCCTTCTCTTATACTCAGCCACGACATCCTGGACGCATTTTTGAGAAGCAGTCAAAGCCAAGACGCCTGCCAGCTGAATAGCAGTAAATACTCCAAAATCGAGGTAACTCTTCAATCTTTCGAGAGGTCTCAATATCTCTCTATTGCCCGCACAGAATCCCAGCCTCCAACCTGCCATGTTATAAGTCTTGGAAAAACTATGAAATTCCAGTCCCACATCCTTTGCTCCGGGCACCTGAAGGAAAGAAGGAGGCTCATATCCATCAAATACGATTTCCGAGTAGGCAAAGTCATGGCAAACAATGATGTCGTACTTTTTTGCGAAAGCCACCGCCTCTCTAAAAAAAGAGATATCTTCCACTACCGCTGTGGTAGGGTTGTTGGGATAGTTCAAAAACATCAACTTTGCCCGCTTTGCGACTCTGGACGGAATCTTTTCTAACTCTGGCAAATAGTTATTTTCAGGAAGAACGGGCATATCATAAATCTGCCCCCCAGCCAGGATTACGCCATTTCGGTAGATTAAGTATGCCGGATTGGGCACCAAGGCCACGTCGCCAGGATTAAGGTAAGCCATACACATATGCCCGATTCCCTCTTTTGAACCAATAAGAGCCAGAACCTCGCTTTGAGGGTCCAATTCTACTTTAAACTTTTTCCAGTACCAATCGGCAACTGCTTTTCTAAACTTCGGCATCCCCTTAGCTTGAGGATAGCGATGGGTGCGAGGGTGATTTCTTACCGTATCGCAAAGCCTTTCTACGATATGGGTTGGGGTAGGTATATCAGGGTTCCCCATGCCCATATCAATAACATCCAGTTTCTTAGCGTAAGCCTCCTGTGTTAGGGCATCTATTGCACCAAAAAGATACGGAGGCAATTTGTTCAGTTTCTCAGCAGAGCGCATTAATGCATACCATTAGTGAAAATTGGTTCGTTCGAGTTTTCAGACATCCCCACCAATGTCTTATTTCCCGCCGCAAATTACGGCGCACACCTCTTAGCCCCGAAAGAAATCCCGTTTCTAGTAGGTCAGAAGCAGGGAAGTATAGCGAAATTTCTAACGGGAAAACCCTGTCCGGAACTTTTTTTCTGTGCCACCTTCTGTAGAGGACGGTCCTTGCAAAAGAGTAGAAAACGGAGTGATGTTTTGCCTCTCACGATTTCACAGTCTTCTTCAGGCCGAGACTGGGCTTAAATAACACCCTCCTGCCAGCAGCGATTTGGATGCTTTCCCCGGTCTTTGGATTTCTTCCTGTCCTCGACTTGGTTGACTTCACTTTAAACGTGCCCAAACCAGCAATAACTACCCGGCCTTCAGATTTCAAAGAGTCCACAATGTTCTTCACCACAGCCTTTACAGCCCTTCCGGCTGCAGCCTTCTTAATTTTTGCTGCTTGTGCCACTTTCTGTATCAACTGAACTTGATTCAACCTACTCACCTCCTCTCAAATTCTCCCGCCACTGTCGCGCTTACCCCAATACTCGCTTCATAACCCCATACATCAGGATACTCTTTAGAACGGTGGTTCATAAATAGCGCAAATAACCACAGTGGCACGGAACAATCAACATTTATTTACTATATTAGCTTGTTTTTTATACCATATTTTATATCGCCTGTCAAGATATTTAGAAAACCTCAAAAAAATCTTTCCATCAACACATTTCCTAATGACTATTTCATAATTTACACTATTAGAAATTCCATTTCTAACGAAGTTCGCAGAGTTCACGGATGAATTCGCTAATCATGAAGTATCGACCATCAACTGGGTTACTCCGCATATTCCAGGACTAAAACTGTCTGTTCAGAAGGCAAGGATTCCTTATTTCCCTGCCATTCCGTTGCTTTTTCTACTTTTGTAAACCCTTTCAGGAATTTGTCACAGGAATCAATACCAATACTGCAACTCGCTGTTCTATAATGCATGGGAATGAGCACCTTCGGATTCAATTGCTTTGAAACTTCTATCGCCTCACGACCATCTATGGTGAAAGTGCCCCCCACAGGGATAAGAAGAATATCTACTTCTCCTATCTCTTTCTGCTGATCGCTATTCAGGATGTGTCCCAGGTCTCCCAGATGACAAACCCTCACGCCATCAATATCAAAAACGAAAATAGTGTTGGCCCCTCGCTGAGCCCCTTTACTCTTATCGTGGAAACTTTTGATGCCTTTAAAGACTATCCCCTTAATCTCCTTTTCTCCAACGCCCTTCACTACAACGGGCTTACCTGGAAGCAGGTCCACCGCATTATGGTCAAAATGTTCATGGCTCACAGTAACCACATCGGGCTTTTCCTTAGGAATCTCGTATCCTAAAGACTCATCGAAAGGATCTGTAATTACCTTTGTTCCATCTTCTGCTTCTAACAGAAAGCTCGCATGTCCTAACCATTTAATCCTCATATCCCCCTCCTTTTCCATCGATGACTTTCCCAGGAGCAAAAAAACAGATACAACGACTCCAGCACCCAGCACCAAAAACAAAATCTTTCTTCTCACAGCTCACCTCCAAACCATTCGAAAATGTCAATGAAAATCTGGGTAATCCTCTGATGAAATCGGAGGCTACCTTTATCACCCCTCCCCCGATTTCATCGGGGACTCCAGCCTTTTCCCCATCAACAAGTTCTTCAGCAATGAACCCAGCCCCTCTGGAGGAGTGGAGTGAATAGACTATCCTTAGTTCACATCTTCTGTGGGGAGGAAATCCCCAGGAGACCTAGACCATTACTTATTACCAACTGGATAGCTCGAGCGAGCTTCAAGCGGAAATTGGTAGCGTTTATGTCACCGCTCAAGATTCTATACCTATCGTAGTAGTGGTGGAAACATTTAGCCAGGTCTTGTAAGTATCCTGTCAGATGATGCGGCTCATACCTTTCAGCACATTTATTGACAATCTCTGGATATTGGGATAGCTTCTTTATGATCTCAA
>CAZTSA010000150.1:0-3315 GCA_964616885.1 uncultured Clostridia bacterium
TTATCGTGGATGGAAGAGTCGACCTTATGGAACCTCTCAAGGAAATCTTTGAGAGCAAGGGCTACAATGTGACTATGGTGGAAGATGGAAATAAGGCAATTTGGCTGTTGAAGATGAGAAAGTTCGATATCTTGCTTACGCCTCCTGAATTGCCCGGAGTAAATGGTGTATATGATTTTGAAGCATTGAGGGCACTTTGCCCGTCGATGGCGGTAATAATGGTAAATTCTGTAGGCGGGAACAAAGAAATGGGTCAGATTACGCGTACAAAAATAGAGGCTGTGGTGGATAAGCCCTTCAATGTGAAAAGGCTTGTAAATACTGTCGAACTCATACTTGAGGCGCCATTAATCTTGATCGTTGATCGTAAGGCACAAGAGTGGGAAGTTTTTAGGAACATATTGGCGGATAAGGGGTACCGGGTTTTAGTTGCTGGGAATGTGGATGAAGCGATTGAGGCGGTTCGGGAAAACAATTCTGCTATCGCGGTTCTCGATCTGGAGATGGTAGGAACGGAATGTATGGGACTTCTGGAAACCATCAAAAAGATTAAACCGGGCATAGAAGTGGTGATGATTATTGACTATTCTTCAGTCAGGCTTGTAGGACAGTTATTGAAGAAGGGAGCCTACACCTGTTTATATAAGCCTTTGTTGGACGTAGAGAGATTGGTCAAGGTGATCGAAGAAGTGCGGTGCAAAAGAAGGGCTTATCCCGCCAGAACAGAAAGCGAATCTCCCCACAGTTGATGCTGAGAGCGATCAACGAGAAAACCTTTCAGATTTGCCGAGAGGCGAGAGATACAATATATCTGTAGCCAGTAACAGTAGAGTGGATTATAAGAAAGAATATTCAGGAAAGGAATTAATAATGAAATTAACAGGTGGTATCTTTTTATCTATGTTGCTTCTTCTATCAATCGCCATACAGCCTGCCCATGCGGAAGTTCTGGCGACAGAACAAGAGGAATACTATTTTGAGGAAGGGCTCAAGTATTATAACGAAAAACAGTATGAGCTTGCGCTAAAAAATTTTCTGGAGGCATTGGAGTTAAATCCAAAAAATAGATTAATCCTGAAATACGTAAATATGACAGGAAATGAACTCAAGAGAAGAGAAGAGCAGGAACTTTTCGATCAGGCTATTAAGGATTATCAAGCGCAGAATTACGAAGGGGCTATCAGCAAGCTTGTGCGAGTTCTGGATTTGAATCCCAAAAATCGGGAAGCGATAGATTGCATACAAGAGATCAAAAGAGAAAGTATGCGCATTGAGGAGACAAAGAGAAAGGGTATAACTGAGGAGGAGGAACCAGGGGCAGAAAAGCCGGTAAGCCCGGAAATATCCAGGATAGCTGAGGATATTGAAGTACTCAAAAAAGAAATTGCTAAAGCGAAAGGAGAAGAGGCAAGGGAGCGACCTGCGGTAATTTCTAAAAAGGAATTGCCTGCCAGCGTTATTTCCGAGAAAGAATTGCCTGCAGTATCTTTTGGGAAAAGGATTTTTATTAGGCACATCCCGATTGGAATACTTATTTTATTTGCTGGCGTACTTGTTGCAGCATTCTTTACATATAAGGCAAAGGTTTTGAAAAGACGGGAAATGTCTGATAAACACCTGAAGCTAATGGAGAATCTGAGCAGGATTGGCACCAATGCCATGCATAGGGACGAGGTTTTGGATAACATTCTCAGGGCTTTCACGCAGGCAACCGAATCAAAGTCAGGAGCCTTATTTACCACTGAAGATAAAACAGGCGATCTAATTTTAGGGGCTGGAGTAGAGCTTAACCCTAACATCCGCAAAGATCTCAGATTCAGTAAGGGTGGCCCCGTTTTCTCTGAGATAACAAGAATTACAAATCCCGTTACGGCGGCTGAGGCTTTGGATGATGCTACATATGAGAATTTGTTATTGTTCAAGGAGAGACCTGTCAGTTCTGGTTATTTATTATTGATTCCGCTAACTTATAAAAATCGCAATGTAGGCCTGGTTCTTCTAAATTCCAAAAGGTACAAAAGAAATTATCTACAAGAAAACCGGGGGTTGATAGAAACGCTGGCAGGTCAGGCTGCAATAGTTGTTGCCAACGTGGCTTACGACCGCCAGGTGATTATAGATGGATTAACAGGGCTTTACGTGCATTGGTTCTTCTATCAATGTCTGGAGAAGGAAATCTCTCGAGCTGCCCGGCAAAATTCGTCTTTAGCTCTTTTAATGGTAGACCTGGACCATTTTAAGCAGTTTAACGATAACTACGGGCATCCCACGGGAGATAAAGCTCTGGTGAAAGTGGCGGAGATTCTCAAAAATGACCTCCGCGATATTGATACAGTTGCTCGCTATGGAGGAGAGGAATTCGGCATAATTTTACCCGGAGTCGATGAAAACTTAGCATTTAGAACCGCAGAGAGAATCAGGAAGGGCATGGAAAGTTATCACTTCAAAGTGATTGATGGCAAATTCCGGCTGACTTTGAGTATCGGAATTTCTATTTATGAAAAGGGCGTGAGCGCTGAGGGGATGGTTGAAAGGGCAGACAAGGCTTTATATTGGGTCAAGGAGCATGGCAGAAACCAGGTCAAGTCCTGGACCAGCCTCTCCACCCAGTAGTTGCAACCTATTATATAGTTAGGTTGTTTCTATGTAATATCTGTTAGGAAGGCGATTTTGAGTGACCACCGCGGAAATAATGAGCGGTGGTTTTTTGTTATGATTGTTTGCAAAAGGAGGCATACTACTATAAATAACTAGCCAAACGGTCTTATATTCGAGCGTTTTAGGTTAACGCATCATTTCTTAACGTACAAGCACCCGGCCGGCTAAAGTCGTAGGTTTGCCAGAGTCAAAATCTCCTGGTTAAGCCGGATACACGAATGAGATGAATTGTTTAGCACAGAAATCGGGGATCAGGGATTTGTAACTGAGCCTGATCCCCGGTTCTTCCCCTACCTCACTTTACCAACTCATCGCTAATGATCAAAGTGCAGAGGGTCATATTCTGCGCCCCAATATTACCACTTGGAGCAAACATCTGTTCACCCCAGGCTCCAGCGTTTCCGGCGATAGCAGGATGCCCGAGCAGGTCCATAATCTTTTTGAAGTTTTCTTCGGTCTTGCCCTCTTTGGTCTGGAGGATAGTCAGACGCTCCACACAGTTGAACCCGATCACAGCTGCCACTTTCTTGATCCCTTCATAGTTTAAGCCATCCTTAAGGCTCTTGAGGTTGGCCTCAATGATCGTATCCGGAGTAGCCTCAAGCAAGTGCACCGTTGTACCAAGCGGGGTAATACCACCCACCCCCAGTCCATCCT
>CAZTSA010000151.1:0-3175 GCA_964616885.1 uncultured Clostridia bacterium
TGGCCGATTTGAAGCTCCTGTAACTATCCCTTCATCCTCGGGGGATTAAAAGGTGAGGATAGTTTTCGGAGTCGCTCGGTCAGAGGGATGCTCGGGATTTGGTTCACTCGCTGACAATTTTTTGCTCTGCGAGCACCGCCAAAAATCTCAGGAGTTTATCCCGTCTTTGCGGGACTAAACTCTAATCTTCGATTTTTGGCTAAAAATTCTAATGCTCGCTACACCAAATCCCCTCGCATTAGGGGAATGTATCGTCCTCGTTTTTTGGCTAAAATTCCCAATGCTCTTCCCAAACTATCTTTTAAGTTGTAGTTAGTAAAGGTGGGGATAGTTTTCGGAGTCGCTCGGAGAGAGGATTAAAAGTTAGTTTGCTCGTCGCTTGAGATAGTATGCTTGGGATTTGGTTCACTCGCTGACAATTTTTTGCTTGTAGGGGTTCGATTCATCGAACCCGCAAGAACGGGCTCAATAAATTGAGCCCCTACATTGTTCGATTTTTGGCTAAAAATTCTAATGCTCGCTGCACCAAATCCCCTCGCATTAGGGGAATGCATCGTCTAGGTTTTTTGGCTGAAATTACAGAAACTCTTCACGAACTATCTTTCAAATTTCAGGGTGGTAAGAGGTAGGAAAATTTTTTGGAGGGGACAATGAAGTTTTTGGAGGAATTAAAATTTGATAGTCGAGGTCTGATTCCAGTAATAATTCAGGATTATGAGAATGGTCAGGTTTTGATGCTGGCTTATATGAATAGGGAATCTCTGGAAAAGACAATAGCCACTGGAAGAACCTGTTTCTGGCGCCGTTCCCAGGGTAGGCTCTGGACTAAAGGAGAGGAATCGGGATTTTTTCAGAATGTCAAAGAGATATTTTTCGATTGCGATGGCGATACCCTACTGATAAGGGTGGAACAGCTCGGGGGTGCTGCCTGCCATCTGGGATACAGGTCGTGTTTCTTCAGGAAGGTTAATAAAAAAGGAAAATATGATGTTGTTGGGGAAAAAGTTTTTGACCCCAGCAAAGTCTATAGAAAAAAAAATAAATAATTAAGGAATTTATGTTCTATCCAAGTTTTAATCAATTTAAAAAATTGGCAAAGAAAGGGAATTTACTTCCTGTCTATAAAGAAATCCTCGCTGATATGGAGACGCCGGTTTCTGCTTTCAGCAAGGTCGGTACGGGAAGGTATGCTTATCTTCTGGAAAGTGTTGAAGGCGGAGAGAAGCTTGGAAGGTACTCTTTCTTATCCAGTCATCCTGCGTTAATTTTTGAAAGTAAAGGGAGAAAAGTTACTTTGAGTCTCGGGGCCCCTGTAATAAGGCAAGTAAAGGAGATAGACAATCCTCTTGAGGAATTGAGGAAAATGATGCAAAAATATAGACCTGTAAGAGTAGAAGGTTTACCTCGATTCTATGGAGGCGCTGTAGGTTATATTGGGTACGATATGGTAAGGTTCATCGAAGATCTACCGAGCAGGAATCCTGATGACCTCGACTTGCCTGATTGTAAGTTTATGTTTACAGATAATCTGTTAATCTTTGACCACATAGCTCACACAATTAAAGTTGTGTCCTGCGTCCATTTAGATAGCGGGGCAAGGAACCTCAAAGGCTCCTATGACGAAGCCTGCAGTAAGATTGAAGATTTGATTGCTGAGTTGAAAAAGAAACCAGGGAAGTGGCCTAAAAGAGGACAGTCAACGCGTTCGAAAATATTCACGAGGTCGAATTTCACCAAGAGTGAGTTTGTAAGAATTGTCAAAAGAGCTAAGGAATATATAATAGCCGGGGACATCATCCAGACTGTTCTATCTCAAAGGTTACAGAGGAAAGTTAATGCTCATCCCTTCGATATTTATCGAGCGCTGAGGGTTATCAATCCCTCACCTTATATGTATTATCTTTCACTGGACGGTGTGAATCTCGTCGGTTCTTCTCCGGAAATCCTTGTTAGGCAGGAGGGAAGAAGGGTTGAAGTCCGACCCATAGCGGGCACCAGACCGAGAGGGGAAAACGAATTGGAGGATAAGAAATTAGAGAAAGAATTGTTAAAAGATCCCAAGGAGAGGGCGGAACATCTAATGCTGGTCGACCTGGGGAGGAACGACCTGGGTCGGGTCTGTGATTATGGTAGTGTTAATGTACCAGAATTGATGGTCATTGAGAGGTATTCACACGTAATGCACATTGTCTCAGGAGTAGTTGGTAAACTAAAAAAGGGAACGGATAGCTTCGATGTCCTGCGAGCCTGTTTCCCCGCTGGCACAGTTTCGGGTGCGCCGAAGGTCAGGGCAATGGAAATCATAGAGGAGCTGGAAAATTCAAATAGAGGACCCTATGCTGGAGCAGTTGGATATTTCAGCTTTCAGGGGAACATGGATATGGCGATTACGATTAGAACGATCCTGATAAAGGGAGGAGAGGCTTTTCTTCAGGCTGGGGCAGGAATTGTGGCAGATTCCATTCCCGAAAACGAATACTACGAGACACTGAATAAGGCAAAGGCATTGCGTGAAGCCATCCAGATGGCGGAAAAAGGATTTGAATAATGATTCTGGTAATCGATAATTATGACTCTTTTGTCTATAACCTCGTACAGTATTTGGGAGAGATGGGAGAGAGACTAAAGGTTTTTCGGAACGATAAGCTCTCGATTTCAGATATTGCAAAGATGGCGCCAGAAAAGATAATCATATCTCCAGGCCCGGGTAGGCCCGAAGATGCCGGGATATCCTCTAGCCTAATAAAAGAGTTTGCAGGAAAGATTCCCATCTTGGGGGTCTGTCTTGGTCACCAGTGCATCGGCTATGCTTTTGGCGCAGAAATTGTTAGGGCAGAAAGGATAATGCACGGGAAGACTTCTCTAATCTACCATAACGAAAAAGGAATATTCGAAGGGATCACCAATCCTTTTGAGGCAACACGTTACCACTCGCTAATTGTAAAGGCAAATACGCTACCTGAATGTTTGGAAATTACTGCCCAGACTGATAGAAAAGAGATTATGGGGATAAGACATAAAGATTACTCGGTTTGGGGAGTCCAGTTCCATCCCGAGTCTATTCTCACTAGCCAAGGAAAGAAGCTTTTAAGAAACTTCTTAGAAATGGAGTAGATGACTAAAGTTAGTTTGCTCGTTGCTGAAATTTCTTGCTAACAAAATCTATTGCTCGCTT
>CAZTSA010000152.1:0-3114 GCA_964616885.1 uncultured Clostridia bacterium
TATATCAAATAATCACCTACAGGAGGTAGCCTTTTCATAATATCAAGGACTCCATATTAAAAACTATCTTTCAAATGTTGTAGTTGGAGAGCGAAACTTTGCATCAGTCTAAGAAAGAAAGGGAGGTTTTGCAGAATGGCAGATGAGAAGAAAGAAGTGCCGGCAGAAGAAGGTAAAAGACCGGCAGAGGAGAAGAAGGAAACAACTTCAAAAGAGGCTAAAGAAGCAGCCGAGAAGAAGAAAAAAGTTGCCCCAGAAGAAGCCAAAAAAGTAGTCGAAGAAAAAAAGGAAGTCTCGCCACAAAAGGCTAAAGAATTAGCGGCACAGAAAGAGGCCGCTCCTCGACCGGAGAAGAGGAAGAAGATAAAAGCGCTAACCTTGCAGGAGATAGAAGAGAAACTGAAGTTGGTCGAGGCTACTATGGGTGGCACTTCCTCAAAGTATGCTAAGCATCTCCTTCAGAGGAGAGAGGAGCTGCTGCAAGAGGAAAGAGGAGAAAAGACGCAATAAATCTCCCCTTTAAGTAAGTTGAATAAGAGGATTGGGAAGTGGATATGGCAAAAGGAGTAAAGAAAAAAGTTATCTATACTATTGGCTCAGCGGACAGGTCTCAGGATGATTTCATCAAGGCTCTAAGGCAGTACGAAATAAAGACTTTAGTTGATGTGAGAAGGTTCCCTACCAGTAAATATGAACATTTCAAGAGGGAAAACCTCGGTACAATTCTTTTGTTCTCAGAAATTGAATATGTCTATATGGGAAAGGAGCTAGGCGGATTTCGTAAGGGCGGCTATGAAGCCTATGTCAAAACGAAAGAGTATAAACAGGGCCTTAAGTTCCTTCAGAGAGTAGCAGAGAAGCGGCCTGCCGTAATAATGTGTTGCGAGAAGTTGCCAGCTGGATGCCACAGGAGATATATTAGCCGGAGCCTGAATAAGTGCGGCTGGAAGGTAGTTGATATAATATAGTTCTGTTTACATTATTGGATTGACTGATGAACAAGAGAAGGAGTTTCTTTAAGTCCTCTGTCGTCAAGAATTCTGTCAAAACTTGCTATAAATTCGGGGAAGGCTTGGATTTTAAGTTGCACGCAGAAATGGAGAGGTGAATATCCTTGACCAAGGTTAGAGCTCATGTCTGGATAGAGGGATTCGTTCAGGGAGTCTTCTTCCGCAGTTATACTCGCGACAGGGCGATGAGCTGGGGGGTGAAAGGCTGGGTGAGGAATTGTCCGGATGGTCGGGTTGAAGCTGTTTTTGAAGGCGATAAAGAGGCTGTGGAGAGAATTATTCGATGGTGCCGCCGAGGTCCTTCTGAGGCAGAGGTTAAGGATGTTCAAGTTGAAATGGAAGAATACAGTGGAGAATTTGACACTTTCTCAATCAGATATTTTTAGGAGGAGATTTGAAGAAAAAGGAAGCCAGGGCCAATCGGATAATATTCCTGGGAACAGGCGGGGCAAGGGTTGTGGTGTTTAAGCAGATTAGAGCTTCCGGGGGCATATGGTTCTCCGTCGATGGAACGGACTTCATCGTAGACCCTGGCCCGGGCGCTCTCATCAGGTCTTTAGAGAAAGGTCTCAAGCCAAGAAGTCTGGAAGGGATTATCCTTTCCCACAGACATCTCGACCATTCGGCAGACATAAATGTTATGATAGAGGCAATGACAGAAGGAGGTTTTGTTAAGAAAGGAGTTGTATTTGCTCCTCGGGACGCCTTGGAAGATGACCCCGTCATATTTAGATATGTTAGAAATTATCCGGAGAAAGTAGAGATACTTAAGGTGGGAGAAAAGTACAGGATAGGCAATGTATCCTTTGAATCCCCTGTAAAGCATATTCACGGTAATGCAGAAACTTACGGCTTCAATTTTCATACTTCTAAATGTGAAATCTCCTATCTATCCGATACCCGTTTCTTTCCCGAGCTAACCAGTCACTACAAAAGCGACCTTCTGATTGTCAATGTGGTGAGGCTCCAGGCTAGCAATCTGGACCACCTCTGTATGGAAGATGTTAAAAGGATAGTTATGAAATGTAAACCGAGGGTCGCTATTCTCACCCATTTTGGAATGACTCTCCTGAGAGCCAATCCCTGGAAGCAGGCGAAGAGCCTCGAAGATTCCACAGGAATTAAGATAGTAGTGGCAAAAGATGGAATGATCTTCGATATAGACAGGATGGAAGTTTCCTCTTGATAGGGAAGCACTCTGAGTCTAAATGAGGAGATATAAAAAAGGAATGAATTTTGCAGACCCTAAGGAGACAATAAGGCAAAAGATTTGGAAACTTCTGGAGGAAAAGAACATCGCCTCGTTTCCCAGGCCGTGCTTCAACCGCATTCCAAATTTTGTAGGTTCCTGGGTTGCTTCAGAGAAAATAATGCAGATTCCTGAGTTTAACTCCAGTGGATGTGTTTTCTGTGCGCCAGATTTCGTTTTGAAGAGGGTAAGGGAGATAGTTCTTGAAAGCCATAAGATTCTGGCTGTGGCTCTGCCCCATATGGTAGAGTTTCTACAAATCTCCGAGAGAAGGAATATTAAAAGGGCAACGAGCATAAAGGGCTTCGAGAAGTACGGCACCCCCCTTAATATGGAAGTAGAACTTTTCGTTGAAGGAAGCGTTGTAGTTGACAGAAAGGGAAATCGTTTGGGGAAAGGTAAAGGTTATGGAGATAGGGAATGGTTATATTTGCTGAACAATAATCTTCTCCGGCCGGAAGTAAAAGTTATCACTCTTGTTCATGATGAACAGATTGTTGAAGATTTTTCTGACCTTATGACAGAGACTGATAAGAAGGTTGATTATATTTTGACCCCCACCACCATTATCAAGATAGATGATTGACAAGGCAAGAAATGGCTTGCGAGAACGGAAAATATTTAATATAATAAACCAGATTTTTTTAGGTACAATTCTAAATTGTGCAGGAGGTGGTAGATATGCTTAATCAGATAAAGACCTTTATTCTAATGTTAGCCCTGACCTTGGTTTTGATATGGGTGGGAAACCTCGTCGGCGGAAGACAGGGCATGATTTTCGCATTCGTAATTGCAGCAGGACTGAACTTCATAAGCTACTGGTATTCTGACAAGATAGTTTTAGCAATGTATAGA
>CAZTSA010000153.1:0-3086 GCA_964616885.1 uncultured Clostridia bacterium
CCGAGCGACTCCGAAAACTATCCCTTCATCCTAATCTTTAACCCCAAAACCTCATACACCTGGACTAACTCATCTTTCCCTCTAATAACCATCGGCTCCAGAATCCTCACCTCCACGATATCCTTCACCACTCGATAGGTGTTTTCACTTATCAGAGTCTGGTCAGACTTTGCTACTTCTTCGAGACGGGCAGCCAGGTTCACAGAATCGCCAATTGCAGTATATTCCATCCGTTGGAGAGAACCGATATTCCCAATAACAGCTTCTCCTGTATTAATACCTATGCCTATTCTTATTGGCTCAATTCCACGCTCAAGCAATCTCCTTCCCAATAGTTCCATTTTCTCCTGCATTTCCAGCGCCGCCTTCAGTGCTTTCTCGGCGTGATTCGCCTCTTCGATGGGAGCACCATAAATCGCCATAACAGCGTCTCCCATATATTTGTCTAGTGTCCCTTGATATTTAAAGATTACTTCAGTAACCATAGTAAAAAATTCGTTCAAGATATTGACAACCTCTTCTGGAGCCATTTCGCTCGCCACACTAGTAAAATTCCGAATATCAGCGAAAAGCACAGTAACCTCCTTCTTCCTCCCGCCCAGAACAATCTTATCGGGACCCGTCAACAGCTCCTCCACAACCTGAGAAGAAACATATCTTTGAAAAATGCGTTTTATTCTCCTTTTTTCTTTCTCTTCAGTAGCATACTTATAGGTAATAGTAGAAAGATAACCGAAAAAGATCATAATCTCTGGATAGACAACAGTTAAGCAGAGAGATTTGTGACTAAACAAGTATAAAGCTAAAAACAAATAGGACAGCAGAAGAGAAAAAGTAAACAGTGCTCCTTTCAATGGACTCATATGGGGAACAGAAACTGCCATTATTATTGCCAGTGCGAAAAAGAGAAGAACATTTGTTCCTCTGGGTACAGCGACCAAAAAGTCCCGGTTCAAAATCGTACTTATTGTGCTCGCCAGGACCCCCACCTGGGGGTATAAAGGAGCAAAAGGAATTGCCCTCAGGTCAGTCGAGCCTGTAGCAGTAAGGCCAACAAGAACTATCTTGTCTTCAAAATCGGAAAGTTTGACAATAGGCTCTTGGCCAACCTGCACCTGCTTGTACGACTGCAGGACCTGAACGAAGTCGCTCGTCCAGAGGCTTTCAATACCACCCGGGTAGTTCACTAACATCTGCCCTTTCCTGTCTACAGGTATTTTTATGTTTCCCAGACGAGAACCTTTTAATTCAATATATCGTCCCGGTTTGACCTCAATTTCGTCATTTATAACGCCCAGGTAATCGGAAGCAAGTTCCAGACTTAGGGAAGGAAAGAGCCTCTCCCGGTACTCCATTACCAGAGGAACTCTACGAGTAGTTCCATCTATGTCGGGCGTCACGTTGACAAACCCTGTTCCTCTCATATTGCCTGCCAACTCTATTATCGGAAGCGTTGCTTCGCTTGCTTGAAGGAAGCGGTCTTCCTCTCCTATCCGATAATCTAATGCAAACTTCTCTATGTTTACCTGAGAGCCCGTTTCAAATTCTTTTTCTTTTTCCATAGTGAAGAAGAAGGGATAGTAGATATTGCCCGCCTCTTTAGTAGCCTTAGTAAGCAAGCGGTCGTCTTCCGGAAAATCAATAGCAGGTTCTGTAAACAGCACATCGTAACCAATAGCTCGAGGTCTATACTGAGATAAGGCATGGATTAGAGCTGCGTGGTATCTCCTTCGCCAGGGCCATTTGCCCAAGACTCTAATAGAATCGTCTCCAATAAAAACAATCTGTATAACGGGGCTAACTTTCCTCTCACCCCTCAGCTGGAAGCGATAATCCTGAGTTCTCAATTCAAAAGACTCACCAACTCTCAATAGATATAGAAAAACGACCACTGCCGCTACAGCTAGATTGTATAATAGCACAGCACGCCGACGGAAAATTGCGTCCCAAATTTTTCCCATAAATTTCTTGAAATGCCTGTTCAACATATTCCTAAAGAATAGTTGTGAATTTAAACTCGCTAGCCGTAACCTTCGGGTTGCGAATTTAAACGCTCCGATTCATGGGAGCGGCTGTCTGTCTTAAAAACTTAGGCTAAGCCTGGTAATAAATCCATGACCCTCATAATTATTTGAAGAATCTACGCCGTCTGTATAAACATCCAGCTGGTAGCCTAAAGTCAAAGTCAGCCCTGTTCTAAAACTGTAACTAAATTCAAGACTCGCATTAGTGGCAATATTGTCTGCCGGAGTTGTTACATCATTACTCTTTGCCAAAACTAAAGTTCCCCATGCGGAGACTGTAAACCTCTGGGGAATAGCACCCCAGTTCATGCTGAGGCTATAAGACTGGGACTTATCTACAGATTTATCATCTAAATCTTTTACCCGGGTAAGAGTAATCCCTGAAGTGATTGAGAGCGACTGAAACGGCATAGTCGTCAAATTAAAACTTCCCATAAGCGTAGAGAGGTCGTGAGAAGAATTGGTCTTGTCCCGAAAATCGGACAACTGACCACTTGAAGAAAGACTGAGATTTCCCTGGCTATGGGAAAGTCCTAAAGAGAAAGTCTGAGTATTGTTCTCTAACGCAGAACGCGGCTTGCCCAGCATTCCATTCAAAGAGTAACCTATGCTTATCTCTGGCAATTTGCCCATATCGAAATCTACGGCTCCTGTGAGAATGGACTGTGTTGAGGTGACCTCCGATGGGTCTTGAGCGAGATTATCTCTATACTCGTTAAACCCCAGGGAAAGATTGGCAAAACCTAAACCCTGGTAACCTGCGGCAAGTTCATAACCAGCTCTATCATTTGTAACCTCAGGACTGGCTAATGAGAAAAAACCAGGTTCAATTCTTTCGTAGGTTGCGTCAAAAGCAAATTTCTCCCTCTCTATCGATGATTCGAACTTAAAACCATAATCCTTAACTTTCTCCTCTGGAGAGTACTTTGTGTCCTCCCAGTAATCACTATAGGCATACTCACCGTTCAATTCTATTCCCCCACTCGGCTCCCAATTAATACCTATCCCCGCTACTCCATTCTTAACTGGAGTTAAACTGGGTCCCCATTCGTCTTTATCCTC
>CAZTSA010000154.1:0-3030 GCA_964616885.1 uncultured Clostridia bacterium
GAGTTATGGTGGTAAGGCTTGCTATGGAGAAGGTTAAAGGGCTTACAAATATCAAACAGATGGGCTATGTTCAGAGATTTCTCATCTGGAAGTCAGCCTGGTCTATGTTCAAGGAGAGGCCGATTCTGGGCCATGGTTGGGGGAATTTTGAGATTCTATATCCATTCCATCAGGGGAAGTATTTGAAAATAGAAGAATACCAGCCTTTTCGCACTCATGCTAATAATGCTCATAATGAGATTCTGGAGATAGTATCGCAGACAGGGATTCTGGGTTTGGGAATATACAGCTGGCTATTCATTCTATTTTTTAAGATGGGAATGGCTGGTTATAAGAGGCTCAATATTGAATATGATAAGTCGCTCGTCTTAGGACTTCTTGCAGCCATTCTTGGCATGCTTCTTGATAATTTGTTGAATGTTTCCTTGCATTTTCCGATGCCAGCCCTGCTCTTCTGGATATTAATGGGATTGGTTGTAGGGATATCCCAGAGAAATGGCGAGCGGGAATATAGAATTTCCATCGGGAAACCGTTTGTCCTTTCACTAAATGTCCTGTGCGGGATATTTATTTTGGGGATTATCATCTTCAATATTAGATACTTCCGAGGGGAAATTCACTATTTTAAAGGTTTCAAGTATGCAAAAAATAATGCTACGCTGGGAAATGCAATCAGGGAATGCGAGCTATCCTATAGATTCTATCCCTTAAATGTAGATAATAATTACGAACTGGGAAATGCATATGCGCGCGTGGACGAAAAGGAGAAAGCTATCTGGGCCTATCTTGAAGCAATAAAGGCAAATCCTGGTTATGACGAGATATATTCAAACCTGGGAATAATGTATGGGGAGAGTGGGAAGATAGAAAAGGCGATTAACGCTCTACAGAAATCTATTGAGATAAATCCCCTATCAGTACCGACCCGCTCTTACCTTGCTGAGGTGTATGTTAGAAGAAAGGACTGGGAGAAAGCGGCCAGTCAATATGGGGAGATATTGAAGATTGAGCCAGAAAATTTGAAAGCTAAGACGAATCTCACATTTGTCCAGGCAGAGATGGAAGGGAGAGAGCCTATACTCGGGGAATCTCAGGAGCTTAATTTTCTCTTTGAGAGGGGCGAAAAGTATGTTAAGGAGAGAGATTGGAAAAAAGCAGAAGAGATTTACGAGAAGATTGTGGAGATTGCGCCCAAAGATATAAAGGCGCACCTATATCTGGGAAATATATATTTCAGTCAAGGCAGAATAGAAGAAGCTATTAAACAATATAGCACGATAGTTGAATCTTCTTCCACATTCAATGTCGGAGTGCACAATAACCTCGGCCTTGCCTATTTAGAGTTAGGAAAGATAGACCTGGCAAAAGAAGAGTTCAAGAAGGTTCTGCAGGCTGACCCTGGTAACGAGGTAGCTAGGAGAAAATTGAAAGAGATAGATTCAAAATCTAAAGAATAACAACAGAGAGAAGTTTACCTATTTCTCTTCAAGCGAATACCTTGACAAGACAGATGAAATCTGTTAGGATTTAACCGCATATTTTAAAATGGTAGAGAACCCAATATTGATAACCCGTTTACTAAGGAGGGGAGAATGAAAAGAAGCTGCCTTCCGTTATCAGTTATTACAGGGTTGATTGTCAGTACAGTCATCTCTTCTGGCTTATATGCTGGGGAAGTGCTCGATTTGATTGATACGCCCACTCCAGAAATAGTGGAACAGGGAGGATATAATGTGAATTTTCGCTTCTATAGCTTCGAGACTAACGGAGAGAACAATAATAATGGACTTCTTCTCGGGCTATTCTTTGGGGTGTTGGAACATATGAACCTGGGAGTAAATCTTGATATTGAGAATATTATCGGGAATAGTAGCGTAAAGCTCAGACGTCCTCGTCTTTTTGTGAAATTTCGCATTTTTAGTGGGACCGAATATTTCCCGGCGATTGGTGTCGGCTACGACGACCAGGGTTATGGAGAATATAGCCATAGGAAGTATGAACATAGGGAAAAAGGCTTCTTTATAGTTCTTTGCCAAGAGAATTTCATTCCCAGATTAGAAGTCTCTACTGGAATTAATGGCTACGATTTTGATGAGTTCAAAGTGAGAGGGTTCATTGGTCTATTTTCCAGATTCGGAGAGAATTTGATTCCAATGTTAGAATTCGACAATCTGGGTGGGGGAAGTGAAAACAGGATAAATATAGGCGTGCGCTATTTTCTCACGCCAAGCCTGAACATTGAGATTGATGGAAAGAATATTGCTGATGAGTTTGACCGCATCTTCAGGATTGGATATATGAGTGCATTTTAATATAAGTTTGTAGTGTAGGGCTTTATGCCCGTAATTTGAAATTTATACCGTAGGGCTTTATGCCCGTCCCGATTTATTGGGACGCCCATAAAGGGCTACACTACGGATCAACGAGAATTACGCCCATAAAGGGCTACACTACGAATGAAGAAAAATTATGCCCATTAACTGTTGAACGGGAAAAAGGAGAATAGATGCCTGAGGTCGAAGGTTTAGATTTTGAAAAGCCAGTGGTAGAACTGGAAAAAAAGATTGAAGAACTGAAGAACCTTAGCGTCAGTAACAAGGTGGACTTTTCTCAGGAAATAGCGAGTCTGGAGAAGAAATGTGACGAACTTAAGAAGGAGATTTTCGGCAATCTCACTCCCTGGCAAAGGGTTCAGCTTGCCCGGCATCCTCAACGGCCATACGCATTAGACTACATAAATTCACTTATGACCGATTTCGTGGAACTTCGCGGAGATAGAGGTTTTGCTGAGGACAGGGCTATTGTGGGAGGAATGGCTAAGTTTGAGAACGGGACAGTTATGGTTATTGGCCATCAGAAGGGCCGCACACTTCAGGAAAATATGATGAGAAATTTCGGTATGCCCCATCCCGAGGGTTACCGGAAGGCGTTAAGGTTAATGAAGCTTGCGGAAAAATTCTCAATTCCTGTGATTAGTTTTATAGATACTCCGGGTGCCTACCCCGGTATAGGTGCAGAAGAGAGAGGACA
>CAZTSA010000155.1:0-2962 GCA_964616885.1 uncultured Clostridia bacterium
TATCAAATAATCACCTACAGGAGGTAGCCTTTTCATAATATCAAGGACTCCAGAGGTTTGTAGGCACGGTTTCAACCGTGCAGGTGGGTCGCCTTTTATGGTGAAAAGAGCCCCTTATAAATCGGGGACTTAGGTTAGAAACATAATTAAGATTTTGTTGAGAATGGTAGCCGCAGGCTTTAGCCTGGGTTTTAGAAGTAACTCGGATTCATCGGAATGTCTGAATGCGCAACCTAAAGGTTGCGGCTACAGGATATGTAGGAGTAGTGAAAGGGATGAAATTGGCAATAACAGGGAAGGGTGGAGTGGGAAAGACTACACTTGCTGCAGGATTGGCTTTTGCTTTTGTTCGGGATGGTAAGAAAGTCATTGCTATTGATGCCGATCCTGATAGCAACCTGGCAGCCACTCTCGGTTTTCCTGAACCTGAGAAGATAGTGCCCCTTGTGGAGATGAAGGAACTGATTGAAGAAAGGACAGGTGTTGAACCTGGCACAATAGGGGGGTACTTCAAGCTCAATCCCCGGGTGGATGATATTCCTGATAAGTTTTCTAGAGAGTATGGGGGCATAAAACTCCTTCTTATGGGAAGGGTAAAGAAGGGTGGAAGTGGTTGTTTCTGCCCCGAAAATGCTTTTCTTAGAGCGATACTTTCGCACTTACTTTTTGGCCGGGAAGATGTGGTAATTCTCGATATGGAAGCGGGTATAGAGCATTTAGGAAGGGGCACAGCTGAAGGAGTGGATAGTCTCATCGTGGTCGTGGAACCGAGCATGAGGAGTATTGAGACAGCCTTCAGAATCAAGTCTCTGGCAAAGGATCTAAGAATAGAGAGGGTTTTTCTTGTGGGCAATAAAGTTCGTGATCGTAAAGATATAGATTTCATTAAAAAGAATATTTACGATTTTGAAATTTTGGGATTCATTTGGTATAATAATTTGTTAGTCGATAAGGTGACAGATTCTATGATTGCCGAAATAGAAGAAATTAAGGAAAATCTAACCAGGAGGCAAGATGAGAAAAAAAGAGAAGTCCATAGATAAGGCAAGCCAGGAACTATTGGAAATTGCTGAAAAAGAGGGAATCGATACTGCCTGGGATAGGTATGAAGCAATGGTTCCCCAGTGTGGCTTCGGTGAACTTGGCCTTTGCTGCAGGAACTGTCTTCTGGGACCCTGCCGGATTGACCCCTTTGAAGAGGGTCCCCAGAAAGGCGTTTGTGGGGCTACGGCAGAAATTATTGCAGCCCGAAATTTAATCCGGATGATTGCTGGAGGTGCTAGTGCCCACTCCGACCATGGACGGGACGTTGCCCACACCTTGCTCTTGGCTGCTCAGGGAAGGGCTGAAAGCTATAAAATTAAGGAAGAGGAGAAATTACTTTCCATTGCTAATGAACTGGGAATAAAAACTAACGGAAGGGATAAGAAAGAGATTGCAATGGAAGTCGCAGAAAAAGTATTTTCTGAGTTTGGGCAGCAACACGGAGAGCTCCGGTTTTCTCACCGGGCTCCAGGGAAGAGACAGGCATTGTGGCGGAAACTGGGGATTATGCCCAGAGGAATTGACAGGGAGATTGTGGAGGTAATGCATCGTACGAGTATTGGGGTTGATAACAATTGTGAAAGCCTCATAACTCATGGTATGAGAACTGCCCTAGGAGATGGATGGGGTGGCTCTATGATTGCTACGGAACTTTCCGATGTCCTTTTTGGGACTCCCAGACCTATCCGCGCCAAAGTAAACTTGGGTGTACTTAAGCAGGATGAAGTCAACGTGGTAGTGCATGGCCACGAGCCTACGCTTTCTGATGTTATTGTGACTGCTTCGCAGGATCCGGAGCTAATCGAACTTGCCAGAAAGAATGGAGCCAAGGGTATTAACCTGGCTGGAATTTGCTGCACTGCCAATGAGATTCTGATGCGCCATGGCATTCCCATTGCGGGAAACTTCCTCCAGCAAGAGTTGGCAATAGCAACGGGAGCGGTTGATCTAATGCTGGTGGATGTTCAGTGTATAATGCCTGCCCTTTCCTCAGTGACTAAATGTTTCCATACAAAGCTTGTATCCACTTCTCCTAAGGCAAAATTTCCAGGGGCAGAACATGTGGAGTTTAAGGAAGAGGAAGCTCTATCTATTGCTAAGAAGATTGTAAGAATGGCAGTAGAAAATTTCAAAAATAGACTGAAAGAGAAGGTTAATATACCTGGTGAGAAAATGGATTTAGTGGCAGGATTTACTGCGGAGAGCGTATTCAGATTTCTGGGAGGGAAATATCGAGCGACTTATCGCCCCTTGAATGATGCAATAGTTAATGGCAGATTGAGAGGAGCGGCAGGTATCGTTGGCTGCAACAATCCAAAGATAGAGCAGGATTGGGGCCATGTGGAGATGGCTAAGGAGTTAATCAAGAATGATGTGCTGGTGGTGGTTACTGGCTGTTCAGCCATTGCTAATGCTAAGGCAGGCCTTTTGAAACCGGAATCTGCGTTTCAATATGCAGGAAAAGGTTTGCAGGAAATATGTGAGGCAGTGGGAGTTCCACCGGTCCTCCATGTTGGTTCCTGCGTGGATAACAGTAGAATTCTAATTACTCTTTGTAATGTTGTTGCCGAAGGCGGTTTGGGAGATGACATATCTGACTTACCTGTTGCCGGCGCTGCTCCGGAATGGATGAGCGAGAAGGCAGTGGCAATCGCATTCTATTTTGTGGCATCAGGAGTGTTTACCGTGCTTGGGAATCCCTTCCCAGTTTTGGGAAGTAGAGAAGTAACCAACCTACTAACCAAAAAATTAGAAGAGATTGTGGGAGCGAACTTCGCCTTCGAATCTAATCCAATTAAGGCTGCCTACCTGATGATAGACCACATTAATGAGAAAAGAGAGTCCTTGAAGCTCAAGCCTGTGATGTATAAGGAGAGAGAAAAAGTAGTCTTTGGGGTGGAGTAGACGCCAGAAGCCA
>CAZTSA010000156.1:0-2933 GCA_964616885.1 uncultured Clostridia bacterium
CAACAGCAGTTGCAAGCAAAATCAACGAGGAGATTGGAGCAGAGAGAGCTTGCGGTATGCAAGCCAGCGCGCCTAATGAAATCGGCGAAGCCATTAAACAAGCCGACATCATTTTGTCAGCCGGAACCGCCGGAATTCAATTGCTGCCCCTGAACGTACTCAAGGACTATGGAAAGCGATGCAAGGTTGTTGCGGACATCAATGCTGTTCCACCGTTAGGCGTTGAAGGATTGAAGCCCACCGATGACGGTGTCGAGTTTTTGCCAGGCATCTGGGGAATAGGGGCCCTAACTATAGGGCCGTTCAAGAGCAAGATTGAAGGTGAGTTGTTCAAAAAAGCGGTGGAGTCTCCGAAAGGTATACTTGACTACAAGGTTGCCTACGAAATTGCGAAATCGATGGTTCTGCCTTCTGCCTAGAAAAGTCATGCAGCCCAAAATTTTGTGATGATTATTTTTCCGCATCTAGACAATGAACATGATGTATAAAAGTGTAGAATAGAGTTAACCTTCTATGTTTCTTCTAGGTCTGCTAGGTATCTTAGTGACAGGGGTTTAACAATAATTCCTCTGAGGCTTATGAGCATAGTGTCATAGTCTTGTACATCCTCTCCCCAATACTGTAGCTGTTCCGCAACGAAATTGGAAAACTCCGTGTAATTTTTGTGTAGGGATATCATTACTCCGTTTTTTCCCATGCCTTCACCTCTTGCTGCAAATATGATATTTGGATATTTTTCCATCCATTTTATGGCTTTTTCTGTTGGTTCGGTTATGGCTTCCTTCTTTTTGACACAGGAGATTGCCATAATTTCGTATCCCATTTTTACGAGGTCTGGTATTATAGTAAATTCGCGTATCATTCCTTCCTTTACAAGTCTGCTTCTCAATCTGGTTACTGTTGGCTGTGACACTCCTAGAACCTTTGCTAATTCCCTGTCACTCCTCTTGGAATCCTTCAGCAATTCCAAAAGAAGAACCATCATTCTCTTCTTCACTACTTTCTTCATTCACAACGACCCATCAAATGTTTCTTCTCAATTTAAATTAGGTTTTCGGCTCTGCCATAGATTTTCCGGAATGAGAAAAAACCATAAATGAATTTCATGTTTCTATCTCTTAATTTCTCTTGGAAGGATGAAGTCGTAATATTTTCTTAGTATTTTTCTGCGTATAAAACGATGGATTTTTCTCGCATTTAGATAGAGACTCCAAATTGAGGCATCCTCCTTGTAGTATTTCTTGATTTCTTCGTAGTCCAAAGGCACGATGTCAGGCACTACAGCCTCAGCTGAGAAAAATTCGTTTGCCAACTCCACAAGTTTCGGTATTAAATCGCTTCTCCCTTCCTTAAAGAAATTAGCGATTAGGTCCACAACAACCTTTCGGAAATCGTAATATCTGTCTAAAATATCTTGGAGATAGAACTTCTTGAGTATCCACCGCACTATCGGGGGAGTTGGTTTCAGAAATAACTCTGCATCAAGCCTCTCCACCCCGTTCTCCCTCATCAACGGTGTGCTAGTGTCAACGTATAATAAGTCAACATCCTCATCGATGACAAGATTTTCTGGGTCAAAATCTTTTACAGCCCAGTTAGATATTTGACCGTCTAGGGCTACCTCAATCTCCGGTTTGTTATCTCTGTTAAATTCCCAAACTTTGTTCAGTTCTCTTAAGACTTTTAAAGTAAGTGTCATAACTTCGTCGTCAGATACTGCGTGTATAACTTTATTGCCTATAGAATCAGATGGCAACTTTCTTTGGTAGAGGTAGAGGACGATTCTTCCGTCATCTGTGATAACTTCTATGGCGCCATACTCAGGTATTTCAATGCCAATCTCTTTCAGCAACTCGTTATATTTATGGTATGTTTCCTTGTATTTTTCAACTTGCTGCATATCATCGAAAAGGGGCATCCTCTTGTAAGCGATATCTTTCTGAGATTCGTGGAGGATTTCGAATATGGTGCTTATCTCACCGTAACCCAGTACTTTTGCAGGGATAGGTGACTCTTCAGGTTTGGATGGATCAAGTTTCTCCTCAAAAGCTTTTAATAATTCTTTATCTACAGGGAGCGTCGTTGGACTTCACCCCTTAATGGACAACTTCCCTGACCAGCTCCAAATACTCGGGATGTTTCCTAATCCATTCATAAGCCATATCGAGTCTTTCGAGGATATATGATGCCTCACCCTTATCAATGGTTAAGGGAGGCAAAAATTGTAGTACAGAACGGTCATTATTAGCGTAGACGGCTAAAATTCCGTTATAATATGATGCTAAACTCATTAGTGGTCCATAACCATCATCACTCATCTTTAACCCCATGAATAAGCCTTTCTGACGTACCTCAACGAGAATGTCTGGGTAACGCTTCCGTAACGATTCCAGTTCTTCACCTAGAAAATCAGCGATGTCATTAACATGCTTCAAAAATGCTTTTGACGACACGATTTCTAAGACTTTTAGAGCTACTGGACAACCTAACTCCGCCCCTCCAAATGTAGACACGTGGATGAAGGGGTTTTCACGCGTGAAGGAGTCGAGTTCCTCCTTATAACAAGTTGCAGAAATCGGATAAATACCGCCGGATAAACCTTTTCCAATGACGAATATGTCTGGAACAATGTTGTAATTGTCGAAACCCCAAAGCTTTCCTGTTCTACCTAACCCAGTTTGTATCTCGTCAAGAATTAATAGAACACCTTTTTTGTCGCATATTTCCCTAACCCTTTTATAGAAATCGTTAGGCGGTAGCGGCATACCTAGCGTGGCTGGTATGGTCTCAAACAATACAGCCGCTGTTTCTTCATCCACAGCCTTCTCAAGAGAATCGGCATCCCCAAAGGGAACAGCAATAAATCCTGGGGCTAAGGGCTCGAAAGGAGCCTTATATTGGTCTTCACCTGCTGCTAAAGCTAATCCAGTATG
>CAZTSA010000157.1:0-2925 GCA_964616885.1 uncultured Clostridia bacterium
AGTATTCCGTTCTTTCTTAAGCGACTCTATGGCCAAAATTCCATCCCTTTTCCTTTGCAGCTCGGCTGGAGTACTGCCAAAACTAAGCGAATCTACCAGTTTCACCTGAGCTTCCCGTAGAATGGATGGCTTGCTTTCTTCCTTTAACTTCTTCCACAAGCTTTCCGGGTCAATTTGCCCTTGGTAAAATTCGGAGAGTATAGAGTTCACCTTCTCAGAATCTATCATTTTCTCTTTTTCTTCTTGAGTCAACTCACCAATCTTTGTTAACCTTTCCCTAGCGATTGGCGAAAGGTCTTTCTCCCAATTTATCATTGTTTAGCTCCATAAATAGACAGTAACTATTTTACAGCACAACAGGTGAGAAGATAGTATATAATATAAAAACAGATTTGGGGAGAGCGATGGGAATCAGACTTTATCAGGAACCGCAGCTTGATAACCCGATTTTAGTAGCTAGTTGGCCGGGGATAGGAAATATCGGTATAATCGCTGTTGATACTTTAAGGGGGATGTTAGAGGCAAAGGAATTTGGAGAAATTGAGCCTTGGGATTTCTTTTATCCCAAACGAGTCTTGATTAGACAAGGAATTTTAGAATACCTGGAATTTCCCAGCAATAAATTTTATTTCAAAAGAACGGTCGGAAAAGACATAATATTTTTTATTGGGGAAGAACAGCCCTCCGAAGGGAGGAGGCTGTATGCTGAGGGAAGAAAAGCCTACCACATGGCTAACCTAGTTTTGGATGTAGCTGAGAAATTTAAATGTCGCAGAGTTTATACTTCGGGAGCGGCTGTGGCTTTGACCCACCATACTACAAAGCCCAGAGTTTGGGCCGTGCCCAATAGCGAAAGTTTAATCCCTGAAATAAGAGGATATGAGAACACCGTACTTATGTCCGACATCGAAGGAAGGGGAGGACATGGAAATATCACCGGCTTGAATGGACTCTTGCTGGGAGTTGCCAAAAAAAGAGGTTTTGAGGCTATTTGCCTGATGGGCGAGATACCAGTATATCTTCAGGGATTGCCTCTGTCCTACCCCAAAGCTTCGAAGTCCGTGCTGGAAGTCCTCAGCCATAGTCTAAAAATAGAGGTTAACCTGGACAAATTGGATGAATTAGACCAGAAGGTAGAACGAAGAATTGAAGAATTTTACCAACAAATCCCCCCGGAAATAAGAGGGCAACTGGATAGATTAAAGCATGTGACTTATGCCCAACCGGCTGAGCCTGGGCCGATTACCGAGGAAGAAGAGAAAAGAATTATGGAAGATGTTGAAAGGTTCTTCAAAAAGCGAGGTGGGGGAGGTTGAGCCAGGAATATCCTATTAAAATCTATAAGGAACCAGACCTTCGGCACCCTTCTTTAGTGCTGGGTTGGAGCGAAGATGGGGGAAATTTGGGACGAAAAGTTACTGATTACTTGAATTTGAAGCTGGCAGGGCAAGAATTTGCCGAGATTGAACCCGAGGATTTCTTTCCCCTGGGTGGAGTTGCCATAAAAGATAATCTGGCCAAATTTCCTGAAAGCAAGTTCTATGCTTGTCCGGAACATGAGCTGGTGGTTTTCCAGAGTGACTCTCCCGGGGCGGAATGGTATAAATTTCTAAACTCAGTTTTGGATGTGGCCGAGCAGCATTGCCTAGTGAAAGAGCTGTATATCATTGGAGCCATGATTAGTTTTAGTGCTCATACTACTCCCCGACAGTTGCTTACTGTAGTTAACTCAGCAGAAATGAAAGAGGTCTTGAGCCAGTACGACTTGGGTAGGGATATGGATTATCAAACTGCACCTGGTGAAAGGCCAACATTGAATTCCTTTCTGTTGTGGATAGCTAAGGGGAGGAATATCCCCGGGGTAAGCCTGTGGGTGCCAATACCTTTTTATCTGGCAGCAATGGAAGATACCCAGGCTCAAAAGAAGGTCCTGGGCTTTTTGAATGAAAGATTCGACCTGAAAATTGATTTTAGTGATTTGGACCAGGAGATTCGAGAACAGAATGAACAGCTAGCCCGGGCAAGGTCTCGCTTTCCTCAAATCGATGATTATATTAACAGGCTGGAAAGCAACCTTATGCTATCTGAGGAAGAGAATGGAGAATTAATTAAAAATATTGAAGACTTTCTAAGAGAAGGAGGCTGAGCCTCACTTAGACGAAGGAAGTTTTATCAAGATGCTAGCCAAGGTAAAAAGTGCTGCTGTGGTGGGTCTGGAGGGAGCCGTAGTGGAAGTAGAGGTGGATTTATCACCAGGCTTACCTTCTTTCACCATCGTGGGACTGCCAGACAAGGCAGTCCAAGAGGCCAGAGAAAGAGTAAGGTCAGCCATAAGAAACTCCTACTACAAGTTCCCTAACAGGCGTATTACTGTCAACTTGGCTCCAGCCGACTTGAAAAAGGAAGGCCCTGCTTACGACTTACCCATAGCCATAGGCATACTGATGAGCTCAGGACAGCTAAACGCCGACCTCTCCCACAGTATCTTTTTAGGGGAACTCTCTTTGGATGGCAAGCTACGCCATACCCATGGGATATTGCCCATGGTAGCTTTAGCCCGTGATAACGGCTTATCTACTGTATTTGTGCCTTGTGATGATGCTAAAGAGGCTTCCCTTATAGACAATATACATATATTCCCTGCAGAATCATTAGCGCAACTGGTTACTCATCTTCAAGGCGAAGTAGGCATCCCGGAGTACCATAGCGAGCTAAATTGGGAACAGGAATTTCGCCCTAGTTACGCCTTCGACCTTTCTTATATTAAAGGACAAGAGCATGCCAAAAGAGCTCTGGAGATAGCAGCGGCAGGCAGACACAATATCCTCATGTGTGGTCCACCGGGAAGCGGCAAGACTATGTTAGCTCGCTCTTTGCCCTCGATACTTCCCCTGTTGACCATGGAGGAAGCTATCGAGGTAACCA
>CAZTSA010000158.1:0-2914 GCA_964616885.1 uncultured Clostridia bacterium
GATGGATTGAGATACTTAAAGGCAACCTGGAGGAAGCTGAGAAGGAGCTCAAGAAGGTGGTGGAAGATAAAGCACCGAGTGTTCAAATCACAGGAATGGTGAATATAATACCTTTTTACTATTTACAAGGAAAATTTAATAAATCAGAAAAATTAATAGAAGAAGCAAGAGGTTTAATAGACAAACTCGGCAATCAAAGATGGCATTTGAGAATCTATCATGCCGCTCGGGCAGATATTTATCTTAAAACTGGAAGGGTTCAAGACGCTTTGAAGGAATACGATAAGTTGCGCGATATCGCTAGCGAGCTGGAAGACTTAGATACTCAAACTGAAGCTATAGAAGGAAAAGCATTTGCCTATCTCAAATTGAAAGAAATCGGCAGAGCGCAAGAAACCACAGATGAACTCAAGTCGTTGCTGGAGAAAGAAACAAACAAGAAACTCATGAGGCACTATTACAGACTTTTGGGCATGATTGAGTGTGAAAGAGAGAATTTCTCCGCTGCTGTAAATTATCTGGAAAAGGCATTCTCTTTGGTTTCTGCAGGCCCGCAAGATTTCCCTCCAGATTTTATTGAACCTCTCGCACTCGCCTATTACAGAGCAGGAGATGCGGACAGGGCAAGAGAGGGATATGAAAAAATCACAAGGATCACAATGGGAAGACTCGATCATGGCGACATCTACGCCAAGAGCTTTTACATGCTGGGGAAGATCTATGAGCAGCAAGGCAAAAAAGCCAAAGCCATCGAGCACTACCAAAAATTCCTCGGCCTCTGGAAGGACTCTGACCCTGGTATTTCCGAAGTTGAGGATACGAAGAAGAGGCTGGCTGGGTTAAGAGGCAATAATTCTTGAAATCTCTTTGTATCGCCTAAAATACATTCTGCAAACTGTGCACCGCAAAAGATAACTCCTGAAGAAGTTATGAATGATCCCAATTCGTAACTTTACCCGATAAAATTGTTCTTAAATTTTTCAAGATCTCCCCCGCCGGGACAATTTCAATTTTATCCTCATAAACCCGCCGATTTCCCATATAAACAAAGTAGGTCCTGGCCATCGGATAGTCAGTTAAGAAGGATCTCAATCCTCCGAGCATAGTGGGTGTAATTCTCGCGGTTCGTTTTATTTCAAAAGACAGCAGTCCTTTCGGTCCATATAAAACAAAGTCCACTTCCCGGCCATTTGAAGTCCGCCAGTAGTAAATCTTATAGCCCATATCCAACGCGCTATTCAGCGCCATAATCTCCTGCAGAAAAAGTGTTTCTAAAGCAATCCCATCTACCTCTTCCGGAGTATCCAGCGGTCCCATGGGTCTTAGAGTTCTGTAGATCCCTACATCAAAAAAATAAAATTTTGGATGCGCCACGAGTCGCCTTCTTGCCCTTTTAGAAAAAATGGAGACGCGGTAGGCGATCAGAAGGTCCTCAAGGATTGAAAAATACGTCTCGACTACCTTTCTCTCAACATGACATTCCCGCGCCACGGAGGAAATATTCAAAACAGACCCTTGAGAAAAAGTCGCGGCTTCCAGAAACCGGGCAAACGCTGACACATTCCTCGTGAGTCCTTCCTGGCGAATTTCTTCTTCGAGGTAGGTTTTTACATAGGCTTCGAGGTATTTTTGAGGGTCAGCTTCCCTGTATACGCTGGGTAATTGGCCATACTTAATAGAATGCTCCAGCCGGAAGTCTCCTCCCAGTTCAGCGACTGATAAAGGGTGCAGGGAAAAGGTCAACGCCCGGCCAGCCAGGAGGTTTGGCCCCTTTCTCTTAAGTTTTCGTGGACTGGAACCGGTTAGAATAAATCGGTACTTCTTGGTTTCAATCAAGCGATGAACTTCAGGCAAAAGGTCGGGAATCCACTGAATTTCGTCAATGATAACCCAGTCCTTGAAATCGGGGGGAATGAAATTCGACAAGCGTTGAGGATTGGCGAGTAAATCATTAAAAAGCTCTGCCTCCAAGAGATCAATGTAGACCGAATTTGAGAAAGTAGATCGAACCCACGTGGTTTTGCCAGTTCCTCGGGGACCGAATAAGAAGAAACTTTTGTTTTGCGGTGGTTGGATTAATCTGGAATACATAACTCCATTTTGCATATAATATTGGAGTTGTCAAGGAAATTTCTACAGATCTCTGAAAAACCCTCTTTGGGTCATGCGAGTGGATTTTCTTTCCAGTCTGGCCCCAGCCGCTCTGCGACTTGAATCGCGGCGACGACGTTTGCTCCAGAAGACGTCCCTGCGAAGAGGCCGCCGTACCCACGCAGTGAACAAAGGCGTCGACCTCTCCCTGTGCTGGCTGGTTAGTTAGATACCAGGTCTAATCTACCTAACATCAGCCCCTCTCTTAGCCAGAAGCTCCCTCAAAATCGAACGATGGCAGCGGCCCTCATCCTCACAATAGCAGCCTATCGACATGTTCATTCGATGGGAAAGCGCAGCAAGTAAATCCAAGTCTTTACTGGCCTGAGGCAATTTCATCTCGGCCAGAAACTTTCTCTTAAATGCCTTCCAAGACTTCTCATCCTTCGCCGCCCGGGCCTGCTTCAACAGAGGCTCACTGGGGGATAGATTAGGAAACCAAACATCGTAGATATTCTTCGAGGAGTACTCTGCTTTCCTTACTCCTCTGGGAGGCCGCCTCACCGTACCGATCCGCAGCCCTTCGCCCTCTTCTCTGGGACTACCCAATCTCACAATCTTTATGGCCATTCCTTCTCCTTGTCATCGAAACAACCCTTTCCAGTCTGGTATGGTCACGGTTGGAATGCCGGTCAGCCGGCACCCCCCGCACAGATTATTTATACAAAATGAGTGAGACAATAAGCAACTAAAATCGTCCTCAAAAGCAAGACAGCACATCAGCCGCCCGCCTCATCCCTGACTCCAACCTGTCGCATCTCAA
>CAZTSA010000159.1:0-2913 GCA_964616885.1 uncultured Clostridia bacterium
CAAATCCCGAGCATCCCTCTGACCGAGCGACTCCGAAAACTATCCCTTCATCCTCACCTTTCTGCTATTTCTATAGCCTCCCTGAGCTTTATGTCACCCGTGTATAGCGCCCTTCCAATAATCATGCCAGAAACACCTGACTGTTCCAGTTCTTTGATTCTCTTTACATCGTCCAATGTCGAGATACCACCACAGGCTATAACCGCCACTCCAACCTTCTCAGCGAAAGCCTTTATCCCTTTAACATTGGGACCTTTCAACATTCCATCTTTCTTTATATCTGTGAAAATTATTTCTTTTACTCCCATTTCTTTTACCCTTTTAGCCAGGGTCGTCGATCGAACAGTAGTAATTTCTTTCCACCCCCCAATAGCTACTTTTCCACCAAATGAATCTATGCTTACAACAATTCTATCACGAAACTTTTTTAACGCTTTCCTCACTGTATCCGTATCGTAAATTGCCGAAGTACCCAGGATAACTTTATCCACCCCGCTAGATAGTACTCTTCCGATAGTCTCCATGTTTCGTATTCCACCGCCAACTTCTACAGGAAGATTGATACTCTTTGTGATCTCCTTAATCAATTCAAGATTCTGAATTATGCCAGAAAAAGCCCCGTCAAGGTCAACTATGTGCAGCCTCTTTACCCCCTCAGCCTGCCAAAGTTTTGCTACAAAGACAGGGTCCTTAGAAAATATAGTCTCCTGTTCCAATCTTCCCTGGACCAGGCGGACACAATTTCCACCTCTAATGTCTATAGCTGGAATAACAAGCATATTTTCCCCCTACCACACCAGATTTCAACGCCCTATGCCGAGTTTCGCCGAAGCTATCTGGCTTGAAATCCGAACCCAATCCCGGGCATATCTACAATCGGCCCTTGGTTGAGGGAATCCCTCTTAACCTTGGATTCACCTCAAACGCTGCCCGCAAAGCTACTCCAAAGCCTTTGAAAATTGATTCGGCGATATGATGATTGTTCCTGCCGTACCTTAAATTGACGTGAACAGTAATAGCTGCGTTGACACACAATGCTCGAAAGAAATCTTCAATTAGCTCAAAATCGAAATCCCCTCTCTTCTTGCTTTCTCTTCTGAAATTCACATTAAATACCAAAAATGGCCTGTTAGACAGATCTAAAGATATTTCCGAAAGTGATTCATCCATTGGCACCGCTGAGTAGCCGTAGCGAAATATCCTCTGCTTTTTTCCTAATGCCTTCTTTATCGCCTGTCCCAAACAGATCCCTAAGTCTTCAGTAGTATGATGATCGTCGATGTGAATATTACCTGAAGCTTCTATCTTCAAGTCAATAGAACTAAACTTAGCCAAAAGTTCCAGCATATGGTTGAGAAACGGAATTGGCGTCCTTATGGCATAATTTCCTGTGCCATCTAAATTCAGCTCCACCCGGATCTTTGTTTCCTTCGTCCTTCTATCTATCTTTGACTTTCTCATTTCACCTCCAGCTATATCTGCGCGAAGCTTCGCTTCGCTACTCCTCTGTAACTCGGAGCTTTCTTTTGTAGTTACATCTTACTCAGTCTTACCTTTACGGACTCTGCATGCGCTTCCAGTCCCTCGATCTCTGCAAAATTGATTATATCTCGAGCTGAACTCCTCAATCCCCTCTCCGAACAGTCTAACACTACCATTCTTTTCAAAAAATCTTTGACCGACAGCCCTGAAAAAAATCTCGCCGTGGCTCCTGTAGGCAAAACATGGCTTGGCCCTGCATAATAGTCACCAAAAGCAACCGGAGACCATTTACCAAGAAATATTTCCCCTGCATTATTTATCTCTGACAAAATTCTCTTTGGGTTCTTTGTCAAGATTTCCAGATGTTCTGGAGCGAATTCATTGGCAAGTCTTACAGCTTCTTTGATTCTTCGCACCCACGTCAAGTAGATTCCCTTTCTCTTCAATTTGCTTCCAACAATATCTTTTATTTTTCTCGAAGTAGTAATCAATCTGGCAGTGGCGCCCCCACCGTGTTCTGCCTGCGCTAATAAATCAAATATTATGTGCTCAGGATTAGCACTAGCATCAGCAATGATCAGTATTTCGGACGGACCAGCCAACATATCAATTCCCACATCGCCAAAAAGAAGCTTCTTAGCAGTAGTGACATATACATTTCCTGGACCCACAATCTTATCAACCTTGGGAACAGTCTCAGTTCCGTAGGCAAGAGCTGCAATTGCCTGAGCACCTCCAACCTTATAAATTTCTTCCACTCCACATATCCGAGCAGTCGCCAAAATCTCAGAACTCATCCTCGCTGGAGGGGAGGCCATTGAAATCCTGGCAACACCTGCCACCTTTGCCGGTACTACTGTCATCAGCACCGAAGAAGGGTAAGAATATGTTCCTCCGGGCACATAGACCCCCACCTTCTCAACGGGACGCCAGAGTTCCATAAAGCGAATTCCTTTCAAGGTGGTTTGCGAGAATCGCCGACTTTTTTTTGTAATCTCCTTGTATTCCCGAAGGTGGAATTTTTCCACATTTTTCTTTGCCCTTTCTATTAACCTCACAAAATTTAAGCCAACCTGCTTGAAAGCTCTGTCGATCTCTCCTTTTTTCACCTTCAATTCGGCTGGCTTTAAGAGAACACTATCATATTTCTTCGTGTAAAAGAGCAAAGCTCTGTCCCCTTGATTCTTCACCCTCTCTATAATTTCTCTAACTTTCTCTTCTACTTCTTTCAAACCTTTTTGCTTCTCCTTTCCCACTGTCGACATTTAAAAGATAGTTTGTTAAGAAATTCCTCCAGCGACGAGCAAACTAACTTTTAATCTTCTCTCCGAGCGGCTCCGAAACTATCCCCACAATACAAATTCCAAATCCCAAAATCCAAATCCCAAATTTATAATACCCCAAGATTTAAAAAATAGTTCGTGAAGAACT
>CAZTSA010000160.1:0-2855 GCA_964616885.1 uncultured Clostridia bacterium
AAAACTTGATTTTTTGTCTAAAAGGGGTTACGATGTCTATTCCGTGCCCTTTTTTGTATTTCCCTTTTTTTGTATTTTTTCGGTTGTCTTGAAAATATTTTTCTGGTCACATATAAGAGGAAATAACCGGTAGTATTCAGTAACTGGTAATTTTTTGAAAAAGAGGAAGGTGGGAGATGAAGGTTTTAGTGATTGGGTCGGGGGGAAGGGAACACACGATAGTATGGAAACTGGCGCAGAGTGAAAGGGTATCTAAGATTTATTGTATTCCTGGAAATGGGGGGATTTCGCAGATTGCCGAGTGTATTTCTGTTGACCCGCTCAATTTTTCCGACGTGGCAGAATTTGCGAAGAGAGAGAATGTGGACTTGACTGTGGTTGGTCCGGAAGTTCCTTTAGTTGCAGGAATTGTAGACTTTTTCCGGGTTAAGGGTCTGAGAATTTTTGGACCTGACATTAGGGCAGCCAAAATGGAGGGAAGTAAAGTATTTGCAAAGAATTTCATGAAAAAGTACAATATTCCCACTGCTGAGTTTGAAGTCTTTGAAGATTCAAAAGATGCCTCGGACTATGTGGAAAAACTCTCGCGCTCTTATCGAAAAGCCAGTAAATTTTCATGTGTAGTTAAGGCTGATGGCCTGGCTGCGGGGAAAGGGGCGATTGTTTGCGAAACGAAAGAAGAAGCTTTAGATGCTATTCACTCGATTATGGAAGACAGGATATTCGGGGATGCGGGCAATAAGGTTATTATAGAGGAGAAGTTGGAAGGGGAAGAAGCGTCGCTGATTGGATTTTGTGATGGGGAGACCGTTGTTCCCACGATACCTTCACAGGACCATAAACCAGTATTCGATCAGGACAAAGGGCCAAATACAGGGGGAATGGGAGCTTATGCTCCTGCACCAGTGGTGACTGAGAAGGTCTATCGCTGGGCAGAAGAGAGGATTTTCAATAATTTTCTTAAAGGGTTGAAAGCGGAAGGAATAGAATTTAAGGGTGCAATTTATGCCGGGATTATGGTCACGAGCGAGGGGCCGAAAGTTCTTGAGTTTAATGTTCGCTTTGGCGACCCGGAGAATCAGGCGGTCCTGCCTCTTTTGAAGACAGATTTGGTTGACCTCCTTGAGGTTACAATTGAGGGAAGATTGAGAGAGGCGCCACCTGAGTGGGAGAACAAGTCTTGTGTCTGCGTTGTAGTCGCCTCAGAGGGGTATCCGGGTACATACCAGAAGGAGAAAGAGATATTTGGGCTGGATAGGGTCGGGAAAAGAGATGATGTCTATGTATTCCATGCTGGAACGAAGAAGGATGGGAACCGCTTTTTGACTTCTGGCGGCCGCGTCCTGGGTGTTACCGGCTGGAAGGATACCTTAAAAGAGGCAATAGATGTGACCTATAAAGCTGTTAGAGAAATTCGTTTTGAGGGAATGCATTATAGGAGGGATATTGGGGCAAAAGGATTGAAAAAGGGAATATAGTTCGTTCGTTACTGAGAAATTTTTTAACGCTCAGAAAATGCGGGCTCTGAAGGGCGCAAATTAAAATTTCATAAATTTGCTTGAAAACGAATGTGTCGCCCTTGTTTCTTCGCTAAAATTTCTAATGCTTCTCACGAACCATATTTCCTTAGGGGGTAGAGGGAGCAAGAAATTAAATGGTCGTCGCAAACTAACTTTTCCCAAGATGAGGATTAAATGAGGAGATAAGATGAAAAAAGCAGTTGTGGGAATAGTGTTGGGGTCGGATTCGGACCTTTCCACGATGGAAGAGTCGGCTAAAATATTGGAGAAATTTAAGATTCCCCATGAGATGACAATCTCTTCTGCGCATCGCTCTCCAGAGAGGACAGTCAATTACGCTAAGAGAGCGGAAAAGAGGGGACTTAAAGTTTTGATTGTCGGTGCTGGTGGAGCTGCGCATCTTGCAGGAGTGATTGCTGCTCATACGACTCTTCCTGTTATCGGCGTTCCCATGCATACGGAAGCACTGAAGGGGAGAGACTCTCTTTATTCTACGGTGCAGATGCCTAAAGGAGTGCCTGTGGCTGCTATGGCGATTGGAAAGTCAGGCGCGGCGAATGCAGCCATTATGGCAGTAGAAATCCTTGCTTTAAGTAATACGCGGATTTGGAAGGAATTGAATAGGTATAAAGACGAACTGGCAAAGGATGTGGACAAGAAGGCTAAGAGATTACAAAGATTGGGCTTGGGGAGATACTTAACTTCAAAGAAGTAGAGGAGGATAGATGGTTAGAGACACAGTATTTGGTTTAGTTGGTGGTCTGGGTTTATTCATTTTTGGTATACACCTCATGGGCACAGGACTGCATAAAGCGGCGGCAGACAAAATGAGGAAAATCCTCGCTGCTCTAACCACTACACCCTTTGTTGGTATGCTTGTTGGTCTCGGTGTGACATCAATTATTCAGTCTTCAAGTGCTACCACCGTGATGTTGGTGGGATTTGTTAATGCTGGACTGATGACTTTGAGGCAGGCGCTTGGCGTGATTTATGGAGCGAACATAGGCACCACGGTCACTGCTCAATTGATTGCTTTTAAACTGACTGACTATGCCTTACCAGTTATCGGGCTGGGCATGGCGATGAACCTGTTCGCGAGGAAGAGATTACATAAGAATATCGGAGAATTTCTGTTCGGATTCGGTATTCTTTTTCTTGGTCTCAACATATTGACGGGTGCGGTTAAGTATTTTGAAGCGAGTGAGTCTGTGCGCAACGCTTTTATCATTTTTAGCAGGAGTCCTATCACTGGCATAATTATTGGTATGATAGTGACAGGCATTATCCAATCGAGTAGTGTAACAACAGGTTTGGTTTTGGCTTTGGCTTCAGTGG
>CAZTSA010000161.1:0-2829 GCA_964616885.1 uncultured Clostridia bacterium
GCTAACAAAATCTATTGCTCGCTTCACTAAATTTCAAAACTCCCCCGATAAATCGGGGTCAAACAATTGAAATTTTGCCGTTTCGCTCGCAAAGATTTAGTAACGCAAGAAATTAAGTGCTTCTCGCAAACCAACTTTTCGTGAGAGGTAAGTCGCGTAGGGGCCGACCTTGGTCGGCCCGATTGTCGTCCTCGTTTTTTGGCTAAAATTCCAGAAGCTCTTCTGAAACTATTTTTCAAATATTGTAGTGGCAGAGCGAAGCTTTGCTTTCAAATCGACTGACACTTGAATATGATAATGGAAAGATTCAGGCCGCGCAAGTCATGGGGACAGAATTTTCTGGTTGACCATAATATTGCAAGGAAGATAGTCTCTTCTGCCGAACTGAGTCCCAAAGACATAGTGTTAGAAATCGGCGCAGGAAAAGGAATTCTGACTGGTAAGATAGCGTCCCAGGTGAAGAAAGTTATTGCCGTAGAGATTGATAAAAAGTTATGTAGTTTTCTTCGAGAGGAACTGAAGAATTACAAAAATGTGGAGATTATAGAGGGAGATTTTTTGAAGCTGGATATTTCCCAGTTCTTAGGTCCAGGCTCAAGATCTTCCATAAAGGTTATTGCAAATTTACCCTATTATATAACTTCACCTATCATCGTGAAATTACTAAATGTGAAAGGGTGGTCAGAAGCTATCTTTATGCTCCAGAAAGAGGTGGGAGAGCGAGTTGCAGCTATCCCCGGAGGGAAAGATTATGGGGCATTATCCATTCTGGTACAGTATCATTGCCATGTTGAGAAGCAATTTAATGTATCCAGAAATGTATTTCGGCCCAAGCCGGACGTCGATTCAGTTGTTATTAAGTTGAAGCTTTTGAAGCGTCCCAGAATAAGAGTAAAAGATGAGAAGCTATTCTTTGAAATTGTTCATGCAGCCTTTTCGCAAAGAAGGAAGAAATTGAGTAATTCGATCAGCAATGTACTTAGGATAGATAAACACCTGTTAGAGAAGCTTTTAGAAGGATTGGATATCTCACCCGTTCGCAGAGCAGAAACCTTAAGCATAGAAGAATTTGCTATGATTTCTAACTCCTTGGAAGGCGGGTAGCAGTCTTTCAAATCTTGTGGCTATACAGCGACCGCCCCGCTTCCTCGGGGTAAACTGCGGGGCGAGCGAAATTTATGGCGATGTATCGGGATGGTCGCCCACATAAGGGAAGCAAAGCTTGCGCTTCGCTGCTAGAAAAAGCCAATGAGAATGTACCTGCAGAGTGAACGTTTTCGCCAACGCAATTATGAACGAAGAATAAGAAAAATCTACATTTTCTTTGGTCTTATCTTCCTGATGGGGTCGGTTGTTCTTATATCCTTCTTTCGCAATAGGAATGCAATCGTTCTACCTTCCGCGGAAGTTGTGGTTTCTACAGGGACATTTGCTCAGGGTGATTCCCTCTACAGTTGTCTTAGTGAACAGGGAATTGCTCCAGGGGAAATTCTGGCTCTTAAGAGAGTACTTGATTCCCTTTTCGATACTGGAAGATGCTACCCAGGCGACAATTATGAGATAATTGCCTCTACAAGTGGCGCTCTCGAGGGATTCAATTACTATTCAGGACCTCTCGATATGTATGGGGTTAAGAAATCCACTTCCGGAGAACTGATGGCTTTTCACCAGAAAATACCTTTGGAGAAGCGCGTTCTTGGAATCGTGGGAAGAATAGACAGTTCTCTTTATGAGTCTATGGTCCAGCTTGGACAATCTCCAGAGCTTACAATGAGGTTTGCCGATATATTTGCCTGGCAGATGGATTTCTTAACCGAACCCCGGCCTAGTGACACTTTCAGATTAATTTGGGAGAAATTTTATAAGAAAGGAGAAGAATTTTCCGACGGACCGATATTGGCTGCCCAATATTTGGGTAAAGAGGTGAGTCATACAGCGATACTTTTTGAAGACCCGCAAGGTCGCAAAGATTATTATACGCTGAAAGGTGAGTCCTTGAGAAAAGAATTCTTAAGGTCTCCCCTGAACTATCGTAGAATTAGTTCTTATTTCTCCTATAAGAGGTTCCATCCGATTTTGAAGTACTATCGTCCACACCTGGGTATCGACTACGCCGCTCCTCTGGGCACTCCAGTGGCAACTATTGGAGATGGAGTGGTAATGTACATAGGGCGTAAAGAAGACTACGGAAGGTTTGTCAAAGTGAAACATCAAAATGGTTACTCCTCCACCTACGGTCACCTCTCTCGATATGGAAAAGGAATTAGTAGAGGAGCTAAAGTGAAGCAAGGTCAAGTAATTGGCTATGTAGGTGCAAGCGGATTGGCTACGGGCCCTCATTTAGACTTCAGGGTGGTGCGTAATGGAAGTTTCGTTAATTTTTTGAAGATACAGATTCCTCCTGCCGAGTCCGTGAAAGATATATACAGGGAAGAATTTGATATAACGAAGAAAAAGCGCTTATACCATTTAGGTATGCTTTCCTCTTACCGCTCATTTCCCCACGAGATTGTAGCAGCAGAGCGATAGCTTTGCGATATGCCCTCCAATACAATCCCGCTCCCGAAAACACTGTAGAAGTTAACAAAAAATTAACATTTTCTTAACCTATCCATAACATCCATATTATATAATTCTATTGAGAGATAAAAACAGACAAGCGAAGCAATAATCTCAATTGATGTAAGTTAAGATGGTTTGCCTGGGTCTACATTAAAGCGATATTTTTAACCAAGCTTGCCTTATTCTACCAGTATTAATAGGGGAACATATGGCTGTAGTGCCCACGACCTCATGAGACAAATTGGGGTGGAAATTGGTTGACATTCT
>CAZTSA010000162.1:0-2808 GCA_964616885.1 uncultured Clostridia bacterium
TTCTAGAATAGTCCTATCCCTCAGTCCTGCATTATTTGATATTTTGGGGCTGTTTAGTAGTCTCTCTACCTGCTCCAAGTTTAGGAAAGCAACTGAACGGGGGCCTTGTTTTGGGAGTTCTATCTTGTCCGGGGATAGTGTAGGTATATCGCGTTGAACTAAGAGATAGCGCAAAAAAGCCCTCAAAGCAATGATGTGGTAGCTCTGGGTGACACGTTTAAGCGGTAGACCATCGCGGGCACGCAGGTGTGCTAAATATAACCTGTACTTTCTGATAAGCTCCAGGTTTATGTCAGCGGGTTTTGTGGTAGGGGAATTCTCGGTAAGCCAGTTATGGAACCGCTCCAAATAACGTCTGTAGTCGCGAATTGTGAGAGGAGAGCAGCCTTTCTGGATTTCCAGGTATTCTAAGAACTCGGCGATCAGCAACTCCAGGGTCATATTTCGTTTTTATGCTTCACGAATTGCTCTTTTTCGCAGAAGGTACACTCTGCGAAATGGCTTCATGTTAATACTTTTACATTTTCATGTCAAGTGCCTTTTTATCTTCAAGCCAAAATAATACCTTCTACTTGCGAATAAAGAAGATATGCTTAATGTGTTGGAAGGACCTAAATGCTTAAAGGAGACACTACCCCACCCAGTTGTTCACCCTCCACTGTTGCCTCTCCCCACCCTCGACTCATTGAATGGCTCCGCTCCCAGGCAGCCCGACATAGAAACATCAACCCGGTAAACTAAGCCTCTCAAAGTAAATGGGAATACTAAGATGTATCTCCGTCCTTTTCATGCCCCTAAAATCGCCTCCTAGAGCCAGTTTTAAAAATTTCTAGTAGTGATAAGATGGAGTTGTCATTCTGGTACCGTTAACTTCTTGTCCTCTCAATAATTAATTGCCTTTTTCTCAGGCATCCCAACTTTGTTTAGAGGCGAGAACATTCTTCATGTCCGCAAAATTCCTTATCTTGAGGCTGGCAAGCTTAATGGATTACAATCATGATGTGGCCAGCGAGCTAATTAAGCAAAACATTGCCAAACTATTAGCTGAACTCCCTGACGGAGTCGAGGTGGTGGCAGCGGCAAAAACTAGAACACTTGAAGAAGTCCTGGAAGCTGTTCGGGCGGGAATAAAAATTATTAGCAAGGCAAATAATTTATGTTTGGGTGTTGCATCCGGGGTAGGATGTAACCCTACACAAAGCTTATGAGGTGCTACCACCTAGTCCTTGGCAGGTAAAGGGGGTTTTTATTCAACAGCCTACCAACAAGAAGTCCTTAAGAAAACCAGCGTCTCTTGACAGAATATTCTTTAAGGGTGAAAATTTTAATAACATGGGAATTAAGGCAAGATTAAGAAGAAACGCAATAAGATATTTTCTTCAAGTTCTCCCCAAACTCCCTCCAAGGGTAAGAGAGGCACTCATCAGGGTGGTCATGGAAAGAATTTGGCGCCAAAAAATAGCTAACCTGAATCAAATCTTGGCCTCAGTGAAGAGATTTTCAAAGAACACCAACAAAAATTGTCAAGGAAAAATTTTGGAAAATCTTGCCTTTAAAGGTTTGATTGGAAATCAACAAATCAGGGATGAAGGAATGAGAAATGGTCTGCCTCCTCTGTATACAATTTTGATTTCTCCAACAATGAGATGCAATTTAAATTGTGCTGGCTGCTATGCAAAGAACTACCAGAAAAAGGATGATTTACCCTTTGAAATCTTTGACAAGATTGTGAAGGAAGGGAAAGAGATTGGGGTTGCATTTTTCACCATTTTGGGAGGGGAACCTTTTTTGAGAAATGATTTGTTTTCGCTTTTTGAGAAACACTGCGATGTCTATTTCCAGGTTTTTACTAACTCTACTTTATTGGATGAAGAGGTGATCAAAAAATTGGTGGAAATGGGTAATGTGACTATCCAAATTAGCCTTGAAGGCTTTAAGGAAGGAAATGATAAGAGAAGGGGGAAGGGGCACTTTGAAAAAGTAATGAAAACAATGGATATTTTGAGTGAGCACGGAGTTCCCTTTGGTTATTCAGTTTGCGTTACAAGAGAAAATGCCGAAGAAGTAATGAGCAACCAATTTGTGGAATTAATGATACAAAGAGCAGCGTTTGTTGGTTGGTATTTTCTTTATATGCCGGTTTGCGGCGATAGAAACACTGACCTGATGCCTCTACCGGAGCAAAGAAAATTAATGAAAGAAAGAAGAGATTATATTAGAGCTCATTATCCAATTTTAATTATTGATTTCTGGAATGATGCCCCTTATGTTGGTGGCTGTATTTCTGCAAAGTATTTCTGCCATATTAATAATTTTGGCGACGTTGAGCCTTGCATCTTTACTCACTTTTCCCAGGTGAACATCAAAAATTGTTCCCTGAAAGAAGCTCTTAGCTGTGAACTGTTCAAGGAAATAAGATCCCATCAGCCATTTAATAAGAATCTTTTCCTTCCCTGCCCCTTGATTGATAATCCCTGGGAAAGTAGAACTTTCCTTAAGACCCCGGGGGTTTATCCGACCCATCCTCAAGCTTTAACCCTAATTGAGGATTTAAAGGATGATTTGGACAAGTATGCTCAGGAAGTCCATCACATTTACGGCCCGGTCTGGGAAGAATGGGAAAAGGCGAAACAGAGTACATTGTCCCGAAAAAGAAACCGATAATAGTGGCAAAAACAGTCGCGGTTCTAAAGGTGTCAATGTATGGGAGGAGAAAATAAGCACAGATTGTGGCAAAGAAAGTCAAGCCCAAGGCCCATCCTACGCCCATCCTACAATGTCAGAAAGAAAGCCGTCATAGACTCCTTT
>CAZTSA010000163.1:0-2806 GCA_964616885.1 uncultured Clostridia bacterium
ACTCTGGATTATTTTAGAAATAAGAGAAAAGTCGTGGTAACGAATAGAAATAGGGAATCCGCCGAGATAACCTTGAAGAAGCTCAGTATAAACGATTATTTCGAAGAAGTTTTTGGTGGAGACGATGAGGACTGTATAAAGCCTTCAGCATGCCCTTTAGACAGGGTCTCTTCCAAATTAGGAATGGATAAGACTAGGATGATTATTGTTGGCGACATGGACATAGACATAAAAGCAGGAAAAGAGTTCGATATAAGAACCTGTTGGGTCTCTTATGGTTTGGGAAAGAGAGAAGATGTGGAAAAAATAGGGCCGGACTACGTAATAGATGATATGATACAACTGAAAAAAATAATAAGAATATGAAAGCTTTTTGGCAAAATTCGTGCCAGGTCATTAGAGGAGGAAAGAGATGGTAAACATATTCGCAGGGAGCGAAATTGTTGAGTTGGGAATTCAAATTGAGAAGAATGGCAGAGATTTCTATGATACGCTGGTTAAGCAGTCAAAAAACCGAAATGCTAAGGAGGTTTTTCAATACCTGGCAGAGGAAGAAGAAAAACACATAGCTGTCTTTCAAAAGATATTGGATTCGGTGCACAAATATGAGCCTCCCGAGACATACCCCGGAGAGTATTTTGCCTATATGAATGCTCTGGCGGGTGACTATGTATTCACCCAGAAGAATAAAGGTGAAGAGCTAGCCAAAAGAACAAGAAGCGATAAAGAAGCTATTGGTCTGGGGATAGGATTTGAAAAAGATTCTATCCTTTTCTATGAAGGAATGAAGAAGGTGGTGCCAGAATACGACCATAAAACAGTCAACAAGCTTATCGGTGAAGAGCAGAATCACCTAAGACAACTCTCGGATTTGAAGTATAGGTTATGATTTAGGGGGTGAATCTTATGAATAAAAAAGTCATGGTGTATAGTACTCCAACGTGCCCTTTTTGTATGATGGCCAAAAGGTTCTTAAAGGAGAACAATATAGATTTTGAGGATATAGATGTCTCTGCCGACCAGACAAAAGCCCGGGAGATGGTTCAGAAATCGGGTCAGATGGCCGTGCCCGTATTGGACGTAAATGGCGAAATCATAGTGGGATTTGACAGGGAGAAGATAAAAAAGGCACTGGGGTTGTGACTCCGTTAAAGGTAGTCGCAGGATGTTTCACACCTGACAATAAAAAATAGAAAGGATGGTAAGTAGTAGCGATGTTTGATTTAATCATTATTGGAGCTGGTCCAGCAGGAATAGCAGCCGGTATCTACGCTGCCCGGAAGAAAATGAACTTTTTAGTCATTGCCAAAAATATCGGCGGGCAGGCGGCCTGGAGCGGGGACATAGAGAATTACATAGGCTATCAGTTCATTACTGGCCCTGAGCTGGTGGGGAAGTTTGAGGAACATATACTAAAATACGGTATACAGATAAAAGAAAATGAAGAAGTAATGGAACTAAGAAAAAAGAATGATAAACTTTGGGTCAAGAGTGACAAAGGAGTCTACGAAGCAAGAACGGCAATAATTGCCTCGGGTAAGAGGTCAAGAGAACTCGGTGTGCCGGGGGAGATAGAATTCAAAAATAGAGGACTTACTTACTGTGCTACTTGCGATGCTCCTCTGTTTGCGGGAAAGGATGTAGCAGTCATAGGTGGAGGGAACTCCGCCCTGGATGCCGCCCTGCAATTGATTCAAATAGCCAAACATATATATGTTATTAATATAACGTCAGCCCTGGGTGGAGATGAGATAATGAGGGAGAAAGTTGCTAAGAGTGAAAAAGTATCTATCTTAAACAGCACCCAGGTGGTAGCTATCATTGGAGATAGGATGGTTACTGGAATTAAGATAAAAAAAGAAGATAAGGAGGAAACGCTGCCTGTCCAGGGAGTATTTGTAGAAATTGGTCTTATTCCTAATTCTGAATTTGCTAAAGAGTTAGAAAAGAATGAACTGGGTGAAATTAAGGTAAACTGCCAAACTGAGACCAGTCTCCCGGGCATCTTCGCCGCAGGTGATGTTACTGATGTGCTAGAAAAACAGATAATAGTAGCAGCTGGAGAAGGTGCTAAAGCAGCTTTAATGGCTTTCAGATATTTAGCCCGACAAAAATAAGAGTGAAGGAGTAATAAAAAATGAGAGATAAAGTTAGAGGGTCACTGGTTCAAATGGAAGTGGCCAGTCTAGAGCCAAAGAAGAATGCTTCCAGAATGAAGGAATTTATTGAAAATATTTTCGATAACGGGGGAGCAGACCTCATACTCTTTCCCGAGCTTGCTAACACGGGCTATGTTCAACTGCTGGACCAGGATTTTGGCCGGGAGTTCCTGAAGTGTGCCGAACCGATTCCCGGCTATACCACCGATATTCTCGCTAAGCTTGCCAAGAAACACCAAACTCATATCGTGGTGGGATTAGCCGAGCTTCATCCCCGGATACCAGGTACTGTATATAATTCATTGGTGTTGATTGGTCCCCAAAAAGAGTTATTGGGCATCCATCACAAATTACATATTCCTGACGAGGAAAAACACTACTTCTACCCGGGGAGTACATTGGAAGTTTACCAAACGGAGATTGGCAACATAGGAATGACCGTGTGCTGGGATAACCTGTTTCCAGAACTGCCACGGATATTGGCTTTGAAAGGTATGGAAATTCTTTGCTCCGGTTATTCGTGGGGAAAGCCCACATCTGTCCACAAGAGGGTGACCTATATCCCTACCCGCTTTCGCTGCTTCTCCATGATGCATGCAATATCAAACAGGGTCTATGTAATGGCATGCAATGCTGTAGGCAAATAT
>CAZTSA010000164.1:0-2768 GCA_964616885.1 uncultured Clostridia bacterium
GTTTACCAAGAGAGTTACAAAGAAATTCATACCAGTTTTTCTTTCTCTTTTCTGATTTCTTCATCCTGTACTTTTCTGAACAATATTCTTGGCTCATTGATTTTGTGTCCGCTTTTTATGGTTATCTTTGAGGCGGAACTCCAATTTTGGTTATGAACAGAGTTCTTTAAGTTGAGTTGTTTCCACAGTTTCTCGGCTGAGAAAGGTAAGTAGGGTTCAAGCAAAATGGCTAAACTCTTGACGGCATTTACACAAAGATATAGGCAGGTCTTAGCATTTTCTTTATCAGCCCACGGTTGCTTCTGTTGGAAATATTGATTACAAAAACTTGAAAACTCTAAAATTTTTCTTAATCCCTTATTTAACTCTCCCTTCTTTATTTCCTCTCCAACATCGTTTGCTATTGCCTTAATTTTTTCCTCAAATTCACGATCTAGCCCATCATATGTTTCCGCTTTTGGCACTTTCCCATCATACTTAGCCCAGATAAAAGTTGAGGCTCTGTGGATGAAGTTTCCGATGTTTGCGATTAATTCATTGTTTATCCTTGCTTGGAAATCCTCCCAGTCAAAGTTCACATCTGATTGGCTATAAGGGGTGATGGCTGTTAGATAATACCTCAAATAGTCTGCTGGCAACCGACTCAGAAAGCCCCTTAAACTTACATACCACCCCCTACTTTTTGAGAATTTTTGTCCCTCAAGGAGCAGATGCCCTCTAGTCGGGATAAACTCTGGAAGTTTGAACTCTGCCACGCCTAGTCGCATGGCTGGTAGGAATAGATAGTGGTGATATACGATGTCCTTCCCAATAAAGTGATAGATGGTTGAGGAGTTCCAGAGTTCTTTTTCATCAACTCCCTTATCTCTGAAATATTTTAGTGCAGTGGAAATGTAGCAAATGTGATTGTCAAACCAGCCATACAGCACTTTCCCCTTGGCCTCTTCTAATGGGATGGGGACCCCCCAAGTTATGTCTCGCGTAATATCCCAGTCCCTCAATCCCTCATAAATCCAGTTTAACACATAATTTTTGATCTCTGGCTGCAAATTCTGATTTTCTACTAACCATTTCTTGAGTGCTTCTGAAAAGTGGGAGAGCTTGAAAAAGTAGTGCACACTTTGTTTGCTTACTGGTTTCGATCCGCAGATTGCACAATGTGGGTCCTTGATTTCTCCTGGTTGGAATGTTCTTCCACATTTCTCACAACTGTCGGAATATTGATCACTGGCGTTGCAGTAGGGGCAAATGCCCTTAACATAGCGATCTGGTAGGAACTTCTTGCAGTTCTCGCAGTATGGTTGCCAGATGGGCAGTTTGAAAATGAAACCTTTTTCATATAGCTTTTTGAAAAAGTGCTGTGTCAGCTCTATGTTTTCTTTAGAGCTTGTCTTATAAAAGATGTTAAAGGATATTCCTAAATCTCTAAAATCCTTGCTATCTATTCTGTACCAGTAGTCGACGAATTCTTCTGGGCTTTTTCCTTCCCGTTCTGCTTCGATCAAAATTGGGGTCCCGAAATCGTCGGTCGCACAAATGAAAGCAACCTCATCCCCTCTTAGCCTGAAAAATCTCGTGAATATATCTGCGGGTAGGTAGGTTGAGGTGATGTGTCCTAAGTGAATCTCACCATTAGCGTACGGTAAGGCTGCAGTAACCAAAACCTTAGCGAGCGCAATACACCCCCAGCTTTGTTTCACGGTGTATAATATTCTTTACAACTCTAATACTTAAGCACAACGAAGCTGGATGACAGCAGCAGCTTTGGATGCACCAGAAACTCCGGGAGATTAAAAACACAGAAATTTTCATGGAGTCAATTAAAGTAAATTCAGCCAGCGAAATCCTCTCTAAGATTTTTTCTTCTCTCATCCTCCTATCCTCCGGTCTTCTATATGATCCAAATAGGTTCTCCTAATAGAGGCACTAAGGTAACTAGTTGGCTTAAAACATAGTTGATTGGTGCTCCGGCCGGGATTTGGACCCGGGTCTCCGGCTTTCTTCTACTAAACTGTGACGAAAGGCCGGAATACTTGGTTCACATGGGGCGTAGGTGTTTAACCTGGCTATATTTGGCGAGTAAGGAGAGTTTGGTTCTCCTTTCTTCTACCGGAGCCAAACCGGAGCATCATGCAAATAAATCCTTACCTTAAGATAAACATTTACGTAGTTTAGTGTAAGATTTTGACAGTTAATTTGAGATAGCCAAAACGTTTAGAGTTCTAGATAATAGATTTTAAATGTTAATTTCCAGATTATAAATTTTAAATGTGATTCATGTTAACATCTTATAAGAGAGGAGATAGAGGGTGAGAACGTGAAGGGAAAAATTCCTCTTTTGTTGTTTGCAATGGTGGCTTTGATACTTGCTCAAATGCATGCGACCGCATCTCCGCTAGAGGCGAATCAGGGGTGGATTGGCTACGGTCTATACTTTAGTGTAGAGGCTCCAAAAGAGGCAAAGGTTGGGGAATTTATAACAGTGGTTTTCAAATTTCAGGCAAAATATGATATGCACATAACCCAATTATCTGTGTTACTCTCTGGAGCAGCAGACTACTCAAGAACCATTATTATCGATGCGGACCTCAAAAAAGACACATTGATAATTGATACGGCCATAGTGAAGCTTACTTCAGAAAACGTGACCTATTGCTCAATTAAAGCGGAGTATAACTATTATGACTTCTACTTGGGCATACGCTACTATGAATATGGTGATCTAACCATCGATATTACTTGGGCAAGATACACTACATACGATGAAC
>CAZTSA010000165.1:0-2746 GCA_964616885.1 uncultured Clostridia bacterium
TATATCACTACTCTACTACTATTTTGGAAAAGTCAGCAATTTTACAGAATAGTTCCACAATCCTATTCAGTAAAGCCAGACGATTATCTCGCAACTTTCTGTCCTCGGCCATAACCATCACTTTATCAAAAAAGTCATCAACGGGCTTGCGCAGACTCACCAGTTTCTCTAAAGCTTTCTGGTACTCTCTTTTCTTCAAGAGTTTGTTAGTTTCTTTTTCAATTTCATTAAACGCTTGCCAAAGTCTTCTCTCCTCCAATTCCTTCAACTTTTCCTCACTGAATTGAGAACTTACGACTTTGATTTTCCGTTCTTCAGCTTGTTTTAAAATATTCTTCGCCCTCTTAAAGGCAATTATTACTGGTTCAAAATCAGGAGACCTCCGCAATTTACGGATAGAACTGGCTCTAATTTCAGCATCAACTAAATCGTAAAAACCGACAGCCAGCGTTGCTTCTATTTCGTCATAGTTAATCCCCCCATCTGTGAGTATAGACTCCATACGCTGGCGAAAGAATTGGACAATCTGATTCTTGACTTCTGAAATTTCTTCCAGCCGCCTTCGACTGAAATGAGCCGATTTCCGCAAAAGGTCCAGTGATTCATCAACTACTATGTCCAAGGACAAGCTGAGCTTTTTATCCAAAATTATACGGATAACTCCCTGAGCTTGACGGCGCAAGCCATAAGGGTCCTGCGACCCTGAGGGCAAAAATCCAATGCAAAAATCTCCGGTAATGGTATCCACCTTGTCAGCTATGCTTACAATCGCTCCTTCTATGGACTGTGGGAGCTCTGCGCTACCTGAAAGAGGTAAGTGATGTTCGTATATTCCATCCGCTACACTTTTCTCTTCACCCGAAAACCTGGCATATTCTCTACCCATAGTCCCTTGCAATTCTGGAAATTCTCCAACCATTTCCGTAACTGAGTCAGCTTTAGAGAGTAGCGCAATTCTCCTGAGAATCGGTTTCTCACAATTCGCATTTGATAGCCCGGCAATTATCTCGGAAAGTTTAATAACCCTCTGGGTCTTATCATAAAGCGTCCCCAATTCCTCCTGAAAAACTACTCCCTTTAACTTCTCCACATTCTCCTCGAGCTTCCTCTTGGTATCCTGCTCGAAGAAGAACTCAGCATCCTTCAGCCTGGCACTCAGTACTCTCTCGTAGCCTTGCCGCACATTCTCCATGTATTCAGAAATCCCGTCTTTTAAACCCACGAAATAGGGTATTAGTTTACCTTCATTATCTAACAGAGAAAAGTATTTAAGGTGATGTTTGAGGCAAGTAATCAAAACCTGGCGCGGGAGTTTCAAATATTTGTCTTCAAAATGGCCCAAAACTGCCGTGGGATACTCCAGCAAATAATTCACTTCTTCCAATAATTCCTTATCTTCCAATAACCTACCCTTAGTTTTCCTGATAGCATCATTAATTGCCTTCTCGATAGTCCTCTTCCTTTGTTCCTGGTCGATGATAACAAAATTGTTTTTTAAAAGCTCCTCGTAGTTGGCAATATTTTTTACCATAATGGGCTTGCTTGAAAGAAGCCTGTGACCCTGAGTAAGCTTCCCTGCTTTTAGCTTTCCCAGACAAAAATTTACAGTCCTTGTGTCATAAAGTGCAACCATCCACCTGATAGGCCGGGCAAACCTTATGTTGCTCTGGGGCCAACGCATAGATTTTGGAAAGGAAATACCCGTTATAACCTCTTTTAATATTTTTGGTAAGACTTCCAAAGTGGCTCGGCCGGGCTCTCTTTTCAATGCGAAGACATATTCTCCTTTTTCCACTTTTCTCGTCACCAGGTCTTCAACCTTTACTCCTTGACTCCTGGCAAAGCCGCTCGCTGCTTTAGTAGGATTACCTTCTGAATCAAATGCAGCCTTCTTTGAAGGACCGAGAACTTCCAGAACAAGGTCATCCTGTTTCTTAGCAACTTCTTTCACGAATAGAATCAGCCGGCGAGGCGTAGCATAAGTTTTGATTTCCTTAAATGGCACTCTTTCCTCAGAAAAAAGCTTCCTGGCGAGCATTCCCATTTGCTCTATGGCAGGCTCAATATATGTAGCAGGAAGTTCCTCGGTTCCAATTTCTAACAAGAGGTCATCTGCCATTTTCTTCTCCCAGATACAATTTAGCTACTCGCCGGGCCAGGTTTCTAACTCTCGCAATATAGCCCGTACGCTCACTGACACTGATTGCGCCACAAGCGTCTAAAAGATTGAATGTATGGGAACATTTCATCACATAATCGTAGGCTGGCAACACCAGTTTCTTATCTAATAGTTTCTCACATTCGCTTTCGTATATTGTAAACAGTTTGAATTGAGTTTCTATATCCAGGTCTTCGAAGCCGTACTTTGAGAATTCCTTCTCATCTTGTAAGTGAATGTCGCCATAAGTTACTCCTCTCGACCACTCCACATCGAAAACGCTATCCTTCTTCTGGATGTACATAGCAATCCGCTCTAACCCATAGGTTAATTCTACCGAAATGGGGTCTAAATCGATTCCCCCGATCTGTTGGAAATACGTGAATTGTGTAATCTCTAAACCATCCAGCCATACTTCCCAACCCACCCCCCAAGCGCCGAGCGTTGGCGATTCCCAGTCGTCTTGAATAAAACGGATGTCATGCTGGCGAGGGTCAATAGTGAGTTTTTTGAGGCTCTGCAGATAAATTTTCTGAATATCTGCCGGAGCAGGTTTAATGATTACCTGATACTGATAGTGTTTACCCA
>CAZTSA010000166.1:0-2712 GCA_964616885.1 uncultured Clostridia bacterium
TATCAAATAATCACCTACAGGAGGTAGCCTTTTCATAATATCAAGGACTCCAGAGATTTCCGCTAATATTCTGGAATTGGCTAAATCCAACATCTGTGGGCACGATTTCAAATCGTGCAAGGGAGTTTTGGTCTTATGGAGAAGAGAGCGGAAGGACATAATATATTGAATGACCTGAATCCTCAACAGAGAGAAGCTGTTCAACATATCCAGGGTCCCCTTCTCATCTTAGCCGGGGCGGGCTCAGGGAAGACCCGGGTAATCACTTATCGCATAGCACATCTAATTGAGATGGGTATCTCCCCCTGGAATATCCTGGCGGTTACTTTTACCAACAAGGCAGCAGGGGAAATGCGGGAAAGGGTGGACCGCCTGGCAGGAAGTAAGGGAAGGAGCGTCTGGATTTCGACCTTCCATTCATTTGCTGCACGCCTTCTTCGTGAAGAAATTGATAAGATTGGTGGGAATATACACTTTGCCATCTACGATGAGATGGACCAGTTGAACTTACTCAAAGAATGTATGAAAGAGTTAGATGTTGATGAGAAAAGATTTAAGTTAATGGTGGTGGCAGCGCTGATAAATAGAGCGAAGGATAATCTGGTAGACCCTGATTCCTTTGCCATTTATGCTCAAGCTTCCAATGATTCTTTCCGCACACCTGTAGCCAATATTTATCAGCTTTACCAGAAGAAGCTAAAAAGTAACTCTGCCTTAGATTTCGGTGACCTGTTGATGGAGGTTGTTAGACTTTTTAAAGAGAGAAAAGATATTCTGGAGAAGTACCACGAGCGCTTCCAATATGTTATGGTTGATGAGTACCAGGACACCAATCACGCTCAGTATCTGTTGACCAAACTTTTGGTTTCTAAACATAGAAATATATGTGTTGTCGGTGATGACGACCAATCGATCTATTCATTTCGAGGTGCAGACCTCCGCAATATCCTGCATTTTGAGAAGGACTATCAAGATGTTAAAGTTATGAAATTGGAGCAGAACTATCGCTCGACAAAAAATATTCTCGATATGGCGTGGAAAGTAGTCAAGAATAACAAGTATCGGAAGGAGAAAAAGCTCTGGACGAACCGGAAAGAGGGAATGCCTGTGGAGTACGCCCAGGTGGATAATGAAATTGATGAGGCTAACCTCGTGGCAGAAGAAATAATTAGACTAATGGAAGAAGGCCACACTCTGAGAGACTTCGCAGTGTTCTATCGGACGAATGCACAGTCGAGAGTCGTGGAAGATGCCCTGAGGAAAGCAAGAATGAATTACATGATTGTGGGGGGTGTCAGATTCTATGAGCGAAAGGAAATAAAGGACATTTTGTCTTACCTTAGGGTAATAGTGAATCCCTCGGATTCCTTTAATTTGAAAAGAATACTCAATGTTCCCCATCGGAGCATAGGCAAAAAGAGTTTGAGCTATTTGGAGCAATATGCTCATAAATACAATAAATCGCTCTTTGAAGCTCTGGGAGAAATCCGAGAAATTAGGTCGCTCCCTGCTCACATCTCTCACTGTCTTGAAGATTTCGTAAGCATGATTGGGGAGCTCCGGGAAAAGAGTAGAAACTTGACGGCAAAGGAGTTAACGCGCCTGGTAATAGAGACGACGGGTTATTTAAGTGAACTGGCAAGCGAGGATACTCCTGAGGCTCTGAGCAGAATTGAGAATGTAAAAGAACTGGTCTCTGCAGTTGGGGAATTTGAAGAACAAGCGGAAGATAAGACCATCGAGGCTTTTCTGGAACAGGTATCCCTGATTACCGATGTAGATACGTGGGAGGAGGGAAAAGATAGGGTGACTCTGATGACACTACATCTGGCTAAGGGCCTAGAATTTCCAGTAGTCTTTATTACTGGTTTAGAAGAGGGGCTCTTCCCCCATGCCGATGCTTTTTATGAGCAGGCAGAGATGGAAGAGGAGAGAAGACTATGTTATGTTGGGATGACCAGAGCTAAAGAGAGGCTTTATCTGACCTCAGCGGCACAGAGGCGACTTTATGGGCAGTGGAGGTGGAATGTGCCCTCCCGTTTTGTGGCAGAGGCTGGCCTGCTGGGAGAAAGGGCAGAGTTCTCGGGTGAAGAAATTTCTCCTGAGGTGGGCGAAGGGAGCGATATTCGGCCTTCTACTTTTGGTCAAACTCAAACTGATGAGTGGCAGGTTGGTGCCTGGGTCCGGCATGAGGAGTTTGGTCCGGGCAGAATACTGGAACGCAGCGGGTCTGGTGATGATATAAAGATTGTTGTTCTTTTTGAAAATGGCCAGTGGAAGAAACTTTTAGTAAAATATGCGCCTATAGAGATAATATCGGATAGTGGAGAGAGTAGATGATTACTAAGAAGGAAGTTGAATATGTGGCTAGGTTAGCGAGATTGAAACTGACAGAAGAGGAGAAAGAAAAGTATACAAAGCAATTGGGAGATATTTTGAAATACATTAATAAACTTAACGAGTTGAACACGGAAAAAGTAGAGCCTACTTCCCATGTCTTGCCTTTATCGAACGTTTTCCGTGAGGACAGGGTTAGACCCTCCTTGAAGCAGGAAGAGATCTTAGCGAATGCTCCGGAAGCGGAAGCGGGCCACTTTAAGGTGAAGAAGGTAATAGAGTAGGATGAAGGGATAGTTTTCGGAGTCGCTCGGTCAGCGGATTAAAAGTTAGTTTGCTCGTCGCTGAAATTTCTTGCTAACAAAATCTATTGCT
>CAZTSA010000167.1:0-2555 GCA_964616885.1 uncultured Clostridia bacterium
TCAAGGTAGTAGTAATTAGAGAAAAAAAGGAGGTCCCGCTTACCATAAAATTGGGGGAAATGCCAGAAGGGACGGAGGAAGCAAAAGCTAAGGAAAGAGAGGAAGAAAGAGAAGGAGAAGGAAAAAGGGAAGAAGCTGAAGAGTGGCTTGGCATGAGGGTAGAGACATTAACATCCGCCTCTCCCAGACAGTATGGTGTTGAAGATAAAGAAGGAGTTCTGGTTGCAGGAATTGCGGTTGGGAGTAAAGCTGAAGAGATGGGTTTGCTGGAAGGAGACGTCATAAGGAGTGTAAATCGGCAACCTACAGCAAATGTTGAGGAGTTTAGGAAAGTAATCAAGAAAGTAAACCTTTTAGAGGGTGTGATTTTTGATATTGTGCGTGGTGGCCGTCCTATATACGTAACCTTTATGGAGCGAAAGTGACAGAGCACAACTTGTCTCTTAATGGAGCCGGAATTGAGAGGCAATTGAATTTCCCAAAATCATTAACGAACAATTTAGAAAAGGTTATTCTTGCGATATTTTTATTCTTTGTCCTCTTCTCTGCCTTAGCAATTGATGTGAAACTCACCCGTTATAAGCTCTTTGCTATGCAATTGTCTGTTATTCTGCTTCTGGTCTTCTGGATAACAAGGGCGATGCTCGAGGGCCGGCTCGTTCTTAAGAATAACCTTCTGAATTTACCCATTCTCTTCTATGCCTTGGCCATTTCTCTCTACTATATATTTTCCACGGATAAAGTGGTAGCAAAGAATGAATTTCAAAGGATGCTAATTTGCGTATTAATTTTCTTTATCGCTGCCAATAACATTCGCCATAGAAAAAACTTAAATTATATATTTTCAGCCTGGCTTCTGGCAACTATCTTTGTAAGCCTGAACGGAATCAGTTCCTTCTGGGCAGTTAAGAATCCTGCAAATGTTTTGACTTCATTCTTTTCCTGGCTGGCCGGGATTCTTTCGGCAATTGATAAGTCGCTTCACCTTCCCGTGAGAGAATTCTTTGGTATCGCTCACTATGGACCCAACCAACGTCCTTTTGCTACTTTTGGCAATCCCAATTTCTTTGCGGGCTATATAGTAATTTCTTTACCCATATTCTTCTCTATGTACTTGACTGAAAGGAAGGGATGGAAATTACTTTTCGGTCTTAGTATTCTACTTTTGCTTCTCAATTTGTACTTTACAGCCACCCGGGGGGCATGGGGTGGCTTCATAGTTTCTGCTCTGATTTTTGCACTAGTTTATAGTAAACAGATTGGACGAGAGTGGCTGCAGAATTTCAGAAAGGGGAAGCCAAAGTTTCTTATTCCCTTGCTTCTGGTACTTCTTCTACATTTTGGATTAATGTCGACCAGTCAAAAATATAAGAAGGCGATTGAAGCGGGAGCTGATAAAGTTCACCAGATACTGGTGCGGCGCACCGAGCGTCTACTGATCTGGAGGGACACGCTGGTAATGGGGCTTCATAACCCTCTGGGTGTGGGAATTGGAGCATTTCACATATATTTCCCCCGGTATGCTTCACCGGAACTTTTGAAAATTTTGCCACAGGATAGGTTCATCGTCAATTATTCCCACAATGAGTTTTTGGAAATCTGGTCAGAAACGGGATTTATTGGAATTGGCATCTTTCTCTGGACGATTTTTGCCTTCTTTGTTCAAGGAAGGCTGCTTTTGCAGGGAAATTCGCGTCTGGAATCCGAAAAAGTTTTGACTGTAGGTTGGCTTGCGTCAGGTGCTGGAATTCTTGCAGATAGCTTCGTTTCGGTCAATATGAGGTTCATCATAACCGCAGTCTATTTCTATTTTGTGCTTGGGCTCTTGGCCTCGCAATGTAAGGAAGATATAAAGGTGGCAATAAATTGGCCAGGAGTTCTAAAACTAATCACAATCGGTCTCGTTTTTTTTATGGGTTTATTTTCTATAAATGGAATAATTAAACCTTTTCGCGCCCACAAGCTACTGGCAGAAGAGGTGGGTTTCTTTGAGCAGAAAGAAGTCGATCCTCAGAAGACAATCAGAGCACTTGAGGAAACAGTGAGAACTAACCCGGACGAAGCTCTGGCTTATTACCGGCTGGGATGGGTTTATGCTAAGGAGAAGAACTGGGGCCAGGCTGTCAAGAATTTTGAGTTAGCTTGCAGATTAAACCCGGAACTTGCAGGAGCAAGAAATAATCTGGGAAATATCTATTTCACCCTGGGAAATAAAGAGAAAGCGATTGAGAATTATAAGAAGGCAATAGAAATCAATACCGAGCTGATTGATGCCCATTTCAATTTAGGATATTGTTACTATACCATGGGGAAGCTTAAAGAAGCCGCGGATGAGTTTAAGAAGGTTCTGGAGCTTGACCCCGATAATTATAAAGCCACGATAATGATTGAAAAAATGGTGCAATAAGGAGAAAATTTAAAAGATAGTTTGCTCATCGCTGAGGGATTTTTTAGTGTAGGAAGATATGGAGTCCTCCCGAAAGGGAGGTTGATAAAGCGAAACCTTGCTTTCGCATCTATGAAAAGGCTTTGTCAAGTTAAATTTTAAGGTGTTC
>CAZTSA010000168.1:0-2503 GCA_964616885.1 uncultured Clostridia bacterium
CGGAGGAGGTGAGAAAGAGATGGGAGAAAAGGTAGCAAGGGTCGGTGTAAAGAGACAGGAAGGTTATCTCTATTTCATCGACAAGAGCGGAGATGTCTCTCGTGCTAAGATGGCCCGCGGTGGCAAGAAAGGTGGTAGCCCTGTAAAAGTTGCCAGAGTAGGCGTCAGGAAGGCTCCGGGCTATCTCTATTATCTTGATAAACAGGGCGACGTCTCTCGGGCTAAAATGGCCCGCGGCGGTAGAAAAGGGAAGAGAAAAGCCGCCAAAAAGAAGACTGCCAAGAAAAGGGGGAAAAAGATGGCCAAAAAGAAAGCAAAGAAAAAGAAGAAGGCAAAAAAGAAGAAGAGATAATTAATAGGCTCGAGATTTTGCAGTGCAAGATGGCCCCTTGTTGAGACAGGATTGCTGGTATGACTGCTTCTGGTGCAGTAGCGAGTGCAGCTCTCAGGTTTGGCGGAAAAAATAGATAATCCCGTTTGAAAGATCCCAGTTTTTTCCAGCAAACTTCTGTTATTGACAAGGGGTCTTTTTTATCATCCACCTTTTTCGTCTCCAGAGACAGGAATAGAGGAGAAGCTCAGTTTTGGTAATGGGCACCTTTTTTCTTGACACTGTGGGAAATGTGCATTATAATAAGTTTTATTTGAATATTTTTGGAATTGTTGGGTTGGGTCTATTTTTTGCTTGTTTCGGGTTGTCAAATTTGCTAAATTATCTTTTTAGGAGGAAAGTTGAGGAAGCCTATTATCGCTGGCAACTGGAAAATGAACAAGTCAATCTCAGAAGCGGTGGAGCTAGCCGGCCAAGTGAGAAATAAGACATCAACTGTGGCAGATAGGGAAATAGTTCTTTGCCCTCCGTTCACCGCTCTTTATTCAGTAAAGGAAGTGCTGGAAGATTCATCCATAAAATTGGGCGCCCAGAATATGCATTGGGAAATTTGTGGGGCATATACTGGGGAAGTATCGCCGACGATGTTAAAAGATGTTGGGTGTAGTTATGTCATTTTAGGGCATTCAGAAAGACGCCAATATTTCGGAGAAACAGACAGCATGGTAAGAAAAAAAGTGAAGATAGCTTTTTCAGCGGGTCTTGTTCCCATTGTTTGTGTGGGGGAGACGCTTCGAGAGAGGGAAAAAAGAGAAACATTAAGAGTTTTGGAGGAACAGGTTAAAACAGGCCTATCTGAATTGACAAGGGAAGAAAGTAAAGGATTGGTAGTGGCCTATGAGCCTGTATGGGCCATTGGTACGGGAAAGACAGCTTCGCCTGACCAGGCTGAAGAGGCGCAGCGATTTATCCGGAAGTTGCTGGCTCAAATGTTTGGAGAGGAAAATGCTCAGGCGATCAGAATTTTATACGGAGGAAGCATCAATCCTGATAATATTTTGGCGCTGATGTCTTGTGATAATGTGGACGGGGGGTTGGTGGGAGGGGCGAGTCTTAATGTGGAATCTTTTGTGAAAATTGTAAAGTACTAGCGGGTCTTTTGGTGGACTTCCAACCTTAAAGATACAAAGATGAAGATTGCTATTGGCTCTGACCATCGGGGTTTTAAATTAAAAGCGGGATTGAAAGAGAGACTTCAAAAATTGAACCACGAAGTGATGGATTTTGGTTGTTTCTCGGAAGATTCCTGTGATTATCCGGATTATGCACTCAAGGTCGCTGAAGCTGTTGCCAGGGGAGATTATAGCAGGGGTATTCTGATATGCAGAACAGGGATAGGAATGAGTATTGCCGCTAACAAAGTTCCTGGGGTTTTGGCAGCTTTAGTTTGTGACGAAGAAATGGCAAAGTTAGCATCAGAACATAACAATGCAAACATCATCTGCCTTAATTCTAATCTTCATCATAATAAAGTAATGAATATAGTTAACAGTTGGCTTAACACTCCTTTTGGTTGGGAAAGGCATCTTCGAAGAGTTAATAAGATTAAGGAAATCGAGAATAAGTATTCAAAGCAAAGATGAGGAAATTTTAGCACAAACGCATGGCGTAGTTGAAGTCCGAATCAGCGTTCTATGTTGTTAGGTGATTAACATGGTTGAACGTTGGAGTATGAGTTTTTCACCAACTCAGCGGGGAGAAAAGAGATATAAGATAAGAGTCTGGGGAGAGGAACGGGACGTGAAGGACCTATTGGACAAGATTGGAAACATCTGCAGCCGTCCTTTTGCCCCTCAGGATCGGGATTACAACTGGGCGTTTTATGTCTATAATGTGGACGCCGAAGTTAAGGAAAAAATAATTAAGATATTGGATGGATCTATGGAAGGGCGGAAAGCCGCTGTTTCCGAAGTAGAGGGCGCGGAAGAAATTCAGAAGGAAGAGGTGAGCGTAGAGCCACAAAAGGAAAGAATCAAAGAGTTGATAAAAGCACTTGGGGAACTCAAGTTAAATCCGGCATATACTTTTGAAAATTTCGTGGTGGGTGCCTCTAACAGATTCACCCACGCGGCCACTAAGGCTGTAGCAAAAAGCACAGGGAAAAATAAACAA
>CAZTSA010000169.1:0-2494 GCA_964616885.1 uncultured Clostridia bacterium
ACTTCGGCGGGGCTGGCCTGAGATTTGATTTCCTCGACGACATATTTGGCGATTTATTGAAGGGCAGAGGTTCTTCTTTCTCCTTTAGAAGCTTCGGTGGCAGGCCGGGAAGAGCAAGATTTGAAGTCTGGCCGGGGCAAGAAATCAATCCGGATGAAATATTTGGCCAGGCTCGCAGACCCCGGAAAGTTCATTATGATTATGAGCTTACAATTAGCCGAGAAGAGGCTTTGCTGGGTGTGAAGAAAATACTAAAGAGGAAGGGGAAAAGGCTGGAGGTAAAGATTCCTGCCGGGGTAAGAACGGGCAACGTGGTGAAACTGAGGAATGCCCGCCAGATAAGCGATGGCTTGCCCGGCGACATCTTGATTAAAGTTATAGTTAAATAAGTCTGGGCTGGGACAGGAACAATGAAAAGGATAAGAGTAAGCTTTCGCTCTGGGGAGCTTTTCCTTGAAGGAATATTAGCTATACCCAAAGGTACCGGACCTTTCCCAGCAGTAATAGTTTGCCATCCTCATCCCCTCTACGGCGGTAGTATGGATAACAATGTGGTCTATAGACTCTCTGAGACACTTACACAAGCATCGCTTGCTTCACTCAAGTTTAACTTCCGCGGAGTCGGTGGGAGCCAGGGGGAGTTTGGTCAGGGAATAGGTGAGCAGGAAGATGTGGAAGCAGCCATTTCCTTTATGAGCACGGTAAAGGAAGTCGATTGCAAGAGAATTGGGCTTGCTGGCTACTCGGCTGGCGCTGGCTTTTCTCTTCCCATTGGTTTTAAAGATGATCGAATTACGGCGCTGGCTGCAATCTCGCCCCCACTCCCCATGTTCGATTTTGACTTCCTCAAAAACTGTCCTAAGCCAAAACTCCTTATCTCAGGAAGCAGGGATGACCTTATACCCCTCAACCAGTTCCTTGAATTTTGCCAGAGTCTTCCTGAGCCCAAAGAATGCGGAAGCATTACAGGGGCAGATCACTTTTGGTGGGGCTATGAATCTGACCTGGTTACCAAAGTGACGGCCTTCTTCACCAGAGTATTATAGTTTTATAATAATTTCTCGCCCAAAGCAACCAGCTCTCTACTCTGTATTGGCCTGCGCCGTCTTCTCCAGCCAAGTACCTCCAGAAGGTCACCGACAGCTTTGTCCTGCAGCATCTCATCGCGGAGGCACAAATCAGGATTAATCCGATACCTCAGACGTCTGCCTTCTCTTATCTTGGTAATGTAGCCATCAGTTTCCAGGTCGGTGATTATTCTGTGTATCGCCTTCTCAGTAATGCCTATCGTCAGAGAGAGTTCCCTAATGGTAATCCGTGGGTGCTGAGCAATCTGGCAAAGCACCAGAGAATAATTTGTAACAAATTTCCATCCCGGCATGGTTACACCTCCTTTTCAAAATTAGCCTCCCACCATTTCCCGAAAAATATTTTTAAAAAATTTTTTCTGCCAAAGGCTAAAACCACTTGACAACTCCAACAAAGGATGTACAATTAAGTCAAGAAATACAATTCATATAGATGATAACATGTAAAAGAATTCAGGTCAAGTAATTCCTGAATATTGCAGAAATTAGTTAATGAAAGGGGATAAAACGAATAATGTAAAGCAAAATGCTGAACAGGAATCAGTTAAATTGAGTATAAATTTATAAATTTTTTGTAATGGAGGAAAAAGAAACAAAAGTGAAAACAGCATCAGTAAAACTCAAACGTCAAACCGTGTATGAGTCAGAGAAACGCTGTCCAGAAAGCTGTAGCAACAACGACTCTGAAGAGGACCCCCCAGGTAAACGCAGCATCTCTGATGATCTGGAGGAGGAACCTCCAAGTAGACACAGCGTCTGTTGTGACCTGAAGGAGGAACCTTCAAGTAAAATAGCCACAACCAGGTACAGATTCTTTGGAGATATACCAGACAGCCTCTGGAATGACTGGAAGTGGCAGTTCCGAAACAGAATTACCCGCATCGAACAAGTAGCCCAATTCATCCCCCTATCCACTGAAGATCAGGCACAACTCAAATTAGTAACCATGCGCTATCCCCTGTCGGTGACCCCCTATTACCTATCGTTAATTAACCCCGATGATCCCAATGACCCGATAAGAAAGCAGGCGATACCTTCTCCTATGGAAATGACAATGGGGTCGATGGGTTTAGAAGACCCACTGGATGAGAAAAAAGACACAGTAGTTCCGGGGCTGGTCCACCGCTACCCCGACCGGGTACTTCTAGTGCTTACTGACATCTGCCCCATGCTCTGCCGACACTGCACCCGTAAGAGAGAATGGCGAAATGGCGGTTGGGTGCGGTCCCCTGCTGAAGTCGAAGCCATGCTAGACTATATAAGCCAGCACAATGCTATCCGGGATATTATTATCTCCGGTGGTGACCCTCTGACACTGTCTACCCGCCACCTGGAGGACGTCATTAGCCACATAAGAGAGATAAAGCACGTCGAAATTATCCGTATCGGCACTAGATTCCCGGTGG
>CAZTSA010000170.1:0-2465 GCA_964616885.1 uncultured Clostridia bacterium
TTTTGCGTAGTAACTACCAGAGCGCCAGATAGAAATGGCTGTGCTTTCCTGACTGAAGATTCAACGTCCTGAGACTTTACGGTTAACAAGGCTAAATCCGGTTTGAAATCAAGATTTTCTGCAGCTTTAACCCGAATTACCATTTTCCCAGATTCTCCATCAAGGATTAACCCGTTCTGGTTTATTGCATCAACATGAGGTTTCCGACCTATTAGAGTGACATCTTCTCCAGCTTTAGATAAAAGACCACCAATTACACTCCCAATAGCCCCCGCACCGATAACAGCTATCTTAATGATAGTACTCCTTTTCTAGCTACAATTACTCTTTTTCATCGAAGAAAATATCTTATCTAGAAATGCGACATATGGGAAATTATACAGGCTTTTCAGACAAAAGTTCAGGAACTGTCCCCCAAGGCCCCCATAGGTAATGATATTACCATGTTTGGCGCTGAACTTACCTTGTCCTGTAAGGCGGTATGCCTCTGAGCCAGCAACTAAGTGCCTATTGACAATAAGAATCACTGAGGATTACACTCAATCTACAGCGTATATGTCGACCGAGAAATATTGTGAAAAGGAGGTGAATCATGTCACTTATACCAGCATTTGAAATAGGTGTCTGGAATGCCTGGATTCTCCTGCTGTTTCTTCCTTTGCACCCTCTCATTATGATGCTAATTGATAAATTGGTGGGCACCGGTGATATTTTTAAGAAAATGGAAAGTCCTGCTTTAGGCAAGACTGAGAGAATAATAAACATTTTTGGTAGCTATGTTTTATTTTTTGGACTCTTCATATACTCTATTTTTCTGCCATTACAATTAGGAACGGCATGGTTCTATTTAGGCCTTGCTCTGTGTGTCTTAGGGGTGGTTACCTGGGTGACAGCTATAGTAAATGTTGTTGGTATCCCGCTCGGCGAGCCGTGGAACAAGGGGCTCTATCGATATTCAAGACATCCCATGTATCTCGGTCTCTTTTTGACGCTTATAGGTGCAGGTATAGCTTCAGCCTCATGGATTTTCTTGTTGTTTTCAATTGTATGTATAATTTTGTGCGTTATTCTCGTAAGCGCGGAAGAGCGTTTTTGCCTCGACAAATTTGGTGCTCCCTATCGTGAATATATGAATAAAACGCCAAGATGGATAGGAATACCAAAATCCTAAACGAAGCAATTTCGTATAATAGCGCCAGTTTCAAATGGACGGAATTGCGCAGTACTTATGCTACAGTTAGCTAGCTTTGATTTTCTTACTTTTCCTTCTTGGTGTCTAATCTCAATAGAGCCACTTCCGTGCAAGCCACGACTATAAACCAGAAGATGGCAAGGAGGAACCAATAAATAGGTGCGAAACCGCCACATGTTTTATCCGCGGCCGCAGTAACGATACCGACAATCAGCATGGCCAATCCCAGACAACGGGAAAAATGTGCAGCACGAACTACAAATTGTCTCCCCTGCTTATCTGATATATCTTGCATAGTTATACCTCCTTTGTTCTTGCTATAACTCGGATACGGCAATACTATAGTGTACGGAAAAAAACAATGTCAATACCATTGCAGGACAAGCCACAAAGTGTTCACAATAAAGCTAATTGGCTATGGTATTCTCTGGGGATATTGGTGCTACTTACGACTTGGACTACACGAAAGGCAGTAACATTGAAATCACGGTCACTTTTCTTTTTCTGCAAGCTGCTTCTTAAACACCGCCAACCATTTCATCTGAATTCCCGACCGAGTTCCCGATAGTCTATCCAAGAAAATCAGTTCCCAGCCCTGTTTTCCAAGCGTATTTAGATACCCTGGGTCTGCTAACTCTTTTAGAGTGTATTTTTCTATACGATACTGCCACTGGCTCATTTAATTGTACCTCCTACTTTTACAACTAAAGCATACTGTATCGCCCAGGCATAGTCAATAGCTTGGAAACTCTGTCTTACTATAATTGACACCCGCTACTGCGGGTGCTACCTGTGCCTAGCTACGAAGATATTGGCTCATAGAAAATTCCAGTCAGAAGTAAGGGGTCAATTCATACGATTTTAGATAGCATGGTGATATAATGGAAAATCTAAGGGATGCTTTATGACTAACGGTGGAAAGGAAATGGAATGGCTTGCGGAATGGGGTTATCCTGTCCCAAAGGCTTCTGAGAAATATCATAAACCGAATACTGGTGATGTATTGTTTTCGGTGCGTGGTATGCCAACGGGCGGGATATTGTTTTGGAAGGATTTCGATAATAAGGGAGAGGGTTGCAAAATACATATGGACGGCTTAAGAAATTATCTAAAATTGCTGGAATTATTGGTACTGTTTGAGAGGGTGATTGTCGGAGAATTCCCGACCGTCGTGGAAAGATTCACAGTGAATGAAACCAATAACGAGAAAGTCAAAAATGCTTTGGATGACTATAGTGTACTCTACAGGGTTGTCCCTGCACTAGAGTTAGGG
>CAZTSA010000171.1:0-2434 GCA_964616885.1 uncultured Clostridia bacterium
AGGATAGTCTCCGATGCAAAACGGGTCAGACCAGCAAAAAGCGAGGTTGAAAGGTTAATTGCTGATAATTCCAAGGCAAAAGAATTACTCGATTGGGAGCCAAAGATTGTTCTGGACGAGGGCTTACGAAGAACAATAGAGTGGTTTTCAAAATTTCAAAGTGGATATAGACCCGATATTTATAACATTTAGGAGAGAAATATGGATGCAATCATTCTCGCAGGAGGCAAAGGAACAAGGTTAGCGCCATATACGACAATTTTCCCGAAACCTCTAATGCCCATAGGAGATATGCCTATTCTTGAGGTAGTGCTGAGGCAATTGAAGAGCCACGGATTTACAAAGGTAACTATGGCCGTAGGCTATTTATCCGAGCTCTTGGAGACTTATTTTGGGAACGGAAGCAAATATGGAATCTACATACAGTATTCCCGGGAAAATGAACCTCTTGGAACCGCAGGGCCTCTCGCTCTAATTGAAAATCTAACAAGCCCTTTTTTGGTAATGAACGGAGACATTTTGACGACGCTTAATTATACAGCGGTTGTCAACTACCATAAAGAAAAAAAGGCCATAGCAACAATTGCCATGCATCAAAGAACGGTCGATATAGATTTCGGTGTTATTGAACCAAATAAGAGTAATGAAATTACCAATTATATTGAAAAGCCTACCCTAAGATATCTAGTGAGTATGGGCATCTACATTTTTGAAACCAAGGTTCTCAATTATATTAAGCCAAAAGAGAAATTAGATTTCCCGGATTTAGTAAGGAAGTTACTGGAAAATAGAGAAAAGGTCGTAGGTTATCCCAGCAATGACTACTGGTTGGATATAGGACGTCATGATGACTATGAAAGAGCTGTTGACGAGTTCGAGCAAAATAAGAAGAAATTTTTGACCGGCGGGTCTTAAGAATCGTGAGGAAAGAAGTTAATTCGGGCCCCGCTCGCGAATTTTCGCTAAAGGCAATAAAATGGAAGTTGGTCTTATAAGAGACATTGGAAAGAAAATCTATGACAAGATTCCTACTCGCTTGCGCTGGTTCTTCTGGCCTGTCAGACTACCGTTTAGACTTATAGATATTTCTAAATTGGACTTATGGATTCTAAATGGAGAAGAAATTACCAGCCATAGGGAACTTTCCATTGCCTATGCTGGCACTGAAATCAACAGAAATTATCTTATCAAAATAGCGTATGATGATTCTTTTAACGGAAATTATCTGGGAAAAGTGTGGCTCTGGGAAATTTTTGATGTGGTGAAGGAAAAGAGTCCTAATTGCTCTTTGATGGTCATCGCGGTAGATAAGCTTTTGTGGAGATGGTTTACAAAACGGACTTATTTTAATGTTCCTTTTTGGGTGTCGACTTTAGCCGATATTTCTCTTGGCGATTCCTTGAAGCAGAGAAGCGAAGACCTTAGACGATCCATAAAGAGAATAAAAAAGAATAAGCTTTCATTTGAAATAACACATGATTTCTGTCATTTTGATAATTTCTACTATAATATGTACAAGCCTTATATTGTCGCCGCTCATGGAAATCGAGCTATTATCCGTACCTATGACCATATGAAAAGAGAATTCAAAAACGGCGAATTGCTTCTCGTAAAAAAAGAAAATCGATACATAGCAGGAAGCATGATAGTCTACAAAAAGATGCAAGCGGGTGGCAGATTTGTCGGCGTGAGGGACGGCAATTTTCGCCATGTTAAGGAAGGCGCTATTGCTGCCATCTACTATTTTGAGGCGAGCCACTTAAAAGAAAGAGGATACAAAATAGTGGATTTTGGACTTTCCAGACCGTTCTTGAAAGATGGGGTGTTGCGTTACAAAAGGAAATGGGGTGGTCACCAAATTGCTTGTAGCCCTGAGGCCGATGGGGCTTACTATGTTAAGCCATTAGCCAATACGCCTGGGTTAAGGGCATTTCTGGTCAATAACCCTTTCGTTTTTATAGATAAAGGGAGCATCAATGCCGCTGTTTTTGTTGATTGCGAGCATGGATTTTGCCAGGAAGAAGTAGCCAGAATCTATCAAGATTATTACTTTGAGGGCATGTCTAAGTTGTACATTTATCAATTTGGAAATAGTAGGAATCTTCCACGGAGCGTATTGACGTCACAATTTTCGGATAGAATAAGATTTTCTTCAGCCGAGAAATTATTTCAAAAAGGTCGGTAACAGAAGGGATTAAGAATGTATATCAACCTCGAGAAATGCACTGGATGTGAGAAGTGCATCCCATACTGTCCTGGGAAGGCAATAAAGACCGCTGGAGATAAGTGTATGATTGACCAAGACCGATGCTTTGAATGTTATACTTGTTTCAAGGCAGGGGTTTGTCCTGTAGGTGCCTTTGAGAAAACCCCTTTGAAATGGCCGAGGATATTAAGGCATGTCTTTAGCTCGGTGACTGTGATACATGGGGTG
>CAZTSA010000172.1:0-2369 GCA_964616885.1 uncultured Clostridia bacterium
TCAGATACCCTTTCAAATCCCATCGACATAGCCCTTCAAGAGCTCGAAACCGGAACACTTCCCATCACCATCCGAAGAACGCTTCCCGACGGAGCCTACCAAGACATCCCCCTCAAGTGGCTTCTTCGAGACTAGATCCTGGACTCTATTTCATTCTGTTTATAGATGAAATGTACAGCTTTCAGGTTTCACAGTAACGTTATTATCTACTCTCACTTTAAAGCTAGAGGCTAACCTATTAAAAGAACCTTTGACCTTAACTGAAATACAGAGGGAAATGTACTGGATTAGTCCAAGCCTTGTAGGGATAGAAGTTGCTTACCTCATTAAATTGGGTTATGTTGAAGAGGTGAATGAAAAATGGACAAGATGAGTGAGTTTGGGGAATGTAGAGAGTGTATAACTCGAAATAGGGATCATTCGAAGAAAGAGCTTCATGAATGCCTCCATTGTAAAGGATCCTTCTGCGTAGAACATGTAGATGCTAAATGTGTTCATATACCGTATTTAAAGGCTGATTCTAAATATGCGAAACTCGTTTCTTCGATGAGACAAGATTGGGAAATTAAAGGAGGTCACCCATATTTTCAATATACTTATGCTTATTTCGAATCTGTCGTAGGGACCGACAAAAACTCTGATGCTAGAAGAATTAAACGGGTTTTAGATGATATGAGAGGGGTTACACCTTGGTGGAAAAAGCGGAAGAGAGAATGGAAGGTAGAAACAGGATATGAAACTCCTTCTGAGTTCTTATATCCTCCTTATTATTCACGTAAACAGAAACGCAAATACCACTTTTCAATAAAAAACTTTCTGAAAAATCTAGGAAAGGTTGTTTTAGGGATCATATTCACACTCCTTTTGGGGTTGGCTATAGTAGGGACCGGTTCAACAGGATTAAAAGGAGAAATTACGTCACCTATAAAGAGAAAATCATATTATCCACGTAAGCATAAGTCAAAGAGCCGACTGATAAAAGGAATTATGGTTTTTGTACTCATCATAATATTTATTGGAGGGCTTTACCACCACAGAAATTTTGTAATTTCATCATTTTCAGAAGCACTAAAAGCTCTTCCCGTAGTATCGGTCCCTACTCCTACCGTAGAAGATGTTGAGAAAGAAGCTTTCAGGCTCATAAACCAAGCAAGAGAACAGGAAGGTTTACACCCTACTGAATGGGATGAGGAATTATACAAGTTGTCTAAGGCACATACTCAAGAGATGGCGAACCAAGGGAAACTCTTTCACACACCAATGGGTGCATCCTATGCTGAGAACTGCTGGGGAGGCGAGGGTTACTATAAGTACAGCATGCAAGAACTTGCGAGGGCTATAGTAGATTCATGGATATCTAGTCCTCTCCACAAAGCCTGGATACTTCATGGGCCAATACGGAGGTCTGTTATAAGCATCGTAATTACGCCAACTGGGCAGTACGCTTCTTGGACATTCTGGATGAGCGAAGTGGGGGATGGCCCACCACTAGTGAGGGAATTGTCAAACAAGTGGATGCAGGAAACTGGTGGAAGTATACCTTGGATAGACTGGCTAAAGATAAAGGGATATTTGCCGTCTTAGGAGAAAGGAGATAGTAGGGGGGTCGAAAAAGAAGATGAAAATGAAGATTTCTCTTGAGAAGTTGTTGAAGTCTCTTCATGCTTTCTCGAAAGATTTGAATACTAAAGCTGTGTGTCACGACTGTGGTATTGAAGAGGGACAACTCCATAAGCCAGGTTGTGATATGGAGCGTTGCCCTAAATGCTTAGGTCAGTTGATATCTTGCGATTGTTCAGACGATGAACCTGATATGTTGCCAAGAATACCATGGGTTGAAATACCTAACCTCTGTGCTTTATGTGGTGAGGTCTTCCCTAAGATGTTTAATGTTCAAAATGGTGAATGGGAGAAATTTGTCATACCTTCCTTACAGGGAGAACTTCTCTGTAGGGATTGCTATAATTGGTTGAAGAAGTTATTTCCTAATGGTTGGATGAATGCTGGAGGGGAAGGAGTGAAAAAGAAATGACCACTGTTATGTCGAGACGCAAAAAAGAAATGTTGCGTAAACTTGAATTGAAGATGCAAAAAGAAAAGCTTCCTGCCATAGAGGTTGTTGGTGAAAACGTTGCTAAGCCCCAACCTAAACTCAAGGCATCTTATTCATCCAATGGAAAGTCGCTGATAATTATCCGAGGAAAGAAATCGGAAAAGGAGGAAAAGGAGGAATAGGTGATTGAAGAATACTGAGAATGTACAAAAATGCAAATATTGGAAATGTTGTGTCGTACCAAACTGGTATGGCATGAGTATTATCAAGACCTTAATATTTGCTTAGCGTCTTTCAAGGTTTTGTTTATTCGTCT
>CAZTSA010000173.1:0-2350 GCA_964616885.1 uncultured Clostridia bacterium
CTCCCCACTTGTCAGGGTTAATGAAATCTTCTCTTTGCCAGTCTTCCCGTTCTCTAATTTTATTAATCCCTCTAACTTTTATCCGGGCGTGGAGGTCAACTTCACCCTCCTCGTAGGCTACCGTAACTTCATCTACACTAGCAAAGATTCGCCCTTCTGCTTTTACTCCCTTTTTCTCTTTGGTCAAATAGCAGCAACCCAGGACTATGTCCTGTGTAGGCGTTACGATGGATTGACCATTGGCTGGAGAAAGAATATTATTGGCTGCAGACATGAGCACTTTTGCTTCCATGCAAGCCTCAGGAGACAATGGAACATGCACTGCCATTTGGTCACCGTCGAAATCAGCGTTGAATGCTGCACAAACCAAAGGATGTAATTGGATTGCTTTGCCTTCGACCAAAACCGGTTGAAACGCCTGAATTCCTAACCGATGGAGCGTGGGTGCTCTGTTGAGTAGAACAGGATGCTCATGAATCACCTTTTCCAGAATATCGAAAACCACTGGAGTCTTCTTTTCCAGCTCCTTCTTAGCACTTTTTAGGGTCGTCACGTGGCCCTCGGCGATTAACTCGTTTAAAATGAAAGGCTTGAATAATTCCAGGGCCATCTCTTTAGGCAGGCCGCACTGGTATATTCTAAGATGAGGACCAACCACGATAACAGAGCGGCCAGAATAATCCACCCTCTTCCCAAGTAAATTCTGGCGGAAGCGCCCTTGCTTACCTTTAAGAATATCAGAAAGAGATTTTAATGGCCGATTCCCAGGGCCATTAACTGTCTTTCCCCGAGCTCCGTTTTCAAATAGAGCATCCACGGCCTCTTGAAGTAGGCGCTTTTCAGAATGAATCATAACTGCTGGAGCTTTCAGATTTTCGATATGTTTTAATCTGTTATTCCTGTTAATTATTCTCCTGTACAAATCATTCAAATCGGAAGAAGCGAACCTTCCTCCTTCCAGCGGAACTAACGGTCTAAGGTCAGGCGGGATTACAGGAATGCAGTCGAGTACCATCCATTCCGGTTTGTTTCCTGACTTAACAAACCCATCGATTATCCTCATTTGTTTCACCATTCTTGTCCTGGTAGTTTGTGCTATCTCTTCCTTTATTCTTGATCTTAAATCCTGAGCCATCTTTACTAAATCTACTTCTCCAAGCAAAGTCTTTACTGCCGACGCTCCTATCTCTGCCTTAAACGCCTTCTCGCCGTATTCTGATTTGTACCTTTCATATTCTTCCTGTGAGAGAAGCTGTTTCTTAAATAACCCTGATACTTTACCAGGGTCAATTACCACATAGGAAGCATAATAGATAATTCTTTCCAAATCACCCAGCTTCATGTTCAAAAGCATACCGATTCGAGAAGGAGGCTTCCTCAAAAACCAGATATGCGCAACTGGCACTGCCAATTCTATGTGACCCATTCTTTCCCTTCTCACTTTAGACTCAGTCACTTCAACTCCACAACGGTCACAGATAATTCCTTTATGTTTGGACCACTTATATTTCCCGCAACTGCATTCATAATCCTTAACTGGCCCGAAAATTCTCTCACAGAATAGACCATCCCACTCTGGCTTAAAAGTGCGGTAGTTGATAGTTTCTGGCTTCTTAACTTCGCCATAGGACCACCCTCTTATCTCTTCTGGAGAAGCTAAATGTAACTGGATGGACTTAAAATCAGTGTAATCAAATTTCTCTCTAAGTTTTTTTATCCTCGCTTTTTTAACCAATTCGCTTCACCTCTAAGAATCAGAATTAAAAAATTGCTTTTTATTTCTGGAGTTCCACGCTCAGGCCCAGAGCCTGAAGTTCCTTTACCAACACTTTAAACGATTCGGGCACTCCTGCTTCTTCTATCGGTTCTCCTTTCACAATAGCCTCATACATTTTGGTGCGACCGGTGACATCATCACTTTTCATGGTTAAAAATTCTTTCAAGGTATAAGCCGCACCATATCCCTCTATAGCCCAGACTTCCATTTCCCCAAACCTCTGGCCACCAAACTGTGCTTTACCGCCCAAGGGCTGTCGCGTAATCAGGGAGTAAGGGCCAATAGAACGGGCATGAATTTTGTCCTCTACTAAATGCGCCAGTTTCATAATGTACATATATCCTACCGTAACTTTTTCCTCCATAGGCTCGCCTGTTAGGCCATCGTAAAGGGTAATTTTGCCATCCTCAGGAAGTCCGGCGTCCTTCAACTTACTTCTTATATCTTTCTCCCGTGCCCCGTCAAAGATGGGTGATACCATCTGCACGCCCGACGCATGCGCGGCCCACCCCAGCTCTGCCTCCAAGATCTGTCCCACATTCATACGTGAAGGAATGCTCAAAGGGTTCAAGA
>CAZTSA010000174.1:0-2348 GCA_964616885.1 uncultured Clostridia bacterium
GTGCTAAAGAGACACTGGAAGTCAAGCCAGCCAAAAAGAGAAGTGTAAACCACAAGAAAGCAAAGATTGCACCCAAAGCAATTTTTTGAAAAATCAGCGGCATGGTAACAAACCCTAAATTGAAGGCTCCACTTTGCGCAATATTTACAATCTCCTGAGGACCAAAAAATACAAAGGCTGCTGGAATAACAATACTTCCGCCCAAAATAACCTCAGCAAATTCATTTGTTGATGCTGCAGTTAATCCGGAAAGAACAACGTCATCGCGCTTAGTCAAATAACTCGCGTAAGTAAGAATGACACCGATTCCCACACTAAGGGTGAAGAATATCTGACCGGCGGCAGCAAGCCAAACTTTGGCGCTTTTTAAAACGGCAAAATTTGGATTCCACAAAAATCCCAATCCGTTAAGTAGGTTCCAGTCCGGTTTTGACAAATCCGGGGTCCCCAAACTTAATACGCGAATAGTGAGAATAATTCCACAAATTAAGAGTATAGGCATTGCCCAATTGCATAATTTTTCTATTCCTTTACGAATGCCATAGTAAACTATATAGACATTGAATAAAAATGTAATTATGAAAAATAGGTATGCCCAGCCAATACTGCTAAAGTACTCATTCGATTCCAACCCCTGGTAACCTTGTAGAAACGACTGCATCGCTTGCTGTGTGGTAGCTTGTGCGTATCGCCCTGTAATAGAAAAAAACGCATAGCCCAATAACCATGACTCCACATAGGTATAGTATATAAAAATGAGAATAGGACCAAAAATGCCTATTACACCAAAATATTTAATGAAACGGTTCTTCTCCCACATTGAATGGAAAATACCGGGGGCTGTGCCATGGCCAAACCCTCCACCGAATCTGCCAGCAGTCCACTCTATCCACATTAAAGGAATACCGAGTAGTAGAAAGGAGATAAAATAGGGTATCATAAATGCGCCGCCGCCATTCTGTACCGCCTGGACGGGAAACCGCAAAAAATTACCCAGCCCTACTGCCGAGCCAGCCACTGCAAGAATAATCCCGATTTTGGTTCCCCACGTTTCCCGTACCTTATTGGGCTCTGCCATATTTCTCCTTCTTCCTTATGTTGGCTCCACGTGGATTAGCACTTCAAAATTAGGAAGTTCTCTCTTTATGTCTCTTTCCAAGTGGTCGCATAGCCTATGAGCCTGTTCAACGCTAATTTTCCTCGCAAGGACAAGATGGAGATAAGCCTGTTCCTCACTCCCTTTCCTTACTACAGATAAATCATGAAAATTTACAAACTTCTGGTAATGGCTTTGTAAAATCCTGGTTATAGTTTCTAGTTTCGTATTCTCTTCTTCTCTATCTTTGGCTCCTGGATTTATGTGAATCATTGTGTTACCAATATTTCTTAACTTCCGGAGTAGCAATTTCTCGATTTGATTTGAAATCTCATGTCCTTCTTCTATAGAAAGATTAGCGTCGATTTCAACACTCAAATCAATTGAATTCCTCCAACCCATGCGGCGAGTCTTGATATCATCAATGTTCCTTACGCCTTTTACACTCAATGTGACCCCTCTAATCTCCTCAATAAAATCCTCCGGCAGGGAAGTGTCCATCAGTTCTCTCAAAGAGGGAATAAGAATCTTTATTCCCATCCTAAAAATGAACAGAGTAACAGCTAAACCAGCCAGAGGGTCGAGGAAGGTGTAACCAAGTCTAGCGCCCGCTATCCCTATCAAGGCTGGTATGGAAGAAAGTGCGTCAGCCCGCTGGTCATAGGAGCTGGCCAGAACGGCTAAATTGTCAAATTTCCTACCTATATAGTAAGTATACCTGGAAATAGCTCCATTCACCGAAATTGAAACCAGGGCAGCCACCAAAGGCAAAAGTCCTGGCACAGTCTCAATATTCAAAAAAATGGCGTGTAGCGCACGATAAGCAAGTACGATAGAAATTCCGAATAATAGAAGACTTATGAAAAGTGCTGCTATGGATTCCGCTTTTCCGTGTCCATAAGGGTGCTCCTTGTCAACTGGCTTTTGAGAAATTTTTACGCTGGTTAAAGCGAGAAAGCTAGCGAAAATATCGGAAAGAGAATGGAAGCCGTCAGAAAGCATCGCCTGGCTCCGCCCGGAAATTCCGGCAAATATCTTAAATACTGTTAAAACGAAACTCACGCAGATACCAATCCAGCTCGCTATCTTACTTTTTCTAAATCTTTCTTCCGATGAGTTCATACAGAGTCCCTTCTAAAAACTCTTATTTATTATTTATAACACAATTGTTCTCTTTTGTCAACAACTTGTAGGAAACTGATGTTATGATTTTGAAATGTTAAAGGTTATTGTTATTTTGAAATGTTAAATT
>CAZTSA010000175.1:0-2299 GCA_964616885.1 uncultured Clostridia bacterium
ATCGCCCCTTTCCCCGCAGCCAGGCCATCAGCCTTAACTACACATGAAAATTTACCAACTTTTCCAGAAGAGCGCGAGAGTTTTTCCACATAGTGCGAGGCATCCTTTGCATCTTCAAAGACTTCAAACTCAGCAGTGGGAATATTGTACTTTCTCATGAAATTCTTTGCAAATACCTTACTTCCCTCCATTTTGGCTGCCCTCATGTCAGGTCCAAAAATTCTTAAGCCCTTAACCCGGAAAAAATCGACAATTCCTGCCACTAAAGGAACTTCTGGCCCCACAACAGTCAAGTCCACACTCTCATTCTTCGCAAATTCCGCCACGTCAGAAAAATTGAGCGGGTCAAGAGAAACGCACTCAGCAATCTGTGCAATTCCGCCATTTCCAGGAATACAATAAATCTTAGATACCCTTTCACTCTGCGCCAGCTTCCAGACTATCGTGTGTTCCCTTCCCCCCGAGCCAATCACTAAAACCTTCATCCCCCACCTTCCTTTTCAACTCGTCCCATCTTCGCTAAGTAATTTTTAATTCGTCTATGGCATAAATTACAACATCTTCCCAGCATTCCAATCCGAATTCGACTCCTTCTTTAACTCGCTGTAATTCCTCAATAGTCAATTCTCTACCAATTTTTCTCCGGGCTAAATACTGAATATCTTCAACAGAAATCACAAAAATATCTTCCATCTCTCTATTTCCTCCAAATCTATGTTACTAACTAAAAATCTGAAAGCTATTTCGTTCCCATATGTATTACTTCATAGTGATTAATTCATAAATTAATCGCGCTTTGTGAGCAGCTAAATTAGGGTCGATTGCATCCTTGGCCGAAAGTTTCTTATATCTTTTGTTATGAATTCTTTCCTGGAAAACAAGAGCACTTAACGAGCAATTACAGAGAATAAAGCAGAGGACCTCTTTATGGTCAAAATTATTTTTCAAAAGCAATCGAAAGAGATTATCAAAAGTATAAACTTCGTATACAATATACAGCCCATTACGGTCCTTCGGAAATTTTTTTAGAAAATCTAATTGTTCTTTCATCTAACTCTTAAGTAACTTTTGGTAGGATTGATGGTATTTTTGTCTGGTCTTTTCCACGATTTCTTCAGGGAGTGTGGGGGCAGGGGGTTTCTTGTCCCAATGGAGGGATTCAAGGTAGTCGCGCACAAATTGTTTGTCGAAACTCAACTGGGGTTTCCCTGGCTCATAACTCTCCTTATCCCAGAACCTTGAAGAATCGGGAGTTAAGACCTCATCGATAAGAATAATCTCATCGTTGAAAATGCCGAATTCAAATTTGGTATCGGCAATAATAATTCCTCTGGAGAGAGCATAATCACTTGCCTTCTTATAGCAGGCAAGACTTTTCTCCTTTAGAAACAGCGAGACCTCTGCTCCCTCGTTATCGATTAACTGCTTTTCGGTTATATTTATGTCATGATTACCCATTTGTGCCTTGGTGGCTGGCGTGAAGATGGGCTGGGGAAGCCTATCAGATTCTTTTAGACCTTGCGGCAGGTCAATGCCACAAACCTTCCTCTCTCTCTGGTAATCTGTCCAGGAAGAACCTGCCATATATCCTCTTACTACGCATTCTATGTTTATTCGGTTCGCTTTTTTTACCAGCATAGAGCGCTCTCTCAAAATCTCTCCATAAGGTGATAGTTGCCGAGGAAAATCTTCAACATCTCCACTAATCAGGTGGTTACGGACAATATCTTTTAAGTAATTGAACCAGAAAAGAGAAATTTGAGTGAGTATTTTTCCTTTGTCCGGTATGGGGGTGGGAAGAACAACATCAAAGGCAGAAATTCTGTCCGTGGCTACAATTAGAAGCTCCTCGCCCAGGTCGTAGATATCCCGCACTTTGCCTCTAAAGAATAGAGGTATTCCTTTCAAGTTAGTTTCTATGATTGGCTGTGAATTCTCCATAACTGTGCTTGTAATCCCCCTCACCCTCGGCCGTGGCTCGTGCCACGGCACGGGCAGGCCTCGCCCTCTCCCCCAAGGGGAGAGGGAATTATTATGGAACCTCTCCCCGAAGAGTAGAGGGAATTCTTATTGAACCTCCCCGAAGGAGAGAGGGAATTTTGTCTGGTCTGTTCAAGGAGTAGTTAATTCGACTTTTTCTCATTACGCCCATAAAGGGCTACACTACCATTCCTTGTTAAGGAAATATGGTTCGTGAGGAGCATTAGAAATTTCAGCGAGAAAACAAGGGCGACATATTTGCTCTCAAGCAAATTAATGAAATTTTAATTTGCGCCCTTCAGAGCCCGCAGTTTTTGAG
>CAZTSA010000176.1:0-2225 GCA_964616885.1 uncultured Clostridia bacterium
ACGAGCCACCCTGGCCGTTAAGGCCCAGAATGGGCAGGCGGCCAGGGGTGAGGGGGAATAATTATGGGAGGCTAAATGTCCGTTCGGGTACGATTTGCACCTTCTCCCACAGGATATCTACATTTAGGGGGAGCGCGCACCGCACTATTTAACTGGCTTTTTGCCCGACAGCAACACGGCAAATTTATTCTCCGGATAGAAGATACTGATGAGGTGCGCTCCACAGATGAGGCTGTTCTACAAATTATTCATGGACTCCAGTGGTTGCGTATGGAGTGGAATGAGGGTCCTAAGACTACCATTGAAGAACATAAACTGGTGATTAAAGAGAAAGGAAAATATGGACCATACTTCCAGATGAAACGGCTTGATTTATACAGGAAATATGCAGAAAGATTGATTAAAGATGGTAAGGCTTACCATTGCTATTGTCTTTATGAAGAACTTGAGGAGATGAGAAAGAAGGCGCTTGAGGAAAAGAAGCCGCCAAAGTATGATGGTAGATGTCGGAATCTCACTCCAGAAGATGAGAAGAAATTTATAGAGCAAGGCAGAAAGCCTGTAGTTCGGTTCAAAACTCCCCATGAGGGAGTTACGGAATTTCAAGATATAGTGAGAGGAAAGGTAAGCTTTGAGAATCACCTGCTGGACGATTTTGTTATGCTTAAGTCGAATGGCACTCCGACATACAACTTTGCAGTTGTAGTAGATGACCATGAAATGGAGATAAGCCATGTAATTCGCGGCGACGACCATATATCGAATACTCCCAGACAGATTCTCTTATACCAAGCCTTCGGCTGGAAAAAACCACAATTTGCCCATATACCGATGATTCTCGGCCCGGATGGAGCGCGCTTGAGCAAGAGGCATGGGGCAACCTCATTGGAGTACTATGAGAACGAAGGCTATCTTCCAGAAGCAATGGTCAACTATCTTGCCCTTTTGGGCTGGGCAACAGAAGATAGCCAGCAGATTTTTACCACAGACGAATTGATTACAAAGTTCTCTTTAGAGAGGTGCGCGAAATCGGCTGCCATTTTCGACCCTAAGAAGCTTCTCTGGATGAATGGCGAGTACATAAGGAAGATGACATCAGAAAAACTCACATTTGAGGCATTCCCGTTCATATCCAGAGAAGAATTAGTGGGCGATAGAAAATACGAGGAGATTGAAGAATCGGTAAGAATGGCGTTGACTAGATCGATTTCCCTTGAGCAGGAAAAAATAAAATTGCTGAAAAATATCCCAAATCTAATAAAATATATGCTTAAGGAAGATTTAGAAGACAAAGATTACGAAGAGGAGGCGAAAGAGAAAGTATTAAAGCTTAAAGGTGTTAAACAAATATTATTGGCTTGCCGGGATAGGCTCGCCAGGTTGGAAGATTTCTCAGAAGAGAAAATTGAAAAGGTAATTCGCAATTATGCTACGGAAACTGGGAAAAAGACAAGTGAAGTCTTCCATCCTATGAGAGTGGCAGTCTCCGGCCGAACAAGAGGCCCGGGCCTATTTGCCCTCCTATCATTCCTCGGCAAAGAGAGAGCCCTGAAGAGGATAGATTACACAATCAAAAACTTCCTATAGTTTCTCTCCAAGGAGGTAAAATGGCTGCAGAACCAAAATTGAATATGCATTTTATGAGCCTTGTTCTCTCCCTTTCTCAAGCAGCGATGCAGCAGATGGGTAAGATTACTAATCCGTTTACAGGCAAGATTGAAAGAAATTTAGAGCAGGCGAAGGTAACAATCGATATGCTGGAAATGCTAAAAGAGAAGACTAAAGGGAATCTGGTCGAGGAGGAAAACAAGTTAATTGGTGATACGCTTGCCACTCTCCAGCTAAACTATGTTGACGAGGCAAAAAAGGGAGAGAAAGAAGTCGGACAGGAAAAAGAAGAGAAACAAGAGGAGCAGTAAGAGCAGAAGGAATAAAATTGCCGGGTGGTCTAATGGTAGGACACAAGACTCTGGATCTTGCTGTGGAGGTTCGAATCCTCCCCCGGCAGTGCCGACTTTGTCGGCACAGAGCAATGGAAAATCGAAATTAGAGAATGAGATTTTTCATTGCGGTCTAATTTCGAATCTCGATTTTCTTTCACGGCAGTTTGGCTTACTTGCAAGGATTCGAAGCCAACGAGCGCCGAGGTTACCCCCTCACCTTTATCCTCTCCCCCGAGGGGAGAGGAAAAGGTGAAGGGTCTCCCGTGAGGGGAGAGGGTTTAG
>CAZTSA010000177.1:0-2199 GCA_964616885.1 uncultured Clostridia bacterium
GAAGAATTAGTTTTGCGTCTCCTCTGTTCACAAGCCAAAGTGAGTCTCCATAGAGCGCGAACAGGTTTCATTGACAAGAAGGACTGGACTCCTCTCACCAATGCAGCTTCTGTTCTTTCCAACGCTCCGATTTTCATTGACGATTCTCCTGCGATTTCCGTTTTAGAGATGAAGGCAAGGGCCCGGCGATTGCAAGCGGAGCGGGGACTCTCCCTAGTCATCATCGATTACTTGCAACTTATGCCTGGCCGCACCGGAAGAGCCGAGTATAGACAACAGGATATCTCGGAAATCACACGTTCTTTAAAGAATATGGCTAAGGAATTGAAAGTTCCTGTTGTTGCTATCTCTCAGTTGTCGAGGGAGACCGAGAAGAGACAATCTAAAAGGCCACAACTTTCCGATTTGAGAGAGTCAGGGGCAATAGAGCAGGATGCCGACCTGGTTGCCTTTCTCTATCGACAAGACTATTACGAGCCGGAAAAAGCTGAGAAAGGGATTACAGAAGTAATCATTGGAAAGCAACGGAGTGGTCCCACCGGCTCAGTAAAGTTGACTTTTTTGAGTGAATACGCTTGCTTTCAAGATTTAACAAAGCAATCCGAATAGAATATGCCAAAATCGCATTATCCTCCCAGTTATGCTATCCCCGTTCTTCGACCTACCTGGGCTGAAGTTGACCTGGGTGCCTTCAGACATAATTTCAAACAGATAAGTAGAAAACTCACAAAAGGCGTCTCCTTACTTCCAGTAGTTAAAGCGGATGCTTATGGTCATGGCATGGAAGAGATCGCTCGCACCAGTCTATCCTGTGGAGCGAAGCTTTTGGGGGTAGCCAATATTGAAGAAGGAATATTCTTGAGGAAGAGAGGGATTAAGGCTCCCATCCTTATTCTGGGTAGTGTTTACCCTTTATCAAATTTTGCTTACATCCTGAGATACAAGCTTTCACCTACAATTTGTAGTGTTCAGGCTTCAGAAGAACTCTCTAAAATTGCAAAGATAAGAAGACAGGAAGCGAGAGTTCACATAAAAGTAGATACTGGAATGGGACGGATTGGTATTTCAGCCGAAAACGCCGCAGGTCTCGTAAAAAGAGTCGTTCAGTTGCCAGGGATAATTGTTGAAGGAATCTTTACTCATCTTGCAGCAGCAGATAGCGACTACGAATTCACTATGGAACAGATTCGAAAATTCCAATCAGTTATCGACGAGCTTAAACGAGATAATATAAATATAAAGTATAAGCATGCGGCTAACTCTACAGCTATTCTCAGGTATTCGGGTGCCCATTTCAACTTAGCCAGGCCCGGTATATCCCTTTACGGTCTTGTTCCCTTTGAGGGAGCGGAAAAAGAGATAGACTTGAAACCAGTAATGCAACTTAAGACGCGAATTGTATTTGTGAAGAGGGTGAAGAAAGGAACTAGTGTAAGTTATGGTCGAACCTGGAAAGCGGAAAGTGACTCTATAATTGGAACACTTCCTATAGGATATGCTGATGGATACAATCGTTTACTCTCAAATAAAGGTGAAGTCTTAATTCGCGGAAAGAGAATTCCCATTGTGGGAAGGGTATGCATGGATATGTGTATGGTTGACATTACTTCTCTACCAGAAGTCAAAGTGGGTGAGGAAGTAGTATTGATCGGTTCTCAAGGGAAAGAGAGGATAACTGCAGATGAGATTGCCAAACTAATTGGCACCATTAGCTACGAGGTAGTTTGCGCAATCAGCAAGAGAGTTCCACGAATCTATTCACGGAGCTAAGGAGCAGAAAAATGAAGAGAAATAGAGTTAAAGATATCATAAAAGAAGGCAAAGTGGCATTGGGTCCGTTTATGAAGTTTACCGACCCGGCTTCAGTGGAGATTGCTGGAAAGGCGGGGTTCGATTTTGTAATAATTGATATGGAACACGGACCAGTGTCGGTGGAGACGGCGCAGAATCTGATAAGGGCAGCGGAGTTAGTAGATATTACGCCGATTATAAGGGTGACAGAAAATGACGCTGGATTAATACTCAGAGCCTTAGATATCGGCGCAGGTGGTGTGGAAGTCCCACAAATTGGCGATAAGGAGGATGCGTTGAGGCTGGTTCAGTCAGCGAAGTTTGCTCCCCAGGGAGGTCGTGGGGTATGCCGTTTTGTGAGAGCCGCCGACTATTCTGCCTCGGATCGCTACAAATATTTTGAAGATG
>CAZTSA010000178.1:0-2142 GCA_964616885.1 uncultured Clostridia bacterium
TTACTACTGAATCATGCGATTCTGTAGTCTTACGCGGTATTAGCTCCACTTTCGCGGAGTTACCCCCCACTCAAGGGCAGATTATCCACGTGTTACTCACCCGTTTGCCACTATCCCGATATTGCCTTACGGCTCTATCGAGACCGTTCGACTTGCATGTGTTAAGCGCGCCGCCAGCGTTTGTTCTGAGCCAGGATCAAACTCTCCATAGAAACTTACTTATTAACACCTTGAATTGTCCAGGGTTACCTGGCTTATAGGCTCCTATTTGTTTTTCAAAGAACTTATATGCCATTATAATTATATCATACTGCTATTTCTTTGTCAAGAGCCCTTTCGGCTTTGGAAAAGAATATCGTTTTTCCTTTATACAATTGAACTAAGGGAAAAACTCGTTAAGAACTTTCTCTTATTTATTTACAAAGAACAATCCCCATGTCAATATCAGTGATAAATTTATGATTGGAAGACAGATGTTAATTTGTAAAGAAAAGAACCAGAAGGTAATTTTGGCGGGATTTCAAGACTTTCGGAGAGGAAAAATTTTTTTCTCCGCGGCATCCCTCCCTTCTTTTTATAAAATAATAACAAACTTCTTATTAATTGTCAAGTGGTTTTTTACAAAATCTATTTTATGAGGCCTTCCGGGAGGTTATCAATTTCTAGTGATTTCAAGAAATCTTTGTTTGACTTAGTGGTCTGGAGCTTTTCTAACAAAAACTCCATCGATTCAACTACATTCAAAGAGCTCAAAGCCTTTCTCAGAATCCACACCTTGTTCAATTCATCTTCGGAAAGAAGGAGTTCCTCTTTTCTGGTCCCGGAACGGTGAATATCAATTGACGGAAATACTCTCTTGTCCACTAACCTACGGTCGAGATTGGCTTCCATATTCCCTGTCCCTTTAAATTCTTCAAAGATGACATCGTCCATCCGGCTTCCCGTATCAACAAGTGCCGTAGCAATAATCGTCAGGCTTCCTCCTTCTTCGATGTTACGGGCAGCTCCGAAAAATCGCTTGGGTTTCTGAAGAGCGTTAGAATCCAGACCACCTGACAATACCCTTCCTGAGGAGGGAGTTACGGTATTATAGGCCCTCGCCAAACGGGTTATGCTATCGAGCAAAATGACCACATCTCTCTTATGTTCAACCAGTCTCTTTGCCTTTTCCATAACCATTTCCGCTACCTGAATGTGGCGATCCGCCGGTTCGTCAAAGGTTGAAGAAATCACTTCTCCTTTTACTGACCTCTGCATATCAGTGACTTCTTCAGGTCTTTCGTCTATGAGCAACACTATTAGAGTGATCTCCGGATGATTAGTTGTAATACTATTTGCAATTTGCTGCAACAGAATAGTTTTTCCTGTTCGAGGTGCAGCGACGATGAGTCCTCTCTGCCCTTTTCCAATGGGAGTCAAAAGGTCCATTACCCTCATAGATATTTCTGTAGGTTTAGTCTCCAGTCTAATTCTTTCATCTGGATAGAGAGGAGTCAGATTATCAAATAGCAACCGTTCCCGAATATTCTCTGGATTTTCACTATTCACCGCTTCCACCCGTAGAAGGGCGAAGAAACGTTCTCCCTCTTTTGGTGGACGAACCTGCCCGGATACAGTATCTCCCTTATTTAAACCGAAACGCTTAATTTGTGAAGGAGAAATATAGATATCATCCGGGCCTGGCAAATAATTGTTGTTAGGAGACCTCAAGAATCCGAAACCATCTGGCAAAATTTCCAGCACCCCTTCGTCAAATAGAAGGCCATTAGATTCAGCCTGGGCATGCAAAATCTTGAAGATTAAGTCCTGCTTTCTAAGGCCGGATATCCCTTCCACTTTCAACTCTTTTGCCTTCTTTGTCAAATCTGCTATAGTCATCTTGGACAAAGCACTTATATCTAATGGAGTTCTTTCCACTATCTGTTCCTCCTTATCTTATAATGCAAGATATACCAGAAAGTAATAAACTTAAGGGAAAATGTCCAGGATTTGATAAATGAATAGGATTACGTTGAGGTATGCTTAGATGGGTTTATTAATCTAATATTATAATATATTAGAAATTTTGTCAATAGATATTTTCCTGCCTGATGTTATGATTTTGAAATGTTAAAGGTTATTGTTATTTTGAAATGTTAAATT
>CAZTSA010000179.1:0-2141 GCA_964616885.1 uncultured Clostridia bacterium
ATTTCAGATTGCCGGTTCGGATATCCCAATCCCAGCTACCGATATTTGCAACCCGCTGGGCAAGTGCATAACGCTCTTCGCTAGTCCTCAGCGCCTCCTCGGCCTTCCTACGACCGGTAATGTCTCTGGCGACAATGGTGGTTATCCGTGTGCCCGCCGACTTTCTTACTGAGACGGAAAGTTCAGCCGGGAATAGTTCGCCGTCTTTTCTCTTAGCTTCTATTTCTGCCGTTTTTCCGATTAGCGGACTCTTGCCTGTTCTTACCAGATTTTCTATCTCCTTCCTCAAACTATCGGCTCCTCTGTCAGGCACTATCAAATCGACCACCGGTGAGCCAATTGCTTCAGCTTGACTGTAACGGAACGTTTTATCTGCAGCCGAATTCCACAGCAACACTCTCCCCTCATCGTCAACAGAAACTATGGCATCAGTAACCGTCTCAACGAGGGTTCTATAGAGGTTCTCTGACTCGCGGAAAAGCGCAGTTATGTCTTTTTCCAGTCGTATTCCCTTGGCACGCGCACTTCTGGCGGCAGCTAATACAGCCGTGAGAAAGTAGATGCCACCCAGGTATTGGGCGAACCTTCCTGCCCATCCGATGGGGCTGCCAACAGCCTTCTGCAGGAACACGCCGGATAACCCTACGGCGATCAGCGCCAGAGCCAGGGAGTACCAGTATAGAAATTCTGCCTTCAAATTAAAGTACCTCCTCAGGAAGATGAGAGAAGAGATTGCAAAAAGAGCCATTGTAGTTCCCAACACGCCCTGCCTCAAAGGCGTAGGCCCCACTCCCTGTATGAAGTACGCTGGGATAGCCTCCCGAAGGCTGGCTATCGTGAGTAATGTTATAAATACCAGCACGCCAAGATAGGCAAGCATTACCTCGAATTTTCTACGCTTTGACACTTTTTCTATGATTGTTCCCGGTAAAGTTGACATTGCTCCCACGGCATGAAAGAGTGAACCAAATAAGGCCGCAGTATTATGAACAGTCACGTTAACGTTTGGCGCTCCCGGAGAGGTTATTAGCCAACCAGCAATTAGATTTCCGACGCCGTATGACAGCACCCCGCAACCCAATAATAGAATGTTAGTCAAGCCCATCATTAAATAGCATCTCGCTGAAATGTAGGCCACGACGAAAGACACGACAGAGACGAACAGCATATTAAGTATAGGGAGAAGTAGGGGCGGCTCGAAGACTGCTTTTATGTTTAATATAGCAAGGGTTAAGATAATAACTATTAAAACAGGAATGGCTGTAGCCCCAAGCCACCTGGATAAAGAGCGCCTGGACAAATGTGAGCTACCCACTATGTTTTCCCTGCTCTTCTCAGCACTGTTCAGCAAACCCTGAATATTCGGCTTGTCTCTCTTTTCTCGTTCTTCCATTCTATTTAAGCTTTCTTCGTTTCTTTTTGATTCTCTTTGATGATATTTTGCTCTTTCCTCTGAATTTTCTCCGATACTCTGTTGGCGTATGTCCAGCAAGTTTCTTGAAAAGTCTGATAAAGGATTCTACATTCTCGTATCCTAATTTTTCCGCAACCTGATTCACGTTGTAGCCCGTTTTGCTCAAAAGTTCCCTTGCCTTTTCTATTTTAATTTTCAATTTATACTCACTAAAGCTTTTGCCGGTGCTTTGTTTAAAGATTCTGCTTAAGTATTTTGGACTCAGGTAGACCGCTTGAGCTGCGTCTTTCAAGGATAACTTTTTATGGTAATTCCTTTCGGCAAAGCGCTTCACCTTTTCAATCTTTCCTTCTATGCCCCTGGTATCTATATCGCCTTCCCCTTTTTTACTTTCTAATAGCCTTTCTATTATTTCTTTCGCTTTATCAATATCTACTGGCTTTTGCATATAATCGTCTGCATGCCCTTTCAAAGCTTCAATAGCCACATTTTCAGAACTATAGCCTGTTAAGATAATGATACCGAGGTTGGGGTCTATCTTCTTCATTTCATTTAACACCTGGGTACCCCGTAAGCCTGGCATCATTACATCCAAAATTACCAGGTCTATGACATTTGGCTTTCTTAGCAACTCTAATGCCTCTTCACCATTAGAGGCTTCTATTACTTCGTAATCCTCAAGATAATCCCGAAATTCATCCCTGAACTCTTTATCATCATCTACGAG
>CAZTSA010000180.1:0-2127 GCA_964616885.1 uncultured Clostridia bacterium
TTTGCACAAATTGAATTTGTGCCTACAATGAGATGAATTCAAAATTTTGTAGGCACGATTTCAAATCGTGCGGATTTTAATGGCAGAGCGAAGGTCTAAGTTGATATGGAGGTGACGCTCCGTGGTCGCCTAGTTTAAGGGCCGGCAGAGTCTGTCTTTTACACGAGGGAGAGGTTCTAGCTCTGCCTGAATGTGTGAGTCAGATTCATCGAACACAGAATAAGTAATTGAGAGGATGGCGAGATAAAATGTTAAAGTATAGGCAGGCTCTAAATATTGTGCTCGAAACTGCCAGACCAATCGAATCAGAATGGGTAGGTCTTTCTTCTGCGCATGGGAGGGTACTTGCTGGGAATATAACTGCTCAGGATAATATTCCGTATAACGACAATTCGGCAATGGATGGCTATGCAATAAGAACAGCTGACCTGAAAAGTGTTCCCCGAGACTTGAAGGTAGTAGGAGTTGCGGGTTGTGGGAAATCTATCAAGAAGAAAATAAGACAGGGTGAGGCGATGGCCATAATGACGGGTGCTCCAATTCCAGAAGGTTGTAACAGTGTTATTGCTGTGGAGGATACACAGGTTGTTGCGCCCAAGATCGTTAGAATACTTCGAAAGGTCGACCCTGGTAAGAATATTCGGCGTTCAGGAGAAGATGTGAGAAAGGGAGAAGTAGTTTTGAGGAAGGGCGCAATTGTGGGTCCGGCCGAATTGGGGATGCTCGCTTCCCTGGGTAGAGATAGAGTGACGGTTTTTCAAAAACCATTGGTAGCCATACTGATTACCGGAAATGAAATTATTGGACCTGGCGAAAGATTGCGTCCGGGCAAGGTAAGAGACGCTAATAGATTTTCTTTATCGGGTCTTGTAGAGAAATTTGGTGGGCTTGCACTCCCTCTGGGAATAGCTCCCGATGATAAGGTCAAACTGGTGAGAAAGATGAAAAAGGGGCTTAATTCCGACATAATGATTATTTCCGGCGGAGTCTCCATGGGAAGGTTCGATCTCGTGCGCGAGGCTCTCGCTTCCATAGGATATAGAGAGAGATTCTGGAAGGTTGCAATGAGACCGGGAATGCCCATAAGTTTCGGCTATATTGATAGGATGCCAGTTTTTGGCTTGCCAGGCAATCCTGTCTCCTCGATGGTGTCCTTTCTGGAGTTTGTGCGTCCCCTTATGATGAAGCTAATGGATAGACCCGTAGATTTACCCGTAATTTCCGCTTTTTTAAGAGCTCCCATAATGAAAAAGGACAACAAGAGACATTTCCTGCGAGTGAAACTGGATTACAGGAATCAGAAATATTTTGCTTCCCTTACAGGTCCTCAAGGGTCGGGAATTCTTAAGTCGATGGTAGAGTGCGATGGCATTGCCGTTCTTCCTGAAAATACAAAGGCATTGAAGATTGGAGATAGAGTAACTGTGCAATTAATAGTGTAGCGCTTGTCTCCGTAATTTGAAATTTCTGAAAGGGCTACACTACAAATTATGTAAATTGGATGGTGAATGGTATGGCTAAGCTGAAGAGTTTTACCAATGGCATTCTTAGAGAGAATGCAGTTTTGGTGTTAATGATTGGGCTCTGTCCCCTATTAGCAGTTTCCAGTTCTGCGATTGACGCTCTGGGAATGGGAATTGCTGCAACTTTTGTCTTGGCCTTTTCCAATCTCGCAATTTCGCTTTGCCGCAGTATTATTCCTGAAGACATTCGTATTCCTGTCTTTATTATTATTATAGCTACTTTTGTTACCGTAACCGATTATGTGATGGCTGCTTATTTTCCTGCTCTCCACAAAGCTCTGGGCGTTTTTGTTCCCTTAATTGTGGTGAATTGCATTATTTTGGGACGGGCTGAGGCCTTTGCCTATCGAAATTCCGTGATGGATTCGTTTTTGGACGGCATTGGAATGGGTATGGGATTTATTTTGGTGATAGTCATAATCGGAATAATTAGAGAAACTTTGGGAAATGGTACAATATTTGGTTCGAGTAGATTCATTTTTCATCCCGGGTTGATTATGATTCTCCCTCCCGGAGGATTCATCACTATCGGCTTTCTAATGGGAATCCTCAACTGGTGGAAGGGTAAAAAGAGGATGAAGGGATAGTTTTCGGAGTCGCTCGG
>CAZTSA010000181.1:0-2014 GCA_964616885.1 uncultured Clostridia bacterium
AGGTACAACAAAAATTTGTGGAGGCAACTGAAGAGCGGGCAAAGATAGCCCAGGCGCAGTATTCAACCGGACTTATTTCATTTGATAACTGGACAATCATTGAGGACGATTTGGTGAAAGCTAAAAAGTCTTTCTTAGATGTTCAAGCAAATGCTTTGATTGCTGAGGCTAACTGGATTCAAGCGACAGGAGGAATGTTAGATGAGGAATAAAAAATGGGTAATTTGTGTTAGTTTACTGGTCGTCGCAGCTATCGCCACAACTTTAATAATAAGAGCAAGACAGAATAAGTCCTCAAATGAGGTTATTAGAGAAATAAGCCCGACCTATGGCAATATCCAGTCTTTCTTGTCCATAACAGGCACAGGGCAGCCACAAAACCGCTTAGAAATCAAACCACCAATCAGCGGCCGGGTTGAAGAAATTTTAGTTAAAGAAGGCGAAAAAGTTAAAATCGGCGAGACCATCGCCTGGATGAGTTCAACGGAAAGGGCAGCTCTTTTAGATGCGGCTCGCTCGCAAGGTAAAGAAGCATTAAATTATTGGAAGGAAGTTTATAAACCCACCCCTTTAATAGCGCCAATTGATGGAGAAGTAATCGTGAGAGCAGTCGAACCTGGCCAGACTGTCACTTCTAATGACGCTATAATTGTCCTGTCGGATCGCCTCATTGTTAAGGCTCAGGCTGATGAGACCGATGTTGGAAAAATAAAAATCGGTCAGGAAGCAATCATTACTTTGGATGCTTATCCTCAAATAAGAATTGAAGGAACGGTTGACCACATATCCTATGAATCTAAGATTGTAAGTAATGTTACTATTTATGAAATAGATATCCTTCCCAAAAAAGTACCCGAGGTCTTTCGTTCAGGTATGAGCGCTAATGTAAATATTATAGAAGCAAAAAGAGAAAATGTTCTACTTATCCCTCTTGAGGCGGTTAGACAGGACAGGGAAGGGAGTTTCGTTTTATTAAGCCAGGGTAAAGGAACGAGACCTCTTAAGCAGAGCGTTAAGCTCGGCATTTCTGATGACAAAAATGTGGAGATTATTTCAGGCCTCGGGGCAAACGATAGAGTGGCAATTGTGCCCGAAAAGTATCTCTCCTCAAAAAGTGCTAGTGGTAGCCCAACTGGAAGCCCGCTTACGCCATTTGGCGGAAGGCGACGATAATATTGTAGGGGTTCAATTCAGATACCGTTGAAAAAATCGATTTTGGTAGCCGCAAACTTCAGTTTGCGTAAAAACATGATAAAAAACGATAAATGATACAATAATCTTTCTCCGGCTAAAGCCGTCGGCTACCATTTTTCAACAGTATCTTCATGGAACCAGTTTAGACGAAATTCTTGGAGTAGGAACGAATATGATAGAATTAAAAAATATAACCAAGACTTACAAGACTGGCAAAGTTGAAGTCCGGGCGTTACGCAACGTATCATTAAAGATTGGTCCTGGAGAATTTGTTGCTATTATGGGTCCTTCAGGTTCTGGAAAATCAACCCTTCTTCATATATTGGGCTTCTTAGATAGACCCGATTCCGGCTCATATAATTTAGACAAAAGGGAAATAACCAACCTTACCGATAATAAATTAGCCATAGTGAGAAACCGTTTAGCCGGTTTTGTATTCCAACAATTTCATCTACTCCCCAGAATGAGTGCCTTAGAAAACGCAGGGCTCCCTTTAATCTATGCCGGAAAACGCCACCTGGAACAGGCTCGCCAAAAGATTAAAGAAGTTGGCCTCACCGAGAGAGCATCTCATCGCCCCAACGAACTTTCCGGAGGTGAACAGCAGCGAGTAGCCATTGCCCGCTCCCTGGTGAATGAACCGTTGATTATTTTAGCTGACGAACCCACAGGGAATCTGGACACAAAAAGCGAGGAAGAGATTGTTTCCATCTTAGAAGATTTGAATCAAAAGGGCAAAACTATTATTATGGTTACTCACGAAAGAGAAATTGCTCAACATGCAAAAAGAATCATTTATATGCGCGATGGCGAGATTATC
>CAZTSA010000182.1:0-2004 GCA_964616885.1 uncultured Clostridia bacterium
CAAATGGAGTTTCAAGAGGTTTATGAACTCCCTATTGATTCCCGTATAGTTAAGCAATCAGCTCAAGCTACAATCAGGAATCTCGTTGACGCAGCAGTGGAACTAATTACCAACTGTGATGACAGTTATAGGCGCCTTGAGAAGCAGGGAATTAAAACTAGTGGGAAGATAGAAGTTGCCGTGACTAGAGAGAAGGGCGGGGTGTGTAGATTATTGACGGTGAAAGATTATGCTGAAGGCATGACAAGGGAAGAGCTACAAAAGGCGGTGAGGTTTGGAGGAGAAACGAGTGGATTTGAAAAAGGGTGCACGGTAAGGGGATTATTTGGGCGCGGGTTGAAGGAAGCCATCATTTCTTTAGGCGAGGGAGAGATACACACAATCAAAAACAATACCTCAAATGATGCAAGGATATGGTGGGATGAAATTGAAAGAAAGGCTAAGGTGGGGTATGGGGAGGAAGGAGAGACTGAGGAAGAGAATGGCACTTCAGTGGGTATAGATGTAAAAAACGAAAAAATGAGAATCCCTGAATATAACAAGTTTAAGCAACAAATTTCTGGTCATTACGCCTTGAGGGGAATAACTTCTTCCGATAAAAGAGAAGTAGTTTTATCATTTGTGGATCTTAAAAGAGGTTTACTTTCAAAGTGGAACGTTAAATTTGACCCCCCACAAGGTGACAAAGTATGCCAGAGCAAAGTAAATCTCCCCAACTATGGTGACCCGATAGAAATTAAGATTTTCAAAAGTCCTATTCAGCTAGATTCACCCCGCTTAAACCCCTTTGCAAAGGCTGGAATTCTGATAAAAAGTGGGGCTTCTGTCTTGGATAATTGTCTCTTCAAGTATGAAAATGACCCAGCTGCTCTTTATTTTTGGGGTGAAGCTTGTTGTGATGGCATAGCAGAGAGAATCAGGAAGGGAGAAGTAGGGATAATAGACTTCAATCGTGCTGGAATTGAGTGGCGTCACGAATATTGCCAAGCCATACAAGCTACGATAGAAGAGGTTTTAGATCCTTTAATCCAGGAGAAGAGGAAAGAATTAGAAAGAAAGGAAGAGAAGAAAGAAGTAGCCGAGCCTGCAAGGAAAATGCTAAGGAGATTATGCAGTGTGCTGAATGAACTAGCCAACAAAGAATTTGAGGAGTGGGAACCCCCCGTGGAGCCAACTCCAGGGATTAAAGAGTTAACCATACTTCCGAGATATGCAAATATTGAGGTCGACAAACCTCGTCCATTATCAATTTATGCACCAGTAGAGTTAGTGAAAGTAGCTGGAAATAAGGCGATGATAGAATCAGACAATCTTAACATTTCTCTTCTATCATCGCATGTTAGCTTAGATAAAAGGCATTCTAAATATCCTGATTTATATTATGGTGTTTTCAAGGTCGTGGGGAGGGTTATTAATGAAGAGGCGAACATAGGCTGCAAGTTAGGTGTGCAGAAGGCTACAGCACATGTTAGAGTAGGAGAGCAAAAAGAAAAGAGGAAAGGAAAGCCAACAGGAAGAAAGGGCGGATTTATATCAGACATTTTGCCGGATGAGGTCACTGACCCGATACAGCGAGTAGAATATGTAAAGGACACGGGCGAGATTAAAATCAAAATTAAGTTTCCTGGCGTTGCGAGATACCTTGGTTCTGGTTTAGAAGGAGTGGAAACGGAGCAAGGGAGGGTCTTCTTAGCAGAACTTGTAGGCGAAGCATTTTGCAGACAGTTGGCAATAATGAAGCTGGAAAGAGGCGAAGCCTCTCCGTTTCCTGGCGCTGAAATTGATTTCTTCAATAGCACGTTCAATGAGCTGCAAAGAAAATATCTAGATAAGATACATGACGTGGTAGGAAGCTGGAAGTTCAAATAAACGGGCGATCCAGTGTCTGATAAGACAATTTCTCAAAATTGCGATTTTGATGCTTCAGCCGAGGCTATACATGAACTTGTGGCAGCCATCCTTCTAAGCAAAGAAGACGGTGAGATTGTGCTTGCGCAGGACGAA
>CAZTSA010000183.1:0-1895 GCA_964616885.1 uncultured Clostridia bacterium
TAGCCGCAACCTTCAGGTTGCGTTCTCGACGGAGAAATTACGCAGGCTAAAGCCTACGGCTACCTAAAATAGGGACCAAAAAGAAAAAAAGTAGCCTGTCCCCTTTTTATGGGCGGTTAGCTCAGGTGGTTAGAGTGCATGGTTGACATCCATGAGGTCACTGGTTCAAGTCCAGTACCGCCCACCAATTATTTTTGAGTTTTTGATTATAGTCGGGGGAGAATATAGGATGGAAATTTCTGGCAAGAATGAGAAGCATAAAGAAGACTTAGAAAAATTACGTCATTCCTGTTCGCATATCATGGCGCATGCGGTTTCCCAACTATTTCCCGATGTGAAGCTTGCTATTGGACCACCTATTGCCGATGGTTTCTATTATGACTTTGATAAGAAGGAACCTTTCACTCCTGAGGATTTGGAAAAAATCACTGAGAAAATGAAGAAAATTATTGAAGAGAATTATCCTTTCAATCGTTCTGAAAAGTCGAGAGACGAGGCGCTAAAATTATTTCGCGGTAGAAGTGAGAAATATAAAGTGGAGCTGATTAAGGAAATGGACGATGATAAGGTAACTCTTTATGAGCAGGGAGGTTTTATTGACCTTTGTCGAGGTCCCCATGTCAAGTCGACAGGTGAGGTAAAGTATTTCAAGTTGCTAAGTGTTGCTGGTGCTTACTGGCGGGGGGACGAGAAGAGAGAGAGCCTTCAGAGGATATATGGGACGGCATTTTTTACCAAGGAAGAACTGGACAAACATTTATACTTACTTGAAGAGGCCAAGAAGAGAGACCATCGCAAACTGGGGGTTGAGCTTGACCTGTTCAGCATGCATGAGGGAGCAGGAGCTGGACTTATATACTGGCATCCTAAGGGCGCGCTTATCAGGAAAATAATAGAAGATTTTCTGGAAAGAGAACATCTAAAAAACGGGTATGAACTCGTTAATACCCCACACATTGCCAGGATAGATTTGTGGGAGACCTCGGGTCACGTAAATTTCTATCAGGAATATATGTATTCGCCCATGGACATCGAGGGGAAGGAATATATCATCAAGCCAATGAATTGCCCTGGCCATATACTGATTTATAAAACCAAGGTCAGAAGCTACCGTGACCTACCAATTCGTTGGGCAGAGCTTGGAACCGTGTACCGCTATGAGCGTTCTGGTGTTTTGCACGGTCTCCTTCGCGTTCGAGGGTTCACTCAGGACGACGCTCATATTTTCTGCCGTCCTGAACAGTTAGAAGATGAAATTGTAGGGGTGATTAGGTTCGTTATCTTCATGTTAAAGACTTTTGGTTTTTCAGATTATGACGTTGCCTTAAGTACGCGACCAGAAAAGTATGTGGGAACTATGGAGAGTTGGGAAAAGGCAACGGATGCACTAAAGAAGGCACTGGAAAAAGTGGGGCTTGACTATGCGGTTAACCCGGGCGAGGGGGTCTTCTATGGGCCAAAAATAGATATAAAAATAAAAGATTCATTGGGTCGAGCGTGGCAATGCTCTACTATACAGGTAGATTTCAATCTTCCAGAAAGGTTTGACATTACCTTCGTAGATCCCAGCGGAGAACGTCGCCGGCCGATAATGATTCACCGCGCGCTCCTGGGTTCCCTGGAGAGATTCTTTGGAGTTCTAATAGAACATTACGGAGGCGCTTTTCCCGTTTGGCTTGCACCAGTGCAGGTCACGGTTCTGACTATTACGGACTCGCAGATAGGATACGGCCAGAAAGTCTACGATCGCTTAAAAGAGAAGTCTATAAGAGTAGAAGCAAATTTTGATAATGAAAAAATCGATAAGAAAATTCGGGACGCGCAGCTTCAGAAAATTCCGTATATGTTAGTTATTGGAAAGAGAGAAGCAGAATCGGGAACAGTTGCTGTGAGAA
>CAZTSA010000184.1:0-1855 GCA_964616885.1 uncultured Clostridia bacterium
AAGTTATTGAGGAAGCAAGAGGCGCTGATTATCTCATCCACGACTGCGCCTGCCCATCACGGTTTGCCAAAGGTCTTGAAGAAGTACACACCTCAGCCCTCGCTTTGGGAGAAATTGCTGAGCAAGCTCAGGTTAAGATTCTTATTCCTGTCCATTTTCTTACCGAAATCAATTTTGAGATGAAAGAAATAGAAAGTGAAATCAGGAAAAACTTTTCAGGAAAACTCATAATTCCTTCAGACTTCGATTCTTTAGAATTAAATCCTCAGCCTTCTTAATATCCGCAAGGGAATTTACATTGACCCGCCAGGTATTGATTTTTCGGTAACGGACTTCGAATTTCCTATCTATCAAGTACTGTAAAGCATCTCCAATGTGGTGCTCTCCCTGTCCCGATGGTTTAATATAGGAGATGGCTTTAAAGATATCAGGCTCAACAGTCAACAGCCCGCTTATCCCATAATCGGATATCTTAGTCTTTGGCTTCTCCACTATCTTTTTGACTAAATCACCCTCCCAAACTACCTGACCCGTGGTCTCAGGATTATCTTCTTTATTAATAAGAAGAGTCGCCAGAGGGCGAAAATTTAGGTGTGACTCGATGAGTTCTCTGAAGTCGTAAAAGGACACGTGGTCACAGTAGGCTAGCAAGAAATTGTCTCCCCCGACAAATCCTTGAGCTTTTGCCACTGCGTCTCCTGTGCCTAATGGCCTCTCTTGCTCTATGTAGGTGAGATTCATATTCCACTGGCGGCCATTACCAAAGACTTCACAGATATTCCAACGGTCTTTGGGGGAGACAACAATAGCCACTTCCCCGATCTTGGCTTTCTGAAAGCCTCTGATACTATACTCGATCATCGGCTTTCCTGCCACAGGAACCAAAGGTTTGGGAAGGAAATCGGTCAGTGGCCTGAGTCTTTTGCCAATACCAGCAGCCAGAATTATACCTTTCATACCATCTTAGACCAAAAAAGGGGACAGGCTACTTTTTTACAGCGCTCATTTTCAAGTAAAAATTGTACCCGTCACCTTTTTTAGCCGAACATTCTTCTCAAGAAACTTAAAGGTCTTTTCATCTTTTTGGCGTAATTCACTATCTTGTATGCTTCAATCCCCGCATCTTTCATAATAAGCTCTATTGCTTTATCCTTGCCTCCCAGAAAATCTATCAAACCCACCTTCTTTGCTTCTTCCCCTAAGTACATCTTACCAGTAGAGATTTCATTTATTGCTTCTTCGCTTAGCTTCCTGTTCTTAGTAACCTCTTCCATGAAGTTCCTGTAAATAGTGTCCAGTTCTTCTTTTAGAAGCTCTTTCTCTTCTGGCGTTGACTTCTTATAAGGTATACCTAATGTCTTATAGATACCCGAGGCCATTGTCTCCACATCTATCCCGAACTTTTTCATCAGTTCAGAAAAATCGGGCCGAATGCTTGCCACGCCAATACTTCCAACGCTGCTCAAACGGTCGGCTACAATATGGTCGCAGGAAGAAGCAATCCAGTAGCCGCCAGAGGTGGCGTATTCCCTTACCCAGGCTACCGTAGGCTTTCCCAGACTTCTGATGGATTCTGCAATCTCTTTACACGGGAAAGGTCTGCCTCCTGGAGAATTTATTTCCAGAATCAATCCTTTTATTCGGCGGTTCTTCTTTACACTTTCAATTAAGGGAATTACTTCAGCCGAAGATACTATTCTCGCCAGAGCTAATAGAGGAAAAGGAGAGCTAGGAGCTTCTTCGGAAATGATCATCCCCTTAATTGGAATAATAGCGATCTTGCCCTTCTTAGCCATCTTATCCCCCTTTGTGATAAACTATCACTCAGCTTTTTCTCCTCTGCCCTCTGGGGAGA
>CAZTSA010000185.1:0-1841 GCA_964616885.1 uncultured Clostridia bacterium
TCTACAAAAATGAAGGGATTATTTATAAGAAACGCCTTCAAGCCGGGCGTATTGGTCAACGGCTCAATATAATAAGCCCCATCAACTTCAGAGATAAAAGAAATTTGGCGACCACCCCATTTCTTCTTGTAACGTAAAACTCCATCTTTCAAGAACGGTCTTGAAGTTCCAAGCTCTATCTTTTTGTACCCTTTTTCCTTGAGATAGAGCGTACGGAAATAGTAGATGGCAGCAATGGCACCTTCTTTAACATAATCAAAATCGCCGTCCTTTACGCCAAGGAACATAGCATATACCTGCATCTTCTTGTAAACGAACAGAGCTCCTGCGATATATTGATTTTCTTTTTTTATAAGAAGCAACTCGCCCTTCTTGAATTCTCTTTTCATATTGTCATAGCTACCGAGAATAGCTCGTTTTCCATGGGCTGCGGCAATATAAGGCAGGTGCATATTGTAATAGAAGTTATCAAACTGAGAGCGGTCTTGTGTCACTTCAAAGGAAAGCTTGTTTTTCTTTATTTTTCTTATAGCATTCTTAGCGTCTTTGCTTCTCCAGAGGAAAGAACTATCGGCAGAAATATCGGCCAAACTTGACACCCAGAAAGGAACATTAAAATAAATCCGTTTCTTAAACCATCTCCACAAAAGTTTATCTACCGCAATGACCATCAAGGAGCAATTACGACTCTTTTCTCTTACTACATCAAAAATTTTCCATAGCCATACTCTTCCAAGATATTTTTCATTAAAAGAATTACCATAGGCTATCTTGATAAGATAATTTCTGTTTATTTCAGTGCCAGCGTAAGCGATGGAAAGTTCCTGGTGGGTGGTAATTTCTTCTCCATTTAGGATCCATAAATCCAATTTAGAAATATTTATAAGTCTAAATGGTAGTTTGACAGGCCAGAAGAACCAGCGCAAAAAAGTGGGAATCTTGTGATAAATTTTCTTTCCAATGTCTCTTATAGGAGCCACTTTCATTTTCTTACCCTAAGCCTAAATTCCTGAGGCAGGGTTCAATATGAGCTGGGAACCAAATCCAACTTTGTAATCTTCCATAATATAACCTTTACTTGTCTTAAAGACTTGCGGGTAGTTTGGACACTCAGCGCAATTGCATCCACCGATCATCAAATTATCATTCTGATCAATTTCCAATTTCCACATTGAATAATCTAACTTGCGTTGTCTATGTCCTTTTAGCATGACATTAAATTTGACAAAAGAAGCCAATAACTTTTTTATTAAACCAATGGTTAGCCTGACCAAAAATCTTTTCATAAAATTTCTCCTGTCAATAAATACCGCTACTCTTAAGTCTCGTTTTTAAGTCTCCTCTATCAGGACCATCAATGATGTTTTTGAAATAGAGTATCGGCGGGACACAATCTTATCCTGTCTGAAAATTCTAATGGCAACATCTTCTGTGTTCTATAACTATTTTCTCCAAATTGATAAATGAATAGCTTACACATTCCATCAAAATAATAATGCTTATAGATTTCCTCCAACGATTCCTGGGAAAGTGAATCATTGCTGTTAACAAATACGGCACCATTAATTTTCTGTTTATCTACAAAAATGAAGGGATTATTTATAAGAAACGCCTTCAAGCCGGGCGTATTGGCCAATGGCTCAATATAATAAGCCCCATCAGCCTCAGAGGTACAAGAAATTTGGCGACCACCCCATTTCCTTTTGTAAGATAACACTCCATCTTTCAAGAACGGTCTTGAAGTTCCAAGCTCTACCTTTCTGTACCATTTTTCTTTGAGGTAGCTTGTAAGAAAATAGTAAATAGCAGCAGTGGCACCTTGCTTAACATAATCAAAATTG
>CAZTSA010000186.1:0-1829 GCA_964616885.1 uncultured Clostridia bacterium
AGCGCCTGTCTTACACACAGGAGGTCAGAGGTTCAAGCCCTCTACCGCCCACCATCCACTTTGTGCTATTTTTGCTCTGCGAAAGTTCTACCGAGGGTAACAAATATGAGTACGGTGGTCATTGTAAAGAACTTGACTAAAAGATATGGTCAACTCATCGCGGTCAATGATGTCAGCTTCAGCATTGAGAAAGGTGAGATTTTCGGGCTTTTAGGTCCCAACGGCGCTGGCAAGACAACCACCGTCGAGATGATAGAGGGCTTGAGAAAGCCGGATAGCGGCTCAATAGAAGTTTGTGGCATCGATGCATTGAAGGAACCCGGCAAAATAAAGGAAATCATCGGAGTTCAACTCCAGACTACAACTCTCTATGACAAAATTCGAGTAAAAGAAGTCATTGAACTTTTTGGTGGCTATTACCAGAAATCACTTCCGACTAATCAAATACTTGAAGAGGTCTCCTTAACCGATAAAAAAGATAGCTTTGTGAGTACGCTATCCGGAGGGTTGAAACAACGCCTGGCAATGGCTTTAGCATTGGTAAATGATCCAGAGGTGCTTTTCCTGGACGAGCCAACCACCGGTCTTGACCCTCAGGCAAGGCGAAATGTCTGGAGCATTATCGAAGACCTCAAAAGGAGAGGGAAGACTATTATCCTAACCACGCATTATATGGAGGAGGCAGAACAGCTCTGCCAGAGAGTTGGCATCATAGACCAAGGGAAAATAATCGCCATGGATACACCTAGGAATCTAATTACCAATTCTGGGCTTGCATCAACTGTTGAGTTTAGCTGTGTGCCTGAAGAGCAGGATAAGATACTTCAGAAGCTTGCGGGAATTGGCAAAATCAGCAGGCAGGACAATAACCGGTTCGTTATTCACACCAAAGAATCCTCTCGAGTTCTCCAGGAGCTTGCACGTATATCCAGCGAGAATGACCTCAATATCAAAAACATTACAGTACGGGAAGCCACACTGGAGGATGTCTTCCTATCACTAACTGGGAAAAGGTTGCGTGAATAGGAGATGGTGGGCATGAAAATATTGCTTGGTCAAATAGCTATTGAAACAAAGTTATTCCTGAGAAGAAAAGACGACCTTTTCTGGACGCTGGCTTTCCCGATGTTTTTCATGGTTCTATATGGCGTTATCTATGGTGATCAGATGTGGGCTGACTATGGTATGCCTGCTATTGATTATATGCTTCCGGGAATAGTTGTATTGGCGCTAATGGTAACTGGTATTATGACGACCGCCAGTGGTTTCGCCGAAGAGCGGGAGAAAGGAATATACCGCAGGCTTTCTCTAACTCCACTGAAGAGGTCAACTTTGATTGCCGGGCAAATTCTTCATCGCTATCTGGTCATATTAGTTCAGACCCTTCTACTACTGTTGGTAGGCATTCTTGCCTTCAAAATAAAGATAGCAAGTAATTATTTCCTATTCTGGTTAGTATTGACCTTCGGTGCGTTTTGCTTTCTCTGTATTGGGTTTGCTCTTACGGGACTTATTAGAAGCGCCAGAAGTGCTACGCCCATCTCTATGAGTGCTTTTTTCATACTGATGTTTCTCGGAAGTATTTTTATCCCAATCACTGTGATGCCTGATTTCCTCAGAGTTATTTCAAATTCTTTACCTTCAACTCATCTGGGTGATGCCTTAAGACTGGTCACGATTAACGGAGCCGGCATTAGCGAAATAGGGAAAAATCTTCTGATAGTTGGTGGCTGGACGATTGGTTGTTTGGGCTTGGCGATAAAATTTTTTAGATGGGAATAAGCGCAAAGTTCATTGGATCACGTAAGTCATAAATATCTGTTGCAACG
>CAZTSA010000187.1:0-1814 GCA_964616885.1 uncultured Clostridia bacterium
AAAAAGAGGAAATAGAAAATTATGGGAAACAATCCCATCTTCCCCGCAATAGAGACATAATGCTTCATATTCTCTTTGTTCATTTTTCCAATAGCGCCAGTCCAGTTTTTATATGCAAGATTATAGCAAATCTAAAATAACTTGCAATACAAATTTGCGCTCACTCCCTATAGGAATACTTCCAAAAAGACTACCCGCTCTTTCTATCTTTTTACTTGACTTAGCTTAGAAAACTATAATATACTAAATTTGATGTTATTTAAGATAGGAACAAAATTAGTAAAAAGACATATCTCGATTCTTCTCTCCTTTCTGTTCCTATTCCTTTTCAATGTTTCATTTTCGCTGACCCAAGACGATTTCAAAAATTCTATGAACTTTTATCACAAATTGGTAGATAAAAAGGCTAGCATAGAAGAGCTTATTTTTACATTGGAAAAGATTTTAAGAAAATATGGGGATGTTGGAGTGAATCTTGCTCCTGTTAGAGAAAAGTTATTGATTATTAGGAAATTTAAGCTCTCCCGGGATTTCTATAGGAAACTCGAGGCAGAAGGAGCAAGTCTCGATGAACGCATTGGTGCACTGAAGCGCATCTTAACTAGGTTTAAAAATACTGATGCGGACCTTTCTGGAATGGAAAAGAAACTTGAGCAATTGCGAAAAGAAAAGGCGATGATAGGAAAGGAGCTGGAGGGCCTCGAGGAATTTCAACTGGAGGAGGGGACAACGGCACCAAAAATCAAAGAAAGTTCTAAGAAATCTAAACCGGGAAAAGAGAAAGTGGAAGAGTTTGAAGAAGGAGAGATGGGCGGTTCAGAGAGCGCAGGAGAAGTTGAAGATTTAGAAGAATTTGAAGAATTTGAACCTTAAACTCTTGAGGGGGTGAGATTATGAAGTTGGGTTTTACCACTGCCGTCTTTGAGAAAGAACTGGATGATAAGGATGTTACTCTTAAGGATATTATTGAATTTGCTAAAGAAAATGGAATTGAGGCTATTGAGTTGAGGGAAGGGTGCGTGGAAGATTATGACGGTCAGGCACTGCGCCGACTTTCCGAGGGCAATGAGAATATCCGTTTTACCTATGCAACTAAGAATGACTGCCTTGATGAAAGAGATGAACAGAAAGTTAGAGGGGCGATTGAACTGGCTGCCTCTCTTAGCGGAAAGCCTATCCTCAGGCTGGTTGCAGATGGTGGAATTATTAAGAGCGAGAAGAGGAGATACACTTCTGAAGAGAAGGCCAGGATAGTAGATAAATTGAAAATATATGCCGATACAGCTACCCGGCACCAGGTGATGTTAGGTCTTGAAAATGCTAGAGAACCTATGGAAGATATAAAATATCTCATTGACCGGGTAAGTTCCCCTTTACTGGGAGTGACTTTCGACCCGGGCAACCTCACTTCAATTGCTATAGAAAGAGAGAACCCATTGAAAGCTCTGGAGTCCTTGGAACTTTCTCAAATAAAGTTAGTCCATTTGAAACAGACAATAAATGGTGAGCCTCAGACTCATATCTCTCAGGGAGATATCAATATTAAGGAATTGCTGGACAGACTCAACAGTATGGGTTATAGAGGAATCGTATGTCTTGAGCCAAAGTCAGCAAAGGGATGCCGTGACTCCTTGAAGTCGAGTATTGAATACATGAATAAATTGTACGGAAGGTCCTGGCCATATTTCTAATAATTGGCATAAATCTTTGAAATGGGGACTGTCCCTTTTTTCGAAGGAAAAAGGGACTGTACCCTTTACAGAGGAGGGTCCCGATGAAATCGGGACGAATAAGGAGGAATGGGCAGCGATGTT
>CAZTSA010000188.1:0-1770 GCA_964616885.1 uncultured Clostridia bacterium
GTGACAACGTTATCTTTTTCATCGAGTTTCACAAAATACTTCCATGAAGACACTACATATCTCCCTATGCATATTACCAAGCAATCGAATAAAAGCCCTACGTTCATGTAACTATGATAATTACTAATTATAGGGAGTGTTAATAAATCAAAAAAACTTGGAGAATAGTTTGAAGAACTTGAATACTCTTATATGATAAAAATAAATCAATGTGCAACTTTTTCTTCACCGTTGCCAAAAGGCAGTTTAGTGGCTAGAATAATTCTCGTCTGACAGTTCTAAATTAATTCTAGAAACGTCGCTGGGTTATGTGAAAGATTTTTATAGTGAATATTGCTTTCTTCGTTTTGGCAGCAAAAACTACAGGAAGGAAATAAAATATGTATTTGACAAGAGAAGAAGAGCGGATGTTATCTGGCGAGGAAGGAGAATGCTATAGAAGAGCGATGGAAATTCTAGTCAAAATGGGAGACTTTGTCCGTGCTAAGCGCATGGTTCCAGTTAACTGGGCAGACTTGACGAAATTTTCAGGTATGTGGGGTGGACACGGGGACACGCCTAATGACGATATGAAAAAATACATAGAAGGATTCATCAATATATGCCTTGAAGAAGGCGCAAAATTCAAATGCCCCCTGACAATTACCGATGCGACGGGTACAGAGAAGGACCAAAAAATGAAGAAGCTGGGTGCACAGCTCATCTCAGGGGTAGGCGCCTCCACTCCTCATGATTTGTTTCCGTGGCCGCTTTTTGGACAACACATTGCAGCAGGTGCCACCAACGGTAATACCTTCTTTAATGGGGCTCTTGGTGCCAGAGGAAATAACGAGGGACCAGCTGGAGTATTTATGGCAGCACTAACTGGAGTAACACCAGAATACGACTTACATTTGCCAGAGAACAGGCTTGGGAAAGTACTAGTTGACGTAAAAGTCCGGCCAAAGAATTATGTCGATTGGGCCGTCATTGGCTTTTACATCTCACTGAAATTAAGCACACATTGGTGGGACGTGCCAGTATTAACTGGAATAAATCCTGACATCGTTACAAGTGATGATATAATTGCCTTCTGCGCAAGCATGAATAATCCAGGCTCTATGACCATGTGGCTCATGGAAAGAATCTCACCTGAAGCACACACATTGGATCAGGCCTTTGGTGGAGAGAAACCTAAAGAAAAATTCGTCGTTGGCAAAGAAGAACCCCAGGAGATATATGACATGTTTCCGATCACAGGGAATACACCAGAAGCTGTAGAAGTACGATTTCCCTTAACCGTAGATCGTCTATATAAGGTGGCTGAGATGGTCCGTGGAAAAAAAGTCCATAAGAACGTAAAGTGCTTCTCAGTGGATTTGACTCTCGACGCTAAGGCAGTAGGCGAAGCATATGGCTCAATAAAGATCCTACGGGACGCTGGTATCTATGTAGGGGAAACACAAGGGCAAATACTGTGGAACGGTAAAGTAATTGATCCGTGGAGGCATGCAAAACGGGAGGGAATAAAGACGATCGTAACGGATAGCCCAAAGAACTGCTATGGCATGGGCAATCAAGACATTGATGTGGTCCTGATGCCATCTCTAGAAAAGTGTGTGCAGGTTGCATTGACAGGATCCATGGAGGTGTAATAGATGGAGAAGATCATTCTGAAGGGACCTAAGGGCATTGGTGGAGTTGCTGAGGGTGAGGCATTGGTATGCGAGGAGGCATTCAGCTACGTGTTTCATGTAGGAGGTATATATAAGGATCCTATCAGTGCTGAGG
>CAZTSA010000189.1:0-1755 GCA_964616885.1 uncultured Clostridia bacterium
TATACACTAATGTCGCTATTGCCGGCGAGGGAGGCATAATTTGGGTGGGAACAAATGGTGGAGGAGTGCGCGCCTACGACGGCATAAGTAAAAGGTGGAGCTATTACACATCTGATGGGAAGGGTCCTGCAGGTCTTGCCAAGCAGGAACAACTCACTGGCGGTCTGGTAAACAACTTCTTGCAGTCCATTGCTGCTGATGGGAAATATATCTGGTTTGGCACGTTTGATGGACTGAGTTGTTTCGATACCACCACGAGCAAATGGCAATCTTTTTCTACAGAGGAGGGCTTAATTGATAACTCCGTGGCAGCCATTGCTATTGACGGAAACTACGTTTGGTTCGGTACTGACGATGGATTAACGCGACTTAATAAGATTATTCCACAAGTGGCATTTCGTCTATCAAGAAGTTATATCACCGAGGTTGGGCGTCCGTTAGAGATCGATTGCCTGGCGTTCAGTCATAAAGGAATAAAGGATTGTCTGATGGAATATAGTGTAGGCTCTTTCCCTGAAGTTTGGATACATAAAGGAATTGATATTCATCCCGCGACCAAGAAGGGTCATTTAATTGTTACCTGGGATTTGAAAGATTTGCCCAGCAATAACGATGTCTATAATCTACGTTTGACCGTCCGGGACAAAGAAGGTGAACTCAACAGTACTTTAGCCAAATTAGCAGTAGATACTATACGACCTATTGTGAATATCGATGTAAGAGAGGAGCCTATGAGTGTGGGCATACAAACTATAACCGGAAAGTTTAACAAAGGAAATGTAGAAAAAGTCGTAATAGACCCTGGAAATATTTGCGCGGAACTGAATTTTAAGGAGAGAATTTTTACTGCACTGGTTCCGTTACAGGAGGGTAGTAACAGAATCCAGGCAACGCTGACCGACTGGCTTGGCCGTCGCGTAGAGAGCGAGGCAATAATTGAAGCGAGGGCGGATTTAGGAAAGCCCACAGTATTAGTGAAAGAGGAGAAAAGAGCAACTTCCAGGCGACTAATCATACAGGAAAGTCTACTTTTCAACAGTGGGAGTGCTCAAATAAAATCAGAGGCCTTTGCTATTCTGGATAAAGTGATCAAGATTTTGCAGCAGGAACCGGGGGTAGAAATAACTATCGAAGGTCATACAGATGACGTGTTAGTAGGACCCCGATGCCTCTATCCGTCAAACTTGGCCCTTTCTAAAGGCCGGGCCGATGGAGTCTTTCGCTATTTGATGGAAGAAACGGGCCTACCGATAGAGCGTTTCTTTATTAAAGGTTATGGTGATGCTAGGCCGGTAGCTTCTAATAACACCGAAGAAGGGCGAGCAAAGAACAGGAGAGTCGAAATTGTGGTGACGGTCATAGAGTGACTGGAAGGGCGGTAGCATGGATCGGCACAGGGAGTTGACATGAAATTTACAGCGAATAAGTGCAGCTATTTTCATATTTGAGGAAGATAATGTATAAGAAGAAGATAAAATTAAAACTCAAATTTAGCATTGTAATCAGTGGATTGATCTCACTAATTATGATAAGTGTGGGATTGATTACTGTGAGACAGGTAAAGCGGCCTTTAATAGAAGAAATGAAGAAGAAAGGACAGGCCCTGGCTTCTAATATAGCGGCCAATTGTGAAGAGGCTTTACTCACCGGAGATGAATTGTTGCTGGGCGTGTACATGGATAAAGCCATAAAAGAGAAATCAGTAATATATGCCATGGTTTTGGATAACGCAGGAGGCGTGATTTCTCATTCCGA
>CAZTSA010000190.1:0-1753 GCA_964616885.1 uncultured Clostridia bacterium
CTGGAATTTCTTGCTAACAAAATCTATTGCTCGCTTCACTAAATTTCAAAAACTCCCCCGATAAATCGGGGTCAAACAATTGAAATTTCACCGTTTCGCTCGCAAAGATTTTGTAACGCAACAAATTAAGAGCTTCTCTCAAACCAACTTTTTGTAGGAAGTAGGTCGCGTGAGGGCCGACCTGGGTCGACCCCATTGTCGTCCTCGTTTTTTGGCTAAAATTCCAGAAACTCTTCACAAACTATCTTTTAAGGGGTAGTTAGTAAGAGGTGAATTCTTTAATTTAAATTAATGGAGGAATTGAATGGATCAAGGAAGTCTATTTGGCATCTTCTTTTCCGCCCTTTTAATAAACAACATTCTCCTTATCCGTTTCATCGCCCTTTGTTCCTTCTTTGGCGTTTCTCGGCAGATGGGAGTTTCCTTGGGGATGAGTATGGCGGTTATTTTCGTAATGACTATATCCTCAGCAGTTACCTGGGTTCTATACCACTTTATCCTGTTGCCACTACACATAGAATTTCTGAAAATCTCAATTTTCATATTGGTAATCGCCTCCTTGGTTCAGCTGGAGGAGCTTTTCCTGAAGAAGTATATTCATAACTTATATCAAGCTCTGGGAATTTATCTTCCATTGGTTACAACCAATTGTGCTATCCTGGCTGTTGCTTTCCTTCATGTTGATTATAATTACAGCTTTATTCAAACTATTATATATTCTTTAGGAGTCTCTTTTGGCTACACGGTAGCTATACTGGTCTTTACTGGAATCAGGATGAGATTGGAAATTGCACCCATTCCAGAGCCATTAAAAGGATATCCTACTGCATTCTTCCTGGCTGCTTTGATGTCTTTGGCATTTTTAGGTTTCAAAGGTTTGTTTGGCCTATAATTGGAGAATTTTATGACCATTTTCGCCGTAGTTACTCTGGGCGGTCTGGGTCTTCTCTTTGGTATTTTCTTAGCTCTGGCTGGCAAAAAGTTTGCTATAGAGGTTGACCCTAGGCAAGAGGAGATATTGAAAATCCTTCCGGGAAGTAACTGTGGTGCTTGCGGTTTCACTGGCTGTAGGGGTATGGCAGAGGCCTTACTTAGAGGGGACCCCGGGGCGACCAGCTGCCCAGCCATTAGTGAGGAGGCTAGTTACAAAATAGGTGAGATTCTCGGAAAAAAAATTGAGCTGAGAGTGGCGGAAGTTGCCCGAGTTATGTGTCAGGGAGACGAGAGTAAAGTAAAATATGACTATGAAGGAGTGGAAGATTGCCGACCAGCCTATCTCTTAGCTGAGGGATACAAAGCTTGCACTTATGCGTGTTTGGGACTTGGCACATGTAAGGCGGTCTGTCGCTTTGATGCGATTCGCTGGGAAAAAGGAAAGACCCCTGAAATCTTGATGGATAAATGTACTGCGTGTGGAATATGCGTTGAAGTGTGCCCTACAAAGGTAATCAGTCTCATTCCTAAGAAAGCGAAAGTTTACGTTAAATGTAGTTCTCACGATAAAGGAGCAATAGTTCGGAAGATATGTAAATTGGGTTGTATTGCCTGTGGTATCTGCGTTAAGGTTTGTGAGCCAGAGGCTATTAAAATAGAAAATAATCTGGCTGTCATAGACTACAAGAAGTGCACAAATTGTGGAATCTGTGTTGAGAAATGTCCAACCAATTCGATAGTAATGGTGATGTAGGGATAGTTTTCGGAGTCGCTCGGTTGGGACTTGAAAAAATAGTTTGTTCATCACTAAGTAATTTTT
>CAZTSA010000191.1:0-1694 GCA_964616885.1 uncultured Clostridia bacterium
AGAAGCGCAATTGGAGGTCGCCAGGAGGTGACTTCGATTGGGAAATAGAAAGTGCGAAGTCTCTTATGGGCAAGAACTACGGCTGGGTTTCCTGGGATGTGACGCGGACTATAAAGGACTGGTTGGACGGTAAATATGTTAACTTTGGATTTTTGCTGAAGGAGCAAAATTGTGAGAATGAGGAAATTTGGTTTCTGTCAAGTGAATTAGAGTGGGAAGATTACCGCCCCAGATTAGTAATTTCCTATGAGGTGGGAGGAATATCTCCCGAGCCGCCCCCTCCAGCGCCGACTTCTTCTCTTATCAAAGTTTATCCGAATCCTTTTAAGCCGAGCGAGGGCCACACGGAGGTCACATTTAGCAACCTTCCTTCAGGTGCATCGGTGAAGATATTTCATATTGAAGGCAGCATAATCGCCACCCTTAAAGAGGAAGGCGGAAAGGCAACGTGGAAAGTGAAAGATAGTGAAGGAAATGAAATATCCAGTGGGTTCTATCTCTACCGTATTGAGAGTGATAAGAACCGTCAAACCGGGAAAGTAGTAATTATCAGATGAGAAACCGAAAAACGGCAATGAAGAAAATCCTAATATTGAGTTTGATTTTACTATTTTCTTTTAGCCCGCGAGCGTCTCTGTCGGTTGCTTCTTCCACCGTATTGGACTTCCTTAAAATAGGAGTAGGAGCTCGGCCCCTCGCTCTAGGCGAGGCTTATGTTGCGTTAGCTGATGATATTAGCGCAATTTACTGGAATCCAGCGGGCCTCGTTCAATTAGAGCGGCCAGAAGTCGGTTTCACTTATAACAAATGGTTTGAAGATATTGGATACCATTTCTTCGGTTACGGCCATCCGCTTAAAGACTCAAACCTTGCTTTCAGTATTTACTATTTGGGGGGAGGAGATATCATGGGTAGTGATGTTGCAGGTAACCCCACTGGTGAATTTAGCGTATACGATCTCGCTTTAGCTTTCTCCTATAGTAGAAAGTTGGTCAAGGGATTCTCAGCGGGAATGAATTTCAAATTTATCAAGGAGAAACTGGAAGACGAAGTTGGCAATGCTTTTGCCTTCGACCTGGCGGGTCTTTACAAAACGGGAATAGACAATTTACAGGTAGGCCTCAATATTCAAAATATCGGGACTGGAATAAAGTTCATCAAAGAATCTGCGAGTCTGCCTCTTAACTTGAGGTTTGGACTGGCTTATAAACTATTCCCCAGCAATCCGCTAACTTTAGCTTTGGACTTTAACAAATTGGAGAATGAAGGTGCTTATTTGGGCTTAGGCTCCGAATGCTGGATTACAGACTATGTTGCGGTAAGAATTGGCAGCAAATTTAACCCTGACATAAAAGATAGGATAAGATTCGGTCTGGGATTTAAGGTGAAAAATATGCGGTTAGATTATGCTTATACACCTCATAGGACTCTGGGAGATACACACCAGTTTAGTGCAGGTTTGTATTTTGGAAGATTGGAAGTAGAGCCAGAGAAAGAGAAAGTTAAAATTGAGGAAGAGGTAGAGGCAGAGGAAAAAGAAAAGGAGAAGGAAAGGATCGCCTCGCTTATTGCTGCCCTTTACGAGGAGGGTATGGCGTGCTTAGAACAGAAGCAGTATATCCGGGCAATTGGAAAATTCAGTGAAATTCTATTATTAGATCCTGAAGATAAGAAAGCAATAAGCATGATGAAAG
>CAZTSA010000192.1:0-1694 GCA_964616885.1 uncultured Clostridia bacterium
AGCTTAAATGTTCAAAGATAAGGGCGAAATTCCATTAGCATATCCAAACAATCAAAGGAAACTATACTTTGCAAATAATTTCAGATGCGTTTATCCATTTTGGAAAAGGAACGTTGGAATTCACAAGGCAGGGAGAAATTTCCCTGTGATGCTGGCCGAGAAATTCTTTAAAGATTTGGGATATAAAGTCCTCGATCAGTATCTTCTTGTACGTCAGCCCCGAAGAAGGAAAAATAATCCTGGCTACAGAAAGCTCTGCAATATATTCGGAAAGAAAAAGGTAGAAAAGGTAGTGGAGGAATCAAGACCGATCCTGGGAAGTCAACCTGGCGGAGACCCTGACCTTTTTGTTTATAAAAGGAAAAATAAAGATTTCTTTTTCGTTGAAGTCAAAGAGAACGACCGATTGACTGAGAACCAAAAACACGTCTTTCCGATCATAGAAAAATATCTAGCACCAGTTTATGTGGTCAGAGTTAGAAGCTTCAGCTCATGGCTAAAAAATGACACTTGACAGGAACAGTTGGTGGGGTCGGACCAAGACAAGGCTTTATTTAAGGAAGGGTTGGGGGTCACCCATTAAAAGGCACCCTCTCAAGAAGAAAGGAATAAGTCATGCCGAACGGCGGAACTGATTGCTGTGGTAATTGCGTACACAACAGAGCAGTTCAGGAAATGGGTCATCTCCCCTTAAAGCAGGGAGATAAATTTCGGGAATTGTCCTATTGTGAGCTACACAACGCGAGAATCCCAAATCCATTCTGGACCTATTGTGAGAATTTCCTGCATAGAAAGCCGGATCCAGTAACTCACAAAGAAACCCTACCTACTGGCTGGATTTGGGCCTGTGGTCTTTACGAAGGTTATGTGAGAATCCCTTGGCACGGTCATAACGAGCCTCATGTATACCTGCCAACAAACTGCGTCGTATGCGGAAGACAAACGAAGGAAGGGATTGAGATTCAAGACGGCGAGCAAGCCGTCGGCTTCTGCACAAATAGGCACTATGTGCAGTGGTGGAAGTCCAAGCATGATGATGACCGTGTCACACTTGAGGGCCTTGCGACGCCCGAGGAGTTTTACAAGAAGACAAGTAGGCGCAAGAAGAATAAAAGGGTTATCCACAAAAAAGTTCCCACTGGCCAACACATATCAAATTCTTTTAGGAGGTACAAAATGGCTAAAAGAAAAAGCAAACTCGCAATAAGGATTCCTCCATACCGGGCTCCCAGAAATTCGTGGCGTCGCGAAATACATAAGATCGCATTCTCAGCTGCGCAGAGAGCGGGAGTTTCTTACAAGCCCTTTGATAAGGTACAACTCACAGTTCGCCTCTATTTGGACGATAGAGGCTTATATTCGCAAGATGTAGACAACAGGCTCAAAGATATCATGGATGCTTTGCAGGGCCGCGCGGGTGGTTCAAAGAAGATCCGTACTCTCTCAGCCATTATTCCGAATGATAATCAGATCTTCCGCATTGTCCTCGAAAAGTCGTTACCTCCAAAACAAAGCAAAGGGGTCGGCCATTTGATTGTAACGAAATACGGAGGTAAAAAAGTCTAACCTCTCACTGAGTCTAGCTGGTGGGGTGGGACCAAGGCAACTTGTTAAGTTTACGACAAAGGATCAGGCCTTGCAATCAAACATTTGCATAATATGTAACTCTAGGACCTGACTTAAAGATTGACTTT
>CAZTSA010000193.1:0-1666 GCA_964616885.1 uncultured Clostridia bacterium
ATGAAAAGCTTACCAGCGACTTAGATTTCAGCACTGAAAAGAAGACACCCTTTTTCCTATATATGACCCACAACCACTTTGAACAAACCAATATTTCTGACACCGGGGAAGGGGTTGGCGGTTTCTCCGAACCTTTTAAGAATAGATTTGTTATTCCCTTAACAGGTTCCGATAAGGAATTGGAGCATGTGATTACTCACGAGTTTACCCACATTTCAACTTTTAATATCTGGTATACTGGATTCTGGAAGTCGGCGAGTATTATGAGATTTATTTTCTATCCATTATGGGTGAGCGAAGGCCTGGCTGAGTATGAGAGTAGGAAATGGGAGACATTCGACCATATGGTATTAAGGGATGTTGCTATTTCTGAGGCAATAATTCCTCTGGAGAAACTACATAGTTTCAACCACTTAAGGAGCCACCAGGTCTATCTGGCATATCAGGAAGGACACAGCGCAATTAGTTTTCTGGCAGAAGAGTATGGAGAGGATAAAGTTTCGAAACTGATTAAGAATTTTCGAGAAAGCTTGGATATAGACAGAGTTTTCTCGGGAACAATTAGTACTGACCTGCCAAGCTTCGACAGGAAGTGGCAGAAATTTTTGAAAGAAAAATATACTATAGAAGCAGAAGGAAAGAATGAAGCCGAGGTTTATGGAAAGAGACTCACGGGGAATGCGGAATTCAATACAAATCCAGTCTTCTCTCCTAATGGACAAAGGATAGCTTTTATTTCTGACCGTAATGCATATTATGACCTTTTCGTAATGAATGTAGATGGAACAGGCCAGCGGTCAGTTTTGCATTCAAGGATTGGGAGAAGCCTTGATGTGATTCACCCTGAAGGGCATGCTCTTTCCTGGTCGCCGGATGGGGAAAAGATTGTGTTGGTAGGAGAGAAAAATGAGAGGGATTTTCTTTGCCTGGTTGATCTAAGAAAAGGTAAGGTGAAGAAGCTCCGTTTGCCTCTGGAAGTCTTAAAATCTCCTTGCTTTTCGCACAACGGAGACAAGATTGTCTTTGTGGGAATGGAAGGAGGAATAAACAACCTCTACATAGTGGATACCAATGGGAAAAACTTATCGAAGTTAACAGATGATGAGTCTGATGATGATTATCCCGTCTTTTCTCCTGATGACAAAAAGATTGTCTATGTATCCGAGAGAGAGAAACAGAAAGACCTCTTCCTCTTCAATTTGGAGACTTTTGCCATCAGCCAGTTAACCTCTACTCCCGGCGATGAGATCGACCCTTCCTGGTCACCCGATGGAGAGAATATTATCTACATTGCCGATTATGAAGGCATCTATAATATATACCGTATGGATTTAACCTCTTCTGTTCAAGATAATGGAGTGGAGAAGTCAGAATTTGATGTTTTTCGTCTAACCAATGTAAAGGTAGGCCTATTTACACCGGAAATTTCTCCCGATGGGAAAGACCTGCTATTTGCTTCTTATCGGCAGGGAGAGATGAACATCCACCGCGGACCGTTTCCGGAAGAACAGGTCCTCGTTATGAAACCTAAGGGAGAAAGAGAAGAACGGGAGATACCATTAGCCCGGTTGCCAACAGAGCCAAGCGGTCCCATCATAAGTCCTCATCCTTCTCCAGTGAGCAGGATTCGTCCCTACAGATTCAAAGCGTCGACAGACCTCCTGTT
>CAZTSA010000194.1:0-1609 GCA_964616885.1 uncultured Clostridia bacterium
ACGCCTTAACAAAGAAACTTGAGGAACATCAAATCGAGAAAGTGGGCAGATTCATAAGGAAGACGGCGGGAATCGAGAAATAAATTGCTCTGATGTAGACTCTCTAGTTTTTTCTTTATAATACTCGCAACATTCTCACCAAAAGTTGCGGTCACATCCCCCGAGAACCGCAAGGGAATTGCTGACGTTTTGGAAGAAAAGTGGAAATGAGAGATCTGTCCTATTCGTGTTTCTCTCTGAGGTACGGAAGTACTTTTTTCGGCCAATCTGCAGCTTCCGGCGGAGCTAGGTTAAAGGACACAAAGGCGGGAGTAAAGTCCGCTATTATTAGGTGATTTATTCCCACCTTTAATGCTGAGTCGAAACGTTCTGTTAAGTCGTCTATCTTAGGGACAAGCGTGAGGTGTTCAAGGACTTCCTCGTCAGACAATGTCTTAGCCTTCTCATCTACCATTCGAGGGTCCGGCTCATGGATAGAACTTAGCCTAGCCCAAGACCAACTGGATTTAGCGAATCTAGCAACTGCTAAGGGATCGGAAGTTATTCCCCCTTGAAAGTACGCGGCTTTAATCATGGTCTCCGGATCTTTGCCTGCCTTTGTTGCTGCTTCAACAAATCTTTTTAGGATTAGATTTCTTTTTTGTTGCGGTCTCGCCCAATGAATGATTATTCCGTCTCCAACCTTTCCTGCCAATTCTGCAGATTTTTCCCCAAAAGCTGATATTACTATTGGTATCTTCTTCTTCGGTTTTGCGTAGAGAAACACGTTCTTTAATTTGTAGTATCTTCCTTGATAGTCAAAGTAGTCTTCGCTGGTCCAGAGTTTTCTCATAATTTCGACGGCTTCCTCCAATCTTTCCACCCTCTCTTTGTAGAGCGGAAAGCGTCCCACTATTGGTGTCTCATTAACTGCTTCACCTGTGCCAACCCCGAGGATAGTTCTGCCTGGAAATAGGTAATCCAGTTGTGCGAAGTATTGAGCTATGATGGCTGGATGATATCTTAATGTGGGGCACAACACGTTTGTGCCAGCTGCGCATCTGGTTGTGTTGCTTAGAATTAGTGGCAAAATTGGCAGGGCCATCCAGTTCCCAACATTTGCAGGATTCATCAGCCCAAACTCGTGTGAAAAAGGGGCAAAATGATCGGCCACCCAAATCGAGTCAAAGCCACCTTCTTCAACAGCTCTGGCATGCCTAGGATTGTCTATTGCACACCCAAATTTTATGACCATAACTTTCTATATCAAATCTAAGCGTTATTTAATGCTTTTTATCTTAACAGAGAGATATGTTATCTCGGATCAGATTGATGTTTGTCTCTGTAATTTCCATTTCGGTACCAAAATTTTATCTCAATTTTATGTTTGGAAGAAACCTTTGTGCCACAGCTAGGAATATGCTCATTTCTTCGTTTGTGAAAGGTTTCAACTTGCTAAAAGCTGAGTCTAGTGTTTTCTTTCCCAAACTGACGTCGAACTTCTGTAAAACATATTTTTTGCAACCTCTTATACTGCGGCATATTTCTTCTATGTCCTTCTCTTCATGGATTGTTGGAACCGCCGTGGTTCTGAACTCGTAGTCAATCCTGGACTCCATTAAGATTCTCA
>CAZTSA010000195.1:0-1582 GCA_964616885.1 uncultured Clostridia bacterium
GTCGGTCAAGGGTAGAGGAAAAGATTCTTACGGTGTTTCTCCTGAACTATGCAGAAAGGCGAGAAAATGCTTTGACGAGGCGGGGTTTGGTTACGTAAGAATCATTGTTTCCAGCGGATTTAATGAAGAAAGAATAAAGAAATTCGTTAAGCTTCGTGTCCCATTTGATGCAGTAGGGATAGGTTCTTCTCTTCTTAGAGAGAAGATAGACTTCACTGCTGATGTAGTGATGGTGGAGGGTGAGCCTTGTGCCAAGGTGGGGCGCCAGTACAATCCCAATCCAAGACTGGAATTAGTCAAGTAACATAAATCATAATTCCGAGTTTGATGCACATGGAAAAGAACGGTTCGGTGGAGGAAGAGAATAGAAAAATTCGCTATCTGAAAATGATGGTTAGCTTAGGTCTTGCACTGCTTTCTGAGGAAAGGCTCTCGCGAAGAGAAGCTGAAGAGATAGTCGATTCTATTAGACGCTCGGCACTGAGGATGTTTCCTGGAAAAGAAGCGACATGGGAAATAGTATATGCTCCGCGGTTTCGCCGAGCCATCGAGGAGAGGTGGGGGAAAGAGACGACAAAGGAAAGTTAAATTTAGGAAATATTTTTCCCGGGAAGATAATTAGTTTTTCTCCCGGGATTTTTTTCATTTTTTACTTGACAAAATAGGGAACTTAGGATATAATCTGGTTCGCAGTGGGGAAAAGTGGTGCAAGGTGGTGAGCCATTGCTAATTGGACAGTATGACCATTCTCTGGATGGAAAGAATCGGCTGTTCATTCCTGCCAAGCTTCGTCAGAATGTCAGAAAGTTTATTATCACTTCTGGCTTGGAAGGCTGCCTGTTTGTTTACACTCCTGACAATTGGAAAAAAATTACGGAAAGGTTAAAAGCCCTTCCTCTAACCAAAGCTGACGCCCGGAAGTTCATGCGCACATTCCTTTCCGGAGCAAGCGAATCCGATCTGGATGACCAAGGAAGGATACTCATTCCCAGGAATTTGTGTAGCTATGCTAACATAAGAAAAGAGGCAATAGTGGTGGGGGTGTTGGATCGTATAGAAATTTGGTCAAAAAGCAACTGGGAGCGTTACCGGAAGGAGGCCGAAAAGAAATTCGTTGAGGTAGCTGAGAAATTGGTTGACCTTGGAATCTGACACCCCCTTTAGCATAAAGTGGAAGAGTCAAGACACATTCCAGTCTTATTGGACGAGGTAATAGATAACCTTAAATGCTTGAAGGAAGGAGTCTATATAGACTGTACTTTGGGCGAAGGGGGTCACGCTCAGAGGATACTGGAAGCAATCTCGCCCGATGGACTTCTTATCGGAATGGATCAGGATATAGAAGCAATAGGAAGGGCAAGAGAAAATCTTAAGGAATATAGAGAAAATCTAGTCACTTTTGAGAAGAACTTCTCTGAAATTCGCAGTATCCTGAAATCATTGGAAATCAAAGAGGTAAATGGCATTCTTTTTGACTTAGGTTTGTCCAACCTCCAACTATTGGACGCCAAGAGAGGTTTTAGCTTTCAAAGAGACGGACCCTTAGATATGCGCATGTCAGAAAAGATGAAATTGACTGCGG
>CAZTSA010000196.1:0-1553 GCA_964616885.1 uncultured Clostridia bacterium
GATTTTCTGTCTGTGTAGAATGCAAGTGGAATGAGAATGACTGCCTACTTAACAAGGATATTCCTTGCTTGGGCCCAGTAACTCGCGCAGGATGTGGCTCAGTATGTATCAACCATAACCTTCCCTGCGTTGGCTGCTGGGGGCCTGTTGAAGAAGCTAACCTCGCCTCTGAATTCCAACTCTTGTTAAATAAAGGATTTGGTTATGATTTTATAAAGAAGAAAATGGCCAATTTCAGCGGCAGAGGAATAGCAGATTTTTTGGGTAAGCTCAAAGGAGAGAAGGGATGAAAAAAATATCTGTGGACCACCTGGCTCGAGTAGAGGGGAATGGAGGAATTATCGCCACCATTGACGGCAATGCCGTAACAGATGTGAAGTTCTCAATATACGAAGGGCCTCGCCTCGTCGAAAGGTTGGCTATTGGCAAAACTCCAGAGGAAGACATCAATATTGTACCCCGTATCTGTGCCATCTGCACTCTCTCTCATAAATACGCCGCCCTGCGCGCTATGGAAAATGCATTATCTATAAAAGTTCCTCCCAAGGTTTCTCTCTTAAGAGAACTCATGCATCTGGGAGAAATGATTGAAAGCCACTCTCTTCATGTTTACTTCCTTGCTTTGCCTGATTACCTAGGCTTCCCATCAGCCATTGCCCTTGCTTCTAGATTTGAATTTGAAGTTAAAATCGCTCTTGAGATGAAGCAATTTGGCAATAGTATCATGAAAACCTTGAGTGGTCGTTATATTCATGGCGAAAATCCTGTTATCGGCGGATTTGGCAAATTCCCTTCAAAGGAGGAATTAGTTTGGATAAAAAGCAGGGCGATCCAGTTCATGCCTTTTGTTCTAAAAACAGTGACCCTATTCTGCGAACTCGATTATCCTGACTGTCCAGAGGATGACACTCTCTACGTCTGTTGTAATCCGGACAAAAATAAATACGGCTTTATCGGAGATGAAATTATCCTTTCCACAGGAGAGACAATAAATAAGGATGATTACAAAAGCCTGACAAACGAATTCGTGGTCTCCCATTCCCACGCTAAACACAGCCGCTATAGAGGAAAACCTTATTCGGTCGGGGCATTGGCCAGAGTTAATAATCTTGGTCTGAGGCTCAAGGGGGAAGCGGGTAAGATGTATAAAAAATACTTTAATCGCCGCTGGCAAAGAAATCCTCTTTTTAATAATGCGGCTCAGGCATTAGAAATTCTCTACGCTTTCGAAAGAATACCACAGTTAGTGAATGAACTTATGGAGCACCCAGAAGAACATCCCATCGTAAACTACAAAGCTCAAGAAGGCAAAGGCACGGGAATCGTCGAAGCACCGCGCGGCCTACTTATCCATTCTTATGAAATATCCAAAGGCCTTGTGGCTCATACTGACATTATTACCCCAACTGCCCAGAATAGCGAAGATATAGAAAGGTATTGCTACATTGCTGCTCAGAAGCTCCTCGATGCGGGCAAGGAGGACAAAATCAGGGATAGAATGGATTTGGTCGTTCGAGCCTATGACCCGTGCATCAGTTGTTCCGTCCATATGG
>CAZTSA010000197.1:0-1524 GCA_964616885.1 uncultured Clostridia bacterium
TCCACTTACCGTTTTGATATACAATAGCACGTTTTTCTTCTAACTCTTTTAAGTTGCTACCAAGATTTTCTGGCGAATAATCTTTCAATTCATTTTTCATGTTTTTAAAAATCTCTGAGGAGGTTTTTGACTTAATACATAATATTGCAATCATCCTTCTTTGGGAATCATGCAAAACCTTAAGGATACCTTCGCTCATTTTATCACTAATCCCTTGCTTAACTGCGATTCCCAATTAATTAACCCCAAGACAAACTTGATATTTGTAGAATTAAAAATAGATAGAAAGCCGTGTACGGATTTCTAATCCATCTCTGTACCTGTTATTACTTGCTTTTCAGCCTTCTCTGGACAGCATCGCTCTCGAGTTCCCTGATGGCATCAGAGGCGATCCAGTGGGCAGCCTTGGAATCAATTCGCTGAATTTCCTCGGCGGCCTTTAAGGCGGCTTTGTTCAGGTATGGATTCCTTTTCCCGATGTTCCTCAGCGCCCAGTTGACAGCCTTCTTCACGAGGTTCCGCTCGTCTGTGGCTCCGCGCTTTATCACTGGAAATAACTTGATAAATTCTTCGTCTTTTGCCCCTTTGTCATGCCACGCCAGACAGGCTATCAGCGCAAAAGCGGTCCTTTTGATGAACTCCTCTTCCCGTTCGGACCAGTCGAGAATTTTCTTCAACGCGAGAGGGGTCTTTTCGAAAAGGTTCATGCACACCTGATCGCAGATATCCCAAGAGTTGATGCCCTTCACCCAGTCCTCCATCTGCCTTTCTGTCAACTTCTCAGGCTCGTCAATCATCGCTGCTACAATCTTTGCTTCAGGTATCCCTGTCTCCCATAAATCGAGGGCAAGCTTGTGGTCCTTCCCCAATTCTTTCGCTATCTTTCGCATGTCGGGGACAGATACTCCCAACCTTCCTTCATCTACCATACCGTATTGGGCCATCCCTTCCAACTGATCAGGCCTAGCCCTAGCCCTTAATTTCTTCAGGACCTCTTCCACAGAAGCCATGCTTAATCTCCCCTATCTTCGCGCGCGTTGTAGTTGGCTTAATAAGTCACCGTAGAGAACGGTTTCGCCTGTCGCTATCCATTGTGCAAAGGTTCTGGTGACAACTCCATAAATAGCTCCTCTTGCTTCTACGATTATTTTATTGCTAGCATCCATCGAATAAAGAATACCCACATGGTGAATTTCACCTTTAGAATCTTTAAGGAAAACCAGATCTCCCCTGTTCAGCTGGTTTCGAGTGATTTTTTTGCATAGGTCAAAATATTGCGAAGCGGTTAGCCGTTGAACCTTAACATCCACTTGATTATAAACCCAGTGGACAAGGCCAGAGCAATCAAAATGCCGCTTACCAGCACAATATTCTCCATTTATAGTTTGGTCTGCAGGAGTAGAATTGGTAGCAGTTTCTTGAGAATGAATTGGTCGTGTAGTTATAGGCCTTAAAACATCCCCCATCACTTGACCGCTTCTTCCTTGGCAATAGAAATGGTTGCCGCCTTTTAGTTTCCATTCT